>CAJUOE010000136.1 GCA_910587895.1 uncultured Lachnospiraceae bacterium
CCTACGAGGTGTCGCTGTTCTTTACGACCTTTGTTTTCTTGCAGTTCTGGAATATGTTTAATGCCTCGTCAATAAGCGGGTTTTGTGCAAAGTCTTCCCTGATTTTCTCCATCAAAGTTTCAAATTCATCTTGCACGGAAAGAGAGGACGTTCTGATTAGGTTCTGACTGCTTTCTGTTACGACTGTTGTGGATGTCCCCAGAATCAATAGTGAAAAGAGGATGATGCGACAAACAAATTTCATGTGAGTGTTTATTTAAAGTTATTATATATAAATCCTTGCGGGACAAAGATATGGAAAACCGGAAATCCGGTAGGTGACTATTGTCTTTTCTTTATCGATTTATCTGTGTTTTTTGTATTGTGGATTATTTTATCTCTATAATCGTACAAAATTATACTTTAATTTTGTTAAATATGTGCTATCTTTGTATTCGGATGCTGATGTGTGTATCTATTATTTGAGAACCTTAAAACGACAATACAAATGGTACAAAAATATATATGTCACTCGTTAATGATTCTTTTTTTACTTTGCTGTTCTATACCTTATATATATGCTCAAAATTTTAAAACTTTGGGAATGAAAGATGGATTGTCCCAGCCGTCTGTATTGGCGATTTATCAAGATACATTGGGAAGGATGTGGTTTGGCACGCGTGAAGGTGTAAACGTTTATGATGGAAAACAGATGATGCAGTTCAAACGGGAAATAGCGGAAGAACAGCAAGTAATGGACAGATACCTTTCCGGCAATGAAGTGAACAGGATTGTCGGAGACAGGAATGGTGATGTATTTATGCGTGTGGAACGTGCGTTGGTGAAATATGATATCCGGAATGAAACTTTTTCTACTTTGCGGAAAAGCAATGTGGGAGCAATAGATACTTTCCAAGGTGAAGTATGGTGTACAGTGCGTGATTCTCTGTTCCGGTATAACGATAAGACGGAGATACTGGATTTTGTATATAAACTGAATCTGGAACGTATCACGTCTATGCTCGTAGAAGATAGTAAATTGTGTAGAAGAACTCCACATTTTCTGAGAAGTCAGGAAATGTGGAGTTTTTTTGTCATATTCCCCTTCCTGCCCTCATATATTTGAAAACAGATACAAGCTATCAGGAGGGCAGTTTATGGAGGAAATCATCAATGTATTTCCCGGCGCCCTGCGTCCATTGTGCCGGATGGGGTTTGCACAGGGAATTGAGCCAGAAGAAATCAGGCTGCGCACCGGGCGCCCGGTCATGGTGTTGGGAAAAGAGGGGGAATATTTCTGGAACCAGAGTGGGACGGGGCTGCAAAGGGACAGGCAGGGAAGTTACGTCTGGCTGGAAACAGACATGAAAGAAACGTTATCCCGAATGAGCCGTTATTCCATGTATGCACTGGAGGAAGAGCTGCGCAGCGGTTTCTTTACCCTCCAGGGCGGACATCGGGTGGGCGTTGCGGGACGAACAGTCTGCGAACAGGGAAAAATCCTTTCTTTTCGCAATATCAGCTGTCTGAATATTCGTGTGGCAAGACAGAAAAAGGGCTGTGCGTTGGACTTGCTTCCCTGGCTGATGGTGGAAGGGGATGTTTACAATACGCTGATCCTTTCGCCGCCGGGGGTTGGGAAGACGACCATGCTGCGTGACTGCATCCGCCTTTTGTCAGAAGGGAACGGTCATTTTCCCGGCAAAAAAGTCGGCGTTGTGGACGAGCGCAGTGAGATTGCCGCCTGCTTTTTGGGAATTCCCCAGAATGATCTGGGGGCGCGCACTGATGTGCTGGACGCCTGTCCCAAGGTTGAGGGAATGCGTCTGATGCTGCGCAGCATGTCGCCGCAGGTTCTTGCTGTAGACGAGCTTGGGAGCCGGGAGGACTGCCTTGCGGTGGAGGAGGCGCTTCACTGCGGCTGTCGGATCTTAGGAACCATGCATGCAAAGAATATCGAAGATTTGCAGGACAAGATGTACCTCTCGAAATGGCTGGAAAAGGGATTTTTTGGCAGGTTTGTATTTCTTGCCCATGAGGGCGGGATGCGCAGATTTTCCGTATATGATGGGAGGATGAAAAGATTATGTTAAAAATTGCAGGCAGTATCCTGATTGTCCTGGCGTCTGTCCTGTACGGCTGGAAAATCCAGCAGGAGCTTCAGGAGCATGTGCGGCAGCTTATAGGGATGAAGGAGATGTTTTTGATGTTGTGGGGAGAGATTTCTTATGCCAGAACACCGTTGAAGGAGGCGTTTTTGCAGATTGCATCCCAGAACAAGGAGCCGTTTTCTTCCTTTCTGGCGGCGGCGGCGCGGGGGCTGGATGAAAATGAGGAGAGCGTGGGATGTTTCTGGAATGCTCTCGTGGAGCGGGAAAGAGACCGGTTCCTGTTTGATGAAGAGGAATGCGGGGTTTTGAAACGCGCCGGGGAAAATTTCGGATATCTGGATGGGCAGATGCAGCTTAGGAATCTGGAGCTGTACATAGAGCAGACGGAGGTATTGATCCAAAAGGCGCAGGAGGAATTGCAGGATAAGAAAAAACTATCCGGCGTATTGAGCGTGATGTGCGGTCTGTTTCTTATCATACTGCTGGTATAGGAATGCGGAGGGAACTATGAGTATAAGTTTGATTTTTAAAATTGCAGCCGTGGGGATTCTGGTGACAGTGCTCAGTCAGGTGCTGAAACACAGCGGAAGGGATGAACATGCTTTTTTGACGAGCCTTGCCGGACTTTTGATTGTGCTGTTCTGGATTGTGCCCTATGTCTATGAGCTGTTCGAGACAATGAGAAACCTGTTTGCGCTTTAGCGGAGGTATTCATGGATATTATCAAAATTGCGGTTCTTGGTACGGTAGGTGCGCTGCTGGGCATCATGTTAAAGAGCCAGAAAAAAGAGTACGAGCTGTTTGCAATGCTTGGGGTATCTCTGTGTATTTTTTATTTTTTGATGTCCAAGCTGAACCTTGTCATTTCTGTCATTGACCGTATGCAGGATTACGTAAACCTGGACAGCAGTTATATTGTGATTCTGATTAAGATGATAGGGATTACCTATGTGTCAGAGTTCTCTGCGAATCTCTGCAAGGACGCCGGGTATCAGACGGTTGCGGGACAGATTGAAATGTTTGGGAAGCTTTCCATACTGGCAATCAGTATGCCGGTGGTTCTGGTGCTGCTGGAGACAATCGGGGAATTTCTGGTATAGGATTTTAAGGGGAACGATATGACACGGAGAAAATATTGGATGATCACAGGTTTGATCGTGGCTGCGGCCCTGCTGTGTCTGTGGGGCGTTGTGGGAGACGTGAAAGCGGCTGTGGGTACGGAAGAGCAGGCGGGAAATGAAAATTCGGCCTTGCATACAGAAGAGCAGGCGGCAAGTGATATAGATATGGAGATGGAGGAGACCATTGACAGCTATCTGGACGAGCTGGATTTCTCAGAGATTGACCAGATGCTGGACGGGCAGGAGGGAGTGGACGAACTGGATTTCCGGGAATTGGTGGAGCGGATGCTGGACGGAGAGGAAATTGATAAAGGGTGGCTGTTTGGAAAGATTTTTTCCGCTGTCTTCTCAGAAATTCAGGAATTTCGGGGAACGCTGATACAGATTGTCATTTTGTGTATTGTGTTTGCAATCCTCTATAATTTTGCCAATGTCTTTGAGAACCCGTCGGTGACGGAAATCAGTTTTTATATGGTCTACATTCTCCTTCTGGTGCTGTTAATGAAGTCCTTTTTCGTCCTGCGGGATGTATCCGTCATGGCAATTTCCCGGGTGATGATGTTTTTGAAGGTGGTGATTCCGCTGTTTACGGCAAGCATGGTATTTTCCGGGCAGATTACCACGGCGGCGGGATTCTATGATATGACGTTCCTGCTGATTTACGGCATGGAATGGATGATGCAGAGGCTGATAATTCCGGGCATCCAGATTTATGTGACGTTGGAGCTGATGAATTATCTGACCGGGGAGGAAATGTTTTCAAAGATGACGTCGCTGATAAAGTCCGGGATTTTATGGACCGTAAAGTGCCTGTTTACGGTTGTCATCGGAATCAATGTGGTGCAGAACCTTCTGACTCCGGTCATTGACACTTTCAAATCCGGTCTGATTGCCAAGACCGCGGGCATGATGCCGGGGCTTGGGACTTCCATCAATGCGGTGACGGAAATTATGGTCGGTTCCGGAATTATCATTAAAAACGGGATCGGCATGGCGGCGATTGTCGTGCTGCTGGTTCTGTGCGCAGGACCGCTGATAAAAGTGTGGGTGATGACGTTTCTGTATAAGCTGCTGGCAGCAATGATGCAGCCGGTGGCGGACAAGCGGATGATTGGCTGTATTGCCGGTACGGGAGATGGCGGGAATCTTCTCTGCAAAGTGGTAGTGACGACGACGGTATTGTTTCTGGTGACGATTGCCATGGTGACGGCGGCGACGACCTTTAACCACTGAAAACAGGATCGTATGGAAACGCAGCCGTTTGCTTTGTCAGCATATGGACGCTTTATGGCGGAAAGGAGCAGGAATGAGTTATATCTTTCACTGGGTAAAAAATCTGGTGTGTTTTTATCTGTTGATTACGGTGGTTCTGCACCTGTTGCCGAGGAAAAATTACCAGAAATATGTGCGTTTTTTCTCTGGGATTTTATTGACGATCCTTGTCGCGTCTCCGGTATTGGAGCTTTTGGGGGATGAGGAGGCGCTCAGGCAGAAAATCAGCCAGGAAGAATTTTTCCAGGGCATGGATAATATAAAACTTGATACGGAGCATTTGGAAATGACCCAGAAGGAGCTTTATATCAGGGAATATGAGCGCGCGCTGGGCATGGACGTTGGCCGGATGGCAGAGGAAAAGCAGCTTGTGCCCAGGGAGGTGGAAGTACGGCTGACGGATGGCTATGAGGTTGCCTCCATTGATATGACGGTGTCGTTTCAGGAGGACGGGGCATCTATGCAGAAAGCGTCTTATGCGGGGGATAGCGCCCAATATCCGCAGGTGTATGAACTGCGGCAGGACTTGAGGGAATTTTACAGGCTGAAGGATGAGCAGATTCGTATTGTAATTGTATAAAGAGAGGAAGAGCGAGGATGAAGAAAGAAAAGTTTTCTCTGGATAAACTGAAAAAGATACCGAAAAACCAGTTATTGATTGGGGGGCTTGCGGGCATCCTGCTGCTGGTAATTGCAATTCCGATAGATAAAAAACCGGATTCCAAAGAGGAGCAGGAACAGGTTGTAGAACAGCAGTCTTCCAGTGAAGATAACGGGGATTACGCAAGACGGATGGAGCGTCGGCTGGAGAAAATTCTGGAAAATATGGTGGGCGTGGGGAAGGTGGAGGTAATGATTACGCTCAAGGATGAGGGGGAGCAGCAGGTGGAAAAGGACAAAAGCAGGACGAGCCAGGATACGAAGGAACAGGATGGCGCGATGACGCGCAGCAGCACCGATCAGCAGTCTCAGGAAGAAACCGTCTATTTCGGCGGAAATGAGAATGATGGAGCGCCTTTTGTGAAGAAAGAGGTGGCGCCCTGTGTGGAAGGCGTGCTGGTGGTGGCAGAAGGAGGTGGAAATGCACAGGTGGCAAAAAATATTTCTGATGCAGTTTTAGCATTATTTCCAGTGGAAGTACATAAAATTAAGGTAGTTAAGATGAATTGACAGGAGGGCATCATTTTGAAAAAAGTTTTCAGGAAGAATCAGATTATCATCACGGCTTTGGCTCTTATGATTGCCGTTGCAGGCTATTTGCAATATACGGGAAGCCGAAGTGACAAAGACCTCGCGCAGGAGGCGAGTGCGGACACCAAGGAAAGTACATATGACATTTCTGACGAGGATATGTATAACGCGGAAGATATTTTTACGGATACGGAAGAGAGCGCAGAGACGGGAACGGAAGCGCTGGGCGTGCAGACCGGGGAAGAAATTGCAGCCGGACAGAATGCAGATGCAGAGAATCCGGGAGAGGCAGTTCTTACAAGCAGCAGCGTGAACAATGTTGATTTTGTATCGGAGGTCAAATTGAACCGGGAGCAGGTGCGTTCCCAGAACAAGGCATCCTTGCTGGAATTGATCAACAATGTGAATATCACTGAGGAACAGAAACAGGATGCGGTCAACGCCATGGTTGCCATGACGGATATTGCAGAGCGCGAGGCGGCTGCGGAGATGCTGCTTGAGGCAAAAGGATTTACGGATGTTGTGGTAAGCATCACGGATGGTAATGCGGACGTGGTACTGAACATGGGAGAGGTTACAGATGCGAAACGCGCGCAGATAGAGGATATTGTGAAACGCAAAACAAATGTGGAAGCACAGAACATTGTGATTACTCCGATTCAGGGAAATTCTGATACCAGCACAGGAACGGACGGCGCAAACGGTGAGACTGCCACGGATGGCGTGGCCGATGGAGAAAATGCTGCAGATACGGGCAATGCAGATGGAAATGCGCCGGCAGACGGTGCAGAAGGTAACGGCGCTACGAGCTAGCCTGGTCTTGCGCTTTGTGCCAATATTGTCTGGTTGGGATGTTTGGAAAATGAAAAGTGTATGTAAGGGGCGGCGCCTGTCTGGGCGCCGTCTTTTTGCGGGGGAGTTTTTCTTGCGGTTTTTTTCCCTGTATGATATGATAATTCAAACGAAACACGTTTTTGTGTGTATGGGATGGAAAATATAAGGAACAATTAATAGGCAGGCGGAAGAAAGGGGATGGATGTTATGGGATTGGCTGCAAAGGAACACTGGAGAGATGAAAAGATAGACGGCGTGATTTATGATATGTCGCCCTCGCCGGGATATCAGCATGGGATTATAAACGGAAATATTTATGCTGCAATAAGACATGGATTAAAGAATAGCCTGTGTCTTGTATCTATTGAAAATCTGGATTTTAAATACCACCCTGAGGAGAATGACGATTACCTGTGCCCGGACATCATGGTGATCTGTGACCGCAAGCATTTAAAGGGAGGAGCGTACAGCGGAATTCCCAAATTTATTGCGGAGACTTTAAGCCCTACGACGGCAAAGCGTGATAAGAAAGAGAAAAAGGACATCTATGAAAAAGCCGGCGTGGAAGAATACTGGATAGTTTTTCCGCAGGGCAAATCTGTGGAAATATATTACCTGATGGATGGGAAATATATTCTTGATCAGAGTTATATTTTGCAGGATGACAAGGAGCTTGAGGATTATAATGCCGATGCGGAGATAATTCTGCGGGCGTTTCCGAATATAAAAATGACCTTGAGCGAGATATTCGAGGGAATGGATTGAAAATCTTCTTGAATATTTGACAAGGACAATAAAGAAAGCTATACTGAACTTGATAATCTTACCAAAAGTGGAAATTAAAATCTGTACCAAGGAGGAGATTTCATGAAGTGCCCATATTGCAGCAGTGATAACACGAGAGTCATTGACTCCAGACCGGCAGATGATAACAACGCAATCCGTAGGAGAAGGCTCTGTGATGATTGCGGAAAACGTTTCACTACATATGAGAAAGTTGAAACCATTCCACTGATTGTTATCAAGAAGGATGACAACAGGGAGCAGTACGACCGTTCCAAGGTGGAGGCCGGCATTCTGAGAGCCTGCCATAAGCGTCCGGTGTCTGCCGTACAGATCAGCCATCTGGTGAACACAGTGGAAGTGGATATTTTCAACAGAGAGGAAAAGGAAATTTCCAGTTCTGAAATCGGAGAGATCGTTATGAACCACTTACAGAAACTGGATCCGGTGGCATATGTGAGATTTGCATCCGTATACCGTGAATTTAAGGATGTAAATACATTTATGGATGAGATAAAGAAAATATTGGATAACTGACAGGATCATAAAACCTGGCGACGGAGGAATGTATGTTGGAGAATTTATATCCTGATGAATATCTGGATTCCGCTTATGAGATAGAATTTGACCGTTTATATGGGGAAGGATACCGCGGAATTATTTTTGATGTGGACAATACGCTTGTGCCGCATGGCGCGCCGGCGGATGAGCGGGCAATCAGGCTGTTTGCACACTTGAAGGAGCTGGGGTACCAATGCTGTCTTTTGTCAAACAATAAGGAGCCGCGCGTAAAGATGTTCAACGATGTCGTTCAGGTCAAATATATTTTTAAGGCGGGCAAGCCGAAGGTTTCCGGTTACCGTCAGGCAATGGAGCTGATGGGGACGGATGCGGACAATACCCTGTTTGTCGGGGATCAGATATTTACGGATGTGTATGGTGCGAACCGTGCCGGAATACGGACGATTCTTACAAAGCCGATTCATCCGAAAGAAGAGATTCAGATTGTCCTCAAACGCTATCTGGAGAGGATCGTGCTGTTTTTCTATCGGCATCATCTTAAAAATTTAAAGTAACTATTATAAATTGATTAAAAATGAATTGGAGGAGGAAATGAAATGAAAATAGCAATTGGAAACGACCATACGGCAGTGGACCTGAAAATGGAAGTTATGGAGTATGTAAAAAGTCTGGGGCATGAGGTTGTGAACCTCGGAACGGACAGTACAGAGAGCTGTCATTATCCGGTATATGGGGAGAAAGTCGGACGTGCCGTGGCAGCAGGGGAAGCGGACTGCGGAATTTTAATCTGTGGCACGGGAGTCGGGATTTCCCTGGCAGCCAACAAAATCAAAGGCATACGCTGCGGGGTCTGTTCCGATACGACGACCGCGCATCTGATCAAAGAACACAACAACGCAAATGTGATTGCATTCGGCGCGAGGATTGTCGGAAACGAGCTGGCAAAAGATATCGTAAAATCATATCTGGAAGCAGAATTTATGGGCGGCAGGCACCAGACCCGTGTTGACATGATTTGCGAGATTGAAGAAAAAGGTTGAAAAATCTTCCATTATAGTATAGAATGTAACAGGTGTGAGGGCAGGATGCCCAATCTTATCAGATGAATTTAAGGAGGAAAATCGAATGATTTCAGCGGGAGATTTTAGGAATGGCATTACGATTGAATTAGATAATAATATTTATCAGATTATTGAATTCCAGCATGTAAAACCGGGAAAGGGTGCGGCTTTTGTCCGGACGAAATTAAAGAATATCAAGAACGGAGGCATAGTTGAAAAGACCTTCCGTCCTACGGAGAAATGTCCGCAGGCAAGAATTGAGAGGGCGGACATGCAGTACCTGTATTCAGATGGAGATTTGTTCCATTTCATGGATGTTGAGACTTACGAGCAGATCGCATTGGATGCGGAGGCAATTGGCGACGCTCTGAAATTTGTAAAAGAAAACGAGATGGTGAAGATGTGCTCCCATAATGGCAGCGTATTTGCAGTTGAGCCGCCTCTGTTTGTGGAATTGAAGATTACAGATACAGAGCCGGGATTCAAGGGTGATACGGCAACCGGAGCAACGAAACCGGCAGTCGTGGAGACCGGGGCAACCGTGTATGTGCCTCTGTTTGTAGAGCAGGAGGATATCATCAAGATTGACACGAGAACCGGAGAATATCTGTCGAGAGTATAGCGTTTTTGATTTTTGGAAATGATACGAGTATGAGGACTAAGTTAGAGGAACCCTGCAGGAGAAAGGGGCGTCGCTGATTTAGTCCTTGTTTTTTTATCTGGCATACAATATTCGCTTGTGTCATTTCCTCTTTTGTATTATTATGGAAATAACTTTACGGAAGTGTTCATTTCAGAAATGAGCAGTCATATTAAACTAGTTCAGGAGGGTTTTAATTATGAGCAAACCGACACTTGTAATCATGGCGGCAGGCATGGGGAGCCGTTATGGTGGATTGAAACAGATTGACCCGGTGGATGCGCAGGGACACATCATCATGGATTTTTCCATTTATGATGCCATGGCGGCGGGATTTGAGAAAGTGGTATTTATTATCAAGAGGGCAAACGAGCAGGTGTTTAAGGAGAGCATCGGCAACCGTGTCTCGGAAAAAATTCAGGTGGAATACGTCTACCAGGAGCTTACAAAGATACCGCAGGGATTTGAAGTGCCCGAGGGCAGAGAGAAACCGTTTGGAACTGGCCATGCAATTCTCTGCTGCAAAGATGTGCTGGACGGGCCTTTTGTGGTCATCAATGCAGATGATTACTATGGCAAACACGCCTACCGGGCAATTTATGATTATCTGATGAACCATCAGGATGATGAAAAATACCGTTATGCGATGGTGGGCTATGCACTGAAAAATACGCTGACAGAAAATGGCCATGTGGCGAGAGGAATCTGTAAGACGGATGCGCAGGGATTTCTTGAGGAGATTGTGGAACGTACCCGTATCGAGAAACGGGGAGAAGGGGCGGCATTTACCGAGGATGATGGAAATACCTGGACAGAAGTTTCCACAGACAGTATTGTTTCTATGAATATGTGGGGATTTTCAAAGAGCTTGCTGAAGGAGCTGGAAGCTGGGTTTAAGGATTTTCTGGAAAATGAGCTGCCGGACAACCCGCTCAAGGCAGAGTATTTCCTTCCGACGGCGGTTGGCAAACTTCTGAAGGACGATAAGGCGAGCGTTCGCGTACTGACTTCACAGGATAAATGGTATGGGGTTACCTATAAGGAAGATAAGGAGATGGTCGTAGAGGCGATTGCCGGATTGAAGAAACAGGGCTTGTATCCGGAGGAATTTTAGGAGACAGGAATGATATCTGGAGGGATTTTATGATGAATATGGATTTACTGGCACGGGCGAAGGAGGTTACCCGCCATTTCCAGATACAGGGCGAGGCAGGAGAAATTTGTCCCTGGGGCAGCGGACATATCAATGATACGTTTCTTTTGCAGGCCCAGGTACGCTATATCCTTCAGCGCATGAACCGGAGTATTTTTGCAAAGCCGGTGGATGTTATGGAAAACATTACGGGAGTCACCTCTTTCCTGAAGGAAAAAATCAAGCAGGCCGGCGGCGATGAATTAAGGGAGACGCTTACGGTTATTTTCAGTAAGGATGGAAAACCTTTCTATCAGGATGCATCCGGGGATTACTGGCGCATGTATTATATGATTGAGGACGCCATGTGCTACGATAAAGTGGAGACGGAGCAGGATTTCTACGAGAGCGCGAAAGCGTTTGGGAATTTTGGGCATCTTCTGTCGGATTATCCGGCAGAGACGCTGCATGAGACAATTCCGGGGTTTCACGATACGGGGGCGCGTTTTGAGGTGTTTCAGCGCGCTGTTAAGGAAGATGTCTGTGGCAGGGCAAAGGAAGCGGAGGAGGAGATACGTTTTTATCAGGAACGTAAGGATATTACCGGCGTGCTGGGACAGATGCAGGCGGAGGGAAAGCTGCCTTTGCGGGTGACCCATAACGATACGAAACTGAATAATATTATGATGGATAAAAGGACCGGCAAGGGAATCTGCGTGATTGACCTTGACACGGTAATGCCGGGGCTTTCCGTCCATGATTTTGGAGACTCCATCCGGTTTGGCGCCAGCACCGGGGCAGAGGACGAGCAGGATCTTTCCAAAGTAAGCCTGGATTTGCATCTTTTTGACTTGTATACGAGAGGTTTTCTGGAGGGTTGTCAGGGCAGCCTTAGAGAAACTGAGATTGCCATGCTCCCGATGGGGGCGAAGGTCATGACCTATGAGTGCGGCCTGCGTTTCCTTACGGATTACCTTCAGGGCGATACTTATTTTAAAACGCATAGAAAAGGGCATAATCTGGATAGGTGCCGTACACAGATGAAACTTGTAGCGGACATGGAGGCCAAATGGCAGGAAATGCAAAAGATTGTATCACAGTGCCAGAAAATTTAGTAAATTTTCAAGTAAACAAAAAAGTTATTTACTAAATAATGGAAATATGCTATACTTTATTTAACGTAAATATGCTGGTACAACGAGAATGTAATCTCTGATATTCGTTGTATTAGGACAGATGACAATGAAAATGGCAGGAGGTAGATGATTATGGCAATTTTAGTAACTGGCGGAGCAGGCTATATTGGCAGCCACACATGCATTGAACTGATTCATGCGGGATATGAAGTGGTCGTAGTGGATAATCTGGTAAATTCCAGCGAGGAAGCAGTAAAGAGAGTCGAGAAAATTACCGGCGCAAAGGTTCCGTTTTATCAGGTGGATATTCTGGATGCGCAGGCTTTGGAAAAAGTGTTTGAGAAAGAAAAAATTGACAGCGTGATTCATTTTGCCGGATTGAAAGCAGTCGGGGAATCGGTGCAGAAACCTCTGGAATATTATCACAACAATATCACCGGAACTTTGATTTTATGCGATGTGATGCGGAGGCATGGCGTGAAGAATATCATTTTCTCTTCTTCCGCTACCGTATATGGAGATCCGGCGATCATTCCGATCACCGAGGAATGCCCCAAGGGACAGATTACGAATCCGTACGGACAGACGAAAGGCATGTTGGAGCAGATTTTGACTGATTTCCATGTGGCAGATCCCGAGTGGAATGTCGTGCTTCTTCGTTACTTCAATCCAATCGGCGCGCATGAGAGTGGAATCATCGGTGAGGATCCGAAGGGAATCCCCAACAATCTGGTGCCCTATATTGCGCAGGTTGCAGTTGGCAAGCTGGAACGCCTGGGTGTATTTGGTGATGATTACGATACGCCGGATGGCACAGGCGTCCGCGATTATATCCATGTCGTAGACCTTGCAAAGGGGCATGTGAAGGCATTGAAGAAGATTGAAGACAAATCCGGCGTGACAATTTACAATCTTGGAACTGGAAAGGGCTACAGTGTGCTGGACGTGGTGAAAGCGTATGAGAAGGCATGTGGCAAGCCGATTCCCTATGAGATTAAGCCGAGAAGGGCAGGAGATATCGCGACCTGCTATGCAGATGCCTCAAAAGCGAAAGCAGAGCTGGGCTGGGAGGCTGAATTTGGCATCGACAGGATGTGTGCGGACTCCTGGAGATGGCAGAGCATGAATCCGGACGGATATCGCAGCTAACGTATAACTTTTAAGATTCCGTTAGCCAGGTACGGGTGTTGTAATCACAGGAATATCAGAAAGCGGGAATTTCCGAAAACGATACATTTTCGGAAATTCCCGCTTTTTACTGTCATTGCTGTGGCGCCTAAATTCTTCCGGCCGCGGCAAGCTGTTTTCTTTTTTGCAGATAGCGTATCGTAGTCTCCCTCGTGTGGGCGTCGGTTTTGTACTGCTTAAAGGTGTCGCGGTCTACTTTGAGGCGTACATCCATGGTCTTCATCACATCTGTGATATGCATGCTCTTCTGGAATTTTGTTTCCGAGAAGTCAATGCGCTGGTTGTTGGAAAACAGGATGACCACAGGTTGCGCATAATTTTTCTGATTTTCAGAAATTACGATGCCTCTCTGTCCGTTGGAGAATTCCACGCATTTGCCGTCCGGCAGGATGTGGATGCTCTGGATTAACGCCGTAACGAAGGGAGCCGGGTAATGGTCCGTATGCTTGCGCAGCAGGCGTACGGCGGTAAGCTCGGAGACCGGTTCGCGGTCCAGGTGCATGGAAGTCATATCGTCAAACGCACTTGCCGTATGCAGGACATGGGTTCCATTCTTCCAGCGGATTTTGGGCGGCATGGGCGAAGAAACAGTTTGTGGCAGCCTTGCCATCTGCCCGACAATTTTCAAGGTCAGCTCCGGAAATTTATAGTCGTTGTAATCCGGGTGCAGCATCTGGTAGCCTTTTTCCAGATAGCCGCGTATGATGCGGTGTTCGTCCGGGGAAAGAAGGGTGTCGCCCTTTTCCAGAATCTCATCCGGTACCAGAAGGCGTCCCGCATCGTAGAGCAGCGCTGCGCATACGATGGCAAACTGTTCCGGATAGGCATACTTTAGCTTATTAACCATCATGGCAGCCAGGATGGCTGTATTCAGGCAGTGTTTGTAGACGTAATCGCCGTTGCTTCGCAGCGTAGCGGCAAAATTGAGTTTGTTCTCGGAATTGCCGAATTTACGCAGGATTTCCTTTGCCATTGACTGGATGTTCTGCGGTTTCATATTGTTCAAAAGCAGGGTCAGGTCATCTTTCAGCTGAAAGGTGGAGACGGTGAGAAAACGTTCCAGTTCCACGTCTTCGTCGGAAAGCGGAGGAACCGGTTCGGCAGGCTCCAGAATGTAAAGGCCCCACAGGCCGAATTTCTCAATGCTGGAAATACCCTGTGGCGTCAGACGGGTGTCGCGTTCATAGAGCATGACGCCGTTTTTATTATAAATAGGACGGGCAAGACGCATACCCGGTCGAACATGGTTGATCTTAATATATTGCACAAAAACACCTCCGCTTTTCCCTGTGCTTTAATCTCTATGCAAGATATAGGATATTTTCCTCTTGCACAGAAACAGCATTTCAATTATATTATGGTTATCGGATAAATTTCCTCGTTTATTTATACAATATTCTTCCAGTTTTTTAGGAGGCGGTCAGGATTGAAGAAAACACTGGTAAAGAGATTGGCGGCATTTTTGGCATTATGCATGATGTTCCCGGCGGCTGCAGATGCAACGCAGGAAAAGATCGACCGGGTGCAGGATGAGATTCAGGATTTACAGCAGCAAAAGGAGGAAGCGCAGCAGAAAGCGGACAGCCTTTCAGAGGAAGCAGGCGGTCTGGAAGGAGACCTTGCTGCATTCAATGAAAAGCTGACAAAGATTACGGGGGAGCTGTATGCGACGGAGCAGCAGCTTGAGAGTACGCGGCAGAACCTGGAGCAGACAAAACAGGCGTTGGAGAAAGCGCAGAAGGACGAGAAGAGCCAGTATGAGGCGATGAAGAAACGCATTCGCTTCATGTATGAGATGGGCAGCCAGGGACTTCTGGAGGTATTGCTCAGTGCGGAAGATTTTGCTGATTTTCTGAATAAGGCAGAGTACATATCCAGTATCCAGGAGTATGACCGGAATATGCTGGATCGTTACAGGGGCACGAAAGAGACGATTGCAGCTAAGAAACAGGAACTTTCCGCGCAGGAGGAGTCTCTTGCCGGCTTGAAAAAGCAGCAGGAATCACAGCAGCAGGAAGTTGCTGCGCTTGTTTCAGAGACATCCGAACACCTTAATGCGGCGCGAAAACAGCTCGCAGCAGCCCAGGCGGATGTGGCAGGATATGCGGCAAAGATGGAGAAACAGAAGGCATACGAAAAAGAGCTGGAGGCCCAGAAGGCAGCAGAGGACAAAAGGCGGCTGGAGGAAATCAAACGCCAGGAGGAAGAGGTCAGGCGGCAGAATGAACGCAAAAAAGCAGGAAATTCCGGAAATGGCGGAGGCTCCGGAAATAGCGGGAATTCCGGAAATGGCGGAAGTTCGGGCGGCGCGTCGGTTTCGAACGCATCAGACCTTTCCATGCTGGCGGCCATCATCCAATGTGAGGCAGGCGGCGGGAGCTATGACGGGATGCTTGCTGTCGGCAGCGTGGTGATGAACCGGGTACACAGCTCCAGTTTTCCCAATACAGTGGCGGGAGTCATTTATCAGGGCGGACAGTTTTCTCCGGTGGCAAGCGGCAGGTTTGCCGCTGTTTTGGCAGCCGGCGCAAATGGAACGTGTACGAAGGCGGCAGGGGAAGTCCTGGGCGGCCGGATTACCGTAAACTGCCTGTATTTCAGGAGCAATGACGGGAGCATTCCGGGAACGGTTATTGGGGGTAACGTTTTTTATTAACAGTTCAGCCATAGCCAGTATAACGGGCGAATCATGCTGGCATGAATGAGCATGTTATGCTGGCTATGAGCGGAGCGCCAGGTTATGAGCAAAAGGAGTTGCGAAGCAACGGGGAGCACGTAAGTGCGGTTTTGCGAATGGCGCGGGCTGAACTGTTTTTAACAGGCAATAGAATAGGCAGGAAAGACAAGATTATTCTTGCATTTTGTGTCAAAATGTGCTAGGATAATTTTATCGAGGGCTGAAAACATGGGAAACACAAGTATTTAGAAAAATATCTTGCACATTTGGCGGCAAGTAGGATGTTATCAAACCTGTTTTCCTTTTTTTTGGACAAAGATTGTTAAAAAAATAACAGTCTTTACATACCAAATGAGTGGCAGTACGAACGTTTTCAGGATCCAACCAGTCCGGCTTGCCGGACGATATAAAAAATATAAAAGGAGACGAAGAAAATGGCAAAGAAAGTTGTTTTAGCAGGCGCATGCCGTACCGCAATTGGAACTATGGGTGGAGGACTTAGCACAACTCCGGCACCGGTACTTGGTTCCATCGTAATCAAAGAAGCATTGAGCAGAGCTGGTGTTCCGGCAGACAAGGTAGACCATGTATATATGGGCTGTGTAATTCAGGCGGGTCTTGGACAGAACGTGGCACGTCAGGCTTCCATCAAAGCAGGTCTTCCGATTGAGACACCGGCAGTTACCGTGAACGTAGTATGTGGTTCCGGTTTGAACTGTGTAAACATGGCAGCTCAGATGATTCAGGCAGGAGATGCTGATATTGTTGTTGCAGGCGGTATGGAGAATATGTCTATGGCTCCTTATGCGGCTATGCAGGGACGTTATGGATATAGAATGAACAATGCTACCCTGGTAGATACCATGGTAAACGATGCATTGTGGGATGCATTTAACCAGTACCATATGGGAATTACCGCTGAGAACGTAGCAGAGAAATGGGGACTCACCAGAGAACAGCTGGATGAGTTTGCAGCATCTTCCCAGCAGAAATGCGAGAAGGCTATGGCAGACGGCAAGTTCAAGGATGAGATTGTACCGGTAGAAGTTCAGCAGAAGAAAAAGACTGTAATTGTAGATACAGACGAAGGCCCGCGTCCGGGAACGACAGCAGAAAGCATTGCAAAATTACGTCCTGCATTCAAGAAAGACGGAATTGTTACCGCAGCAAATGCTTCCGGCATCAATGACGGTGCAGCGGCAGTCGTTGTTATGAGCGAAGAAAAAGCGAAAGAATTAGGCGTAAAACCGATGGCATCATTCGTTGCAGGCGCACTTGGCGGCGTAGATCCTTCCATCATGGGCGTTGGACCGGTAGCCTCCACAAAGAAAGTATTTGAGAAGACCGGACTTACGATTGGCGATATGGATCTGGTAGAGGCAAACGAGGCATTTGCAGCACAGTCTCTTGCAGTAGCGCATGATCTTGAGTTTGATATGAGCAAAGTAAATGTAAACGGTGGCGCAATCGCGCTCGGACATCCTGTTGGAGCCAGCGGATGCCGTATCCTTGTAACACTGCTTCATGAGATGCAGAGAAGAGATGCTAAGAAGGGTCTTGCAACCCTGTGTATCGGCGGCGGTATGGGATGCTCTACCATCGTAGAAAGAGATTAGTATAATATGAAATCAAACATCCGGGAGGCGTTAGTTTCTCGGATGTTCATATGCAATTATAAGAATAATAGAAGGAGGAACTACAATGAAAGTAGGAGTTATCGGAGCAGGAACCATGGGACAGGGAATTGCAAAGGCATTTGCCCAGGTCGATGGATATGAAGTGGCACTCTGCGATATCAAACAGGAGTGGGCTGACGGCGGGAAGGACAAAATCAAAAAAGGATATGACAGACTGGTGCAGAAGGGCAAAATGGCACAGGAAAAGGTTGATGCAATCCTTGCAAAAATCACACCGGGCCTGAAGGAAGACCTTTGCGCAGACTGCGATTTGATCGTGGAAGCTGCATTTGAGAATATGGAAGTTAAGAAGACAACTTTCTCTGAATTAGATAAAATTGCAAAACCGGAGTGCATCTTCGCTTCCAATACTTCAAGCTTATCCATCACGGAGATTGGAAACGGACTGACACGTCCAATGGTTGGTATGCATTTCTTTAATCCGGCAGACCGCATGAAGTTAATTGAGGTAATCGCAGGTGTGAATACCCCGGCTGAAACGGTAGATGCAATTAAGAAGATTTCCGAAGAAATCGGCAAGACTCCGGTACAGGTGAATGAAGCAGCAGGATTTGTTGTAAACCGTATCTTAATTCCGATGATTAACGAAGCAGCGTTCATTAAAATGGAAGGCGTTTCTGATATCGCAGGTATTGATGCAGCTATGAAGCTTGGTGCAAACCATCCGATGGGACCGCTTGAGTTAGGCGACTTTATCGGCCTGGATATCTGCCTTGCAATTATGGATGTACTTTATAATGAGACAGGGGACAGCAAATATCGTGCCTGCCCGTTGATTCGTAAGATGGTTCGTGGCGGCAATCTCGGCGCTAAGAGTGGAAAAGGATTCTACGTATACAATCCGGACCGCACAAAGACACCGGTTGACGCTCAGTAGGAACAAAAAAATATATGACATGGAGGAATATTGATCATGGATTTTGGTTTGGATAAAAAACATGAAATGGCGAGAACTCTTTTCAAAGAGTTTGCGGAAAATGAAGTAAAGCCTCTTGCACAGGAAGTGGATGAGACTGAAAAGTTCCCTAGAGGAACAGTAGAGAAGATGCAGAAGAACGGATTTATGGGAATTCCGATTCCGAAGGAATATGGCGGACAGGGCTGCGACCCGCTGACTTATATCATGTGTGTAGAGGAACTCTCAAAAGTCTGCGGTACAACAGGTGTTATCGTATCTGCGCATACATCTCTGTGCTGTGACCCGATTATGACTTATGGTTCAGAAGAGCAGAAACAGAAATACCTTACACCGCTTGCAAAAGGTGAGAAGTTAGGAGCTTTCGCACTGACAGAGCCGGGGGCAGGTACCGATGCACAGGGCTGCCAGACAAAAGCAGTATTGGACGGCGAAGAGTGGATCTTGAACGGCTCTAAATGTTTCATTACCAATGGTAAAGAGGCTGATATTTATATCGTAATCGCTGTTACCGACATCAAAGTAGATGCCAGAGGAAGAAAGAAGAAATCATTCTCTGCATTTATCGTAGAAAAAGATACTCCGGGATTCTCTTTCGGAACAAAAGAGAAGAAAATGGGTATCCGCGGCTCGGCTACATATGAATTGATTTTCGAGGATTGCAGAATTCCGAAAGACAACCTTTTAGGACCGATGGGCAAAGGTTTCCCGATTGCCATGCATACATTGGACGGCGGTCGTATCGGAATTGCAGCTCAGGCACTTGGTATCGCAGAGGGCGCATTGGATGCAACCGTTGCTTATACCAAAGAGAGAAAGCAGTTTGGTCGTTCCATCGCAGCACAGCAGAATACACAGTTCCAGCTTGGAACCAGGGGAACTGCAGGAAATGGTGAGAGCAGTCAGGAACATTGAAATGGCGTTGGGGAACGGGAAAAAAGAACCGTCAGAGTCAGAGATAAAG
>CAJUOE010000137.1 GCA_910587895.1 uncultured Lachnospiraceae bacterium
ATGGCCGCCGCGTTTGAAAGACGCCAAGGCCATGGGGGCCAGGCCTTTCTTGCCCTTTTCCTATTTCTACCCTGATTCTGGCCCGGGCCTGCACCCGGCCGGCAAAGACCGGCTCACCGGAACCGTAAGGCCCCGGCCATCCCCCATTTATCCCGTCTCCATTATATCCCTGTCCTTTTCTGGAAATTGATTTTCTCCCGGTTCTATGTTACTATACATATCAGGTAACGGTCCATAACCGTTTCTCCCTTTGCCGTTGCTGTATTTATACCGATGCTGTTTCGGATCCAGACTACGTTTTCAGGACCCCTTTGTGCCTGTCCGTAATGCGTATAAATGGCATCAAATTCCCGTGCAAAGTAAATAAAGTAATGACGGCAGCTGCGCACGGAGCCGATTTTCTCAATTCCGCTGTAGTCCTGGAAAATCGCCATTAAACGGGTATAGGAACCCTCTACCGGCACTTCATAAATAACATCTGCAGCAGAGATTCCGTACTGTGGCAGCGCATCAGAAGTATTTCCAATCATGATTGCCAATGGTCGTTTCTTTGCCTGTTCCTCATCCATCCACTCTCCGGTAAGATAACTCTTCGCCATCCCTTCATGCGTGTCTACCGGTTCCGGTTCCGGCTCGGGTTCCGGTTCCTCCTCCACTTTCTGAACCGGTTCCGGCTCGGGCTGTTCTTCCTGTTTCTTCTTACCGCATCCGGCAATGGTAACAAGCACACAGATTGCCAGTAGCAGATACATCATACGTTTCTTCATAGTAGTTCCTCCATTTTTTATTCATTCTATCTTAAAATTCCCATCTGACCCAGAATTTTATTCTGTTTTGCCTCCATTATCTCAGAATCTTTCTGCGTCATATGGTCATAACCAAACAAATGAAACATGCTGTGTAAAATCAGAAAAGCAAACTCCCTTTCCTCGCTGTGCCCGAAATTTCCGGCCTGTTCCTTCACCTTGTCTGCACAGAGTATGATATCTCCAAGGAGCGCCTCTCCGGTATCCGGATTAAAATTATCCTCGTCCAGCTCAAGGTTCGAGAAATCCCCGGGAGCCGGATAACTGATAAGTGGAAAAGAGAGAACGTCCGTCGGGGAATCAATCTGCCGGTGTTCACGGTTGATTTCCCATATTCCCTCCATGGATACCAGAAACAGGTTGATTTCCGCCTCATACGGAAACCCTTCCATTTCCAATGCTGTCAGTATCACCTCTTCGGCAAGTTTCTGATAGTCAAAGCCAAAGGAAACTTCCACCTCTTCTTCCAGTGTCAGCGTCATAACAATTTCGCCTCCTTTATCAGATAGTCCCGGATTTTCAAATACATATTCATACCCAGTCCTGATTTGTCATAAAGCCCTGCCGCTGAATTTTCATTCAACGTCTGATATACAATGATATCCTGATTCCAGGTACTTGAAAGCGTGCTCTTATCCAGCACGTCAAACTTCGCCACAACGCTGTCCACAATATGGATGATCGCCGATTCTATTGTGGACGGCAGTTTCTTTTCCCCATTATATTCCTTTAATATTTCTATGATTTCTTCCGGAAGATAATTGATCCGCGCCAGAGTTACGCCATTTTCCACGGAAGGATTCCCGTCGAGCCTGCCAAGGCGGTAATACAAGCCTCCAGCCGCCGCGATATAGGAATTTGCTCCGACAATTCTGGCACACTTTTCGGAAATTTGCGATACCTTCTTTGCATGTTCGTAATCTACGCTGGAGAAACGTTTCATTTCCCGCGCCAGCCCAAAATCCTCAGACAATATCTTTTTCAAAGCCTGTTCCCGGCTGTCTTTCGGTTTCACGGAAATCATTTTATACAGCCATGCAGCCCCGGCTGCCGAGAGGATTCCATTGCACAAAGCATAAATCATCAAATCGGTATCCAGACCGCCAGCATACAAATAAGAAAATAACTGGACACTTCCAAATGTAAACACGAACAGGAAGATAATTCCCCACAGAAAATGTTCTTTTTTGTTTAAAAATGATGCAGCAAAGCATCCGCAAACCAGCAGCATTAAGAAACATAAGAGAATATTTACGTCACCAATGCCGCACAAAATATAGAGCGTACAATGGAACATTCCGGATAACATACCGAAAGCAGGGCTCGCCACCATGGAGATACCCATGCTCAAAAGCAGCACCGGGCGTACAAACTCCGGAAGATAAAGAAATAACACTGCCATGACGCAGACAATGGCATAACACATGGCAATCCGCCTGCAATCACCGAGCTTTTCAAACAGCCATTCCATCTGTATTCTGGCAATTTCCAGTGTGGCAAGAAATAACACGGCATACATGATGCCGATAAATACTAATATGACATACCGCTCGTTCTGCTGTCCGGTGATAATCCCGGCTGCCACGCTCTCTGCAATCGTACAGGCTGCAATGAACAAAAGCATAAATTTGCGATACTTATAATCCAGTGGAATTGTCTTTTTATCTTTTCCAGTTTCTGCTTCTGTTTCGGTTTTTTTCTTTGTTTCCTTTTCTCTCTTGTTTCTCATAATCTTCATAAGCCTTTACTATTTTCTGTACCAGCGGATGCCGTACGACGTCACTGCTTGTCAACTGGCAAATTCCAATCTCGTCCACCTTCTTTAAAACCTTAAGCGCCACGTCCATGCCGGAAACGCTGCCCGGCGCCAGATCCTTCTGCGTAGCGTCGCCGGTCACAACGACTTTGGAACCGAATCCGATTCGCGTCAGAAACATCTTCATCTGTGCCGGCGTAGTATTCTGCGCCTCATCAAGGATGATAAAAGCATTGTCTAACGTTCTTCCGCGCATATAAGCAAGAGGCGCGACCTCTATCAAGCCCTTTTCTCAATTTTGCTAAATAGGTAGCAGGCAGCACTTGACCTGGTACCTGCTACCTAAACTGCTACCGGGCCCGAGCGTTGGGCCGCAAGGCTTTTTGGGTTTGGTAGCACTTGCAACAAACTTTTCTATAATAGACTAACCTCATAATTCTTATTTGCAACTGGTAAAAAATAGAAATATAGCCTTTTTGAAATATATAAGAAAACTTTGTTGCAAGTGCTAACTGCTACCTGAAAGGCCCAGAAGAGGATTATTTTATTACAAGTGCTGCAATCCATATACTTAATGGTGAAGTAAAAGCCAGTTATTATAATGATGGCAGCAAAACATATAAAAAAATCAGCCAGATGGTATCTGATGCAAAAGATTACAAAGATAGAAAATCAGGAGGGAGTTGACAACATTGACGAGATAATCGAGGCTTCTTATGGCATAATGATAGCTCGTGGCGATCTTGGAATCGAAGTACCGATAGAGTGTATTCCCGGCATACAGCGAAACATCATACGCA
>CAJUOE010000138.1 GCA_910587895.1 uncultured Lachnospiraceae bacterium
AAAACCAGAAAATAACGCTGCATAGTGATCCCCTCTTTTATCCGTTCCTGTCTGTCTTATCCTTTTTCCGCTCCCGATGCCTGCGCCAGTAAAATTTCAGCGATGCGCTGGGGCTTGCCATCTATGGCATGTTCATTGCGATTATTGTTCCGGCAATGAAAAGCGACAGCCGTATTTTTAAGATTACCTTGCTGGCAATTGCATTTAGCTTTGCGCTGTATTTCCTGCCGGGGCTTAAAAATATTTCCAGTGGCTTTGCAGTGATTATTTGCGCCGTTTTGGCCTCGGCAATCGGAGCGTTCTTTTTTCCCATGGATGAAGAAAAACAGGAGGAAGCATGATGGACATTGGCGTGTTTTGGATGTACCTTTTGGTGATGTTTGTTGTGACGTATCTGATCCGGGTATTTCCATTTGTAATATTTCATAAAAAGATAGAAAATAAATATATCCGTTCGTTTCTGGCGTATATTCCTTATACGGTTCTGGGCGCCATGACGTTTCCGGCGGTCTTCTTTGCGACTGGATCTTTCGTTTCTGCGGCGGTGGGCGTGATTGTAGCCCTTGGGTTAGCGTACCGCGGGAAGGGACTGTTCACCGTTGCCATCTGCGCGAGCCTGGCGGCGCTTATGTTAGATCTTGCGGAAATTATAGAACCATATTTGATGAATATCGTGGATATTTTAGATTCATTTTTATAAAAAGGAGGAAACATTTATGGCAAACATACCAACACCCCATATTGAGGCAAAGGCAGGCGACTTTGCAAAGACGGTTTTGATGCCCGGCGATCCGCTGCGGGCAAAATTCATTGCAGAAACTTACCTGGAAAATGCGCGCTGCGTCAACCAGGTACGCGGAATGCTGGCTTACACCGGAATTTATAAGGGCAGGGAAGTGTCCGTGATGGGCTCCGGCATGGGAATGCCGTCGATTGGCATTTATTCCTATGAGCTGTTCCACTTCTATGATGTGGATAACATTATCCGGGTAGGCTCGGCGGGAGCGATTCAGGATGATGTAAATGTGATGGACATCGTGATTGGCATGGGCGCGACCGTCGTCTCCGATTATCCGGATCAGTTTAACTGTCCCGGCCATCTGGCGCCTCTGGCGGACTACGGGCTGCTCAGTACGGCAGTGGAGACAGCGAAGGAGCTTGGCGCAAATGTAAAGGTTGGAAATATCCTCTCTGAGGACGCCTTCTATACGGAACGCCCCAAGGACTGTTATAAAAAAATGGGCGTACTTGCCGTGGAAATGGAAAGCGGCGCGCTCTACTTAAACGCAGCACGGGCAGGCAAGCACGCACTCTGCATCCTCACGGTTTCCGATCATCTTTACCGCGCAGAGGAGCTGTCATCTGAGCAGCGGCAGACTGGTTTTGGGAATATGATAGAAATTGCCCTGGAGACGGCAGTGCGGGTTTCATGAGGTTACTGTTCACTTGTAATCTAATGAGGAAACTGTCTCAAAAAAATGTATCTTGCAATTAAAATTTGCATATGCTATAATGCCATTAGGCAAAAAGTAATGATGAGTCCATTTGGACAAGAGAACAAATCCCCCGGCTGTAATGGCGTACAGTCGAGGGATTTTTCTTTTCTTTTTACAGTGGCAAAGCACCCACCAGGCTATCTGTTGTCCTTGTTATGCCTGTCTAGCCATTTGCTGATGAGGTGGCAAATCCTTATCTGGAGTCTTACATTGACGATTTGTTCGCCCAGGGAACG
>CAJUOE010000139.1 GCA_910587895.1 uncultured Lachnospiraceae bacterium
AGTTTTCCGGTTTTTGCTATTAACAGTCTACCGCCTTTAATTTCCCATCTTGTATAATTTTCTTAATATAACGTGGACTACAGCCTTTTACCTCTGCAACCTGATTCCACTGCCAAATGCCGCCGCCCTGCAAAGATAATCATCCCCGGGGTCGATGGATGCGATCAGCCTTCCATAATCCTCCGTCAAATCAAAATATCCTTTCCAGATGGAATCAAACTCCTCCCTGGAACAAAAAAATTCCACATAGCTTCCGCACTGGCTGACCATCAAATACTTCCCGAAGGCTACCAGCCCATACCTTCTGCTTACCTTCCCCCTCTGGCCTTCCGTTTCTTCCAGCAGCTCCAGCCTAAAACACTGCCCTGATTCACAGATCTGCCTTAATGAAAAATGCTCCTTTTCTATCCTTACCACCGTGTGATCCCGCCTTTCAAAGCTTTCCTCTTTTGGCCAGTTCTTCCTTGATCCTATGAATCTCTTCTTTATGTCCCTGATCATCCAGCGGCGTTTCCAAATAAAATGGGATATGGGAAAGAAGGGGGTGCTCCATCACACGAAGCAAGGCTTCCGCACCAATCTCTCCGCCGCCAAACACAGCATGACGGTCTTTCCTGGAACCAAAAGGCATCATACTGTCATTTAAATGAACTGCCCGAAGCAGAGAAATCCCTAAAATACGGTCAAACTCCCGAAGCACACCATCCAAATCCTCCACAATGTCATATCCGGCCGCAAATACATGACAAGTATCCAAACAGATCCCTATCTTTTCCGGGTGCCTCACTCCATCTCTGATCTCCCTCAGTTCCTCAAAGCTTCTCCCGATTTCCGTCCCCTTTCCTGACATGGTTTCTAAAAGGATCATCAAATTCTCCTGCCCGGTAATTGCCTGGTCAAGCCCTGCAATAATATTGGCAATCCCTGCCTTTGCCCCGATCCCTGTATGGCTGCCTGGATGAAAGACAATATTTTCAATTCCCAGAGCATCCATCCTGGCAACATCTTCCCGGATAACCATACAGGCAAATTCATAAGTTTTCTCTGTACTGCTTGCCAGATTTAACGTATACGGTGCATGGGCAAGCAATGGCCCAAACTGACGCTCCCTGCGTATCTCCTGAAATTTACCAATTTCCTCTTTCTCATAAATCCGGTATCCCGATCCCCTTGGATTGCGGCTGAATATCTGCATCGTGTTTGCTTCCATATCCACAACGTTTTTTGCCGCCTGTGCAATCCCCCCTGCAATTGACATATGTGTCCCTATTGTCAGCACCTTGTTTCTCCTTTGTTTGTTTTATCTGATCTGGATTATACTATCAGAAATTTTATTTGTCCACCAAGGGCAGCTCTTTCTTATATACTGGCCCGGCTTTCCTCTATCTGTTCCTTGCTTCGGAAAATTTGCTGCTACTTCCTTACCGTACATGCCTCTTTATTGATGGCGCCATAAAAAACAGGCATGGAAACTGTGTACAATCATACACTCTTCCATGCCCGTTTCCGTTTTCATTCTTATTTACCTACAGTGGCCTCCGTGATGCCCCGAGCGGCGACCGGAATGATGCCCTGATCTTCTGCTGCGAACTTCCTTTTGTACCGGCTTGCCATGCTCATGGCAATGGTCGCAAACACCGTCTGAATCATCATCAATATAGTGATCGCAAATGCCATCATTATCTTCGTCTATATAACAATGGTTGTCGCATACGCCATCACCATCTTCATCTGTAAAGCAATGATCCCCGCACATCCCATCAGCATCAGCATCCATAAAACATTCCCCGACATGACATCCCCCGATACTGCAAGTCGGCTGTATCTCTGCTGCCGCTGCCGAAATGGGCGCAGACAATACCATGGAACAAACAATTCCTGTAATCAATAATTTTTTCATGACCCATAACCTCCTTACTATTTACAATAGAACAAAAGCCTTCCCTTGTCAATGAATGGATCTAAAAAAAAACAATTGCCTAAAGCCATCCCTCCCGGTTAAAATAGCCTTGTACAAAACCTTTTGGGAGGTAATTATGGCAGAACCGGACTATTTCAAAAACGCTCTTGCAAACTTTACTTTTGATTATCTCACCTCCATTTCATCATAAAAAAACATCATGAACATTACACAACGAAGCAAAACTATAATTATTTATTCACATTATTCAAGAGAAAGCATGAAAAAACTCTACACCGCTCTTCGGAAAACTGGGCGGAACCCACCAGATCCACCTGCTTATCCGCCAGCAGCTTAAGCGCTTCGTCCCAGCTTGTACACTCCACGTATTCCACTTTCCAGTCCACATATCCACATAATTCGTTGAGATACCGGACGTCCATGCCGTCGTATTGCTCTCCCTCTTTGATATGATAACCATCCATCGGGAAAAACGCGACCTTCACGTTCCTCTTATCTGCCGCCCGAATTCCCTCCGGTAAAAACATGCCCGAAATCACTGCCAGCATCACCGCCAGCGTCAAAAATATAATTCCTCTTCTTAATCTGATCTTAAATTGCCGTTTGATAATAACACCCCCACCCTTATCTTAATTATAGAATAAAATAATAGCAGCATCAGGTTTCACCGTTCCTTTCCCGGTTTTCCTAATACTAC
>CAJUOE010000140.1 GCA_910587895.1 uncultured Lachnospiraceae bacterium
AATCCTAAAGCAGTTCCATATCGATCTGGAGGTTGATTAAAGCAGCATTTCTGGTCAGGCCATTGGCAGAAGTAGACGCTGCGCTTGCAGACCTGAATGCGAAGAAAGCTGCATTGGCGAGGTCAGTAGTGACAAATTCTGTGCTTGTAAACAATATCAAGCTTTCCGCAACCTACAAGAACGTGGCTGCCGGAAAGAAGACGACGGTCAAGGCAGTGGTAAACAGCAACGCAACAGACAAAGGCATAACCTTTGCATCATCGAATGCGAAGTGGGCAACCGTAAATGCCAAAACTGGCGTGGTAACGACGAAGAAAGCCGGAGCAGGCAAGACCGTAACCATCACGGCGACGGCAAATGATGCAGGCAAGAAGAAACAGACCATCAAGATTAAGATCATGAAGAATGCCGTTACGAAGGTGACGGTCAAGAAGAAATCCCTGAAGGTCAAGGCCGGCAAGAAAGTCACCATCAAGGCGACAGTAAAGACGAACGGCAAGAAGGCCAACAAGACGCTGTCCTTCAAGTCATCGAACACGAAGTGGGCAACGGTCACCAACAAGGGCAAGGTAACGACGAAGAAGGCTGGAAAGGGCAAGACCGTAAAGATTACGATTACGTCCACGGACGGCACGAACAAGAAAGCAGTCGTAAAGATTAAACTTACAAAATAGTCAGGAATTTCTGGTTTCAGAAATTTCCATAGTCGGATATTTCTATAGTTAGGAATCTCCGGTCCACCGGGTATCATACCATATGTTTCGCACAAATGGGTAAACCTATGTGCATTGCGGCGCCTCCCGGTGGACCGGATTTCTTATATCTGGATAGGGTATTTTTTATTTCAACAGAGAAAAATTATTTACAAAACGGATTATTCATGATAGGATAATCAAAAGCATATTTTCTTGCATCATATCTTGTAACATCTTCAAAATCTGAGATTTCAGGAAATCCATGCTTTCAATTATAACAACCAAATCAAATGAGCTGGAGGTTCTGAAGAATCCTCCAGTATATGTCGAACGCTCTTTTTCAGGGGCCACATTCAAGGAGGATACCGGATGGAAGAAGTAAAAGTAAAAAGCAACTACAAGGACACGATATTCCGGATGCTGTTTTCGGATAAGGAGAACCTTCTGAGCCTGTATAATGCACTTAACGGGACAGATTACACGGACACGGAAGGATTGGAGATCACAACGCTGGAGAATGCAGTATACATGAATTACAGGAATGACATTTCTTTCGTGTTCAGCTCGGAGCTGATGCTCTATGAGCACCAGTCTACGTTTAACCCGAATATGCCGCTGCGGGATCTGATTTATGTGACGCATGTCCTGCAGAGCCTGATCAGGGACGAAGATTTGTACAGTTCCGTGCTGGTAAAGATACCTGCGCCAAGGTTTGTCATATTCTATAACGGCATAAAGCCCCAGCCGGAAAAGCGTATATTAAGGCTGTCGGATGCCTTTGAGGGAAGGACCAACGAAGGAGGACAGCCGGAACTGGAACTGGTCGTGACGGCATACAACATCAATGCGGACAGCAACCCGGAACTGATGGAGGCGTGTCAGATGCTGAAGGAATATGCGCAGTATGTGGAACAGGTCAGGGAGCGTGCGAAGGAGAAGGAACTTGCGCAGGCGGTGGAGGATGCGGTAGACTACTGCATCCAGAATGGAATCCTTGCAGAATTCCTGTCGAAGAATCGAGCGGAGGCGATAGCGATGAGCATCTTTGAATATGACGAGGAAAAGCATATCAGGAATGAGAAGGAACTGTCGTATCAGGAAGGACATCAGGCAGGAATGGAAGAAGGACATAGAATGGGGGTGGAAGAAGGTCACAGAACAGGAATGGAAGAAGGAGAAGACCGCCTGAAACGTCTGCATAAAAGGCTGCTGGACGAGAACCGCATAGATGAGCTGAGAAAAAGCATAGAGGATGAATCGTACCAGAAGAAACTGTATGAGGAGTATCACATCTGATGCAGAACGGGTAAATAAAAGAACAGAAATATAGCTAATAATGAAAGGCAGGGATCATATCATGATTCACTGCTTTTTTGCCTTATTGTGTAGGAAAGAATTAGTCCGTTTTGTTTGTGTATAGCAACAGTTTCTATAATTTTTTTGTATTTTGTATTTGGAAATTATAGCATTATAATTTATTAGTATTATATTATACAATAATTAGTAGTACATAATCTCCACAAATCCAAGGTAAATCACACAAAATTTAGTAAAAATGCTTGAAAAAGATGTTTGGTAGTGATAAAATTTGAAAATGATAACTTATCATGAAAGGAGGAAGGAGATACGTCGGGGATGTCCCGACAGATAATATGTGTAAGAACTGATGTCGCCAGATATCAGATTCGCCGCAGTGCACATAGGTTATCGGAAAGCAAAACAAATGGTATGATGCAGTTTTACTGCAGAAAGGAAAAGGATTATGGAAAGAGGAAGAGGTTTATGGAAAAAAGCCCTTTCGCTCGTACTCAGTCTGGCAATGGTGTTGACGCTGATGCCGGCTCAGTTTGCGTACGCAGTGGAAGGGGAAGGTTCCGGTGATTCGGGCAATACCGAAGAGGAAACGATGCCGGAGAAATTGATGTATTTTAGTTTTGATGAGGATATCACGGACGGTAGCAATGGAGTAAAAGCTCAGATTGTCACACGTGATGATGCTGCAAATACACAGCATGTGGCAGAACTCTCTACGAGCGTAAGAAAAGTAGGCGAAGGAGCGTTACGCCTGAATAATGTAAACCGTGGAACACAAATAACGGCAAATGACAATACTAAGGGCGCGTATCTGAAAGTTCCGGCAGGGGCGCTGAAGAATCCGGACGGCAGCGGCAAGACGGCACTGACCGTTTCTTATTGGAGCTATGTTCCTACAACTACAATGGCAAGTGGAGTAGCAGGACAGGGTTGGGCATATTTTGCGTCAGAAGCTGATAAGTCAGGGAATGACTGTAAGTATGTTGGCACGTTTGACCATTCTGGGAAATTAAGGGCAGAATGCTATGTAGGTAGAACAGACAACTGGGAGAGGTTTGGAGCCGATATAGAGAGTTCGGCTGCCAATGTTACGAATGCGGATAAGTGGAAACATGTCATAGTAGTCATGAATGAGACGAAATTGAAAATGTATGTCAATGGGGAGAGCATACAGGAGAAGGCGATGACAACAGGAGTGCCAGATTTGTCAAATAGTACGTTCTTTATTGGGTTTGCAACCTGGGGCGGTATGCAGGCAGGTGAATCTTTCAATGGCTATATCGACGAATTCACCGTTTATGATGGTGCTTTAACCGATGCGCAGGCGGAAACCATTGGTAAGCGTGCGGTAGTAGAAGATGCGATTGCGAACGGACTTATTGAGGGACCGGCAGGCACAGACTATAATCTGGGTGTAAACGATACTATTAATATTACGCCAATTAACACAATTCCGGCATCAGTGAAGAGGCAGCTCAGATATCAATCCAGCGACGAGGCGGTTGCAACGGTAGATGACGAGGGTGTTGTGACAGCAGTGGGAGCAGGTACGGCAGTGATTACGCCCACGCTCAGATATGATGGGCAGAACTATGAGGGTAAAAAACTCAACATAACGGTAAAGACCCCGGAACAGATGTTTACCCCGATTGCGACTTATACATTTGAGGAAAATGGTGAAGGCAGCCTGCAGGGAGCGAAAGCAATCACAAAGGGGCTGGAAGACTATAAGGGCACGGTAGCATATGCGCCTGGCAAGGATGGCGTTGGCAAGGCTGTACATACGAAATCTACTACATATAAAAAAGAAACACAGACGGTAGATGGAGAGGAAAAAGAAGTAACCGTGGTAGACCAGCCAGGCTATGGCCTTGAATTGAAAGAGAAAAACCTTGGTTCTGCTTACACTGTTTCTACGTGGATTAAGCCGGATAATGCAAAGGCATTTCATGGAAATGGAGCAATTCTGGCTCTTGGACATGGAAATGGAACAAGCCAGAGATGGATGGCAGTATCGGGAAATGGTGGAGCTGACAGTTCCAAGGCAAGAGTATGGGCAAATACGCCGAAGAACGCTTATTTTGATAATCAAAAGACCCAGACGGAGTTCACGGCCGAGGAAAAGCAGTGGTCAATGCTTACGATTACTCAGCTCCAGGACACAGTCAGCTTTTATTTGAATGGTGAGCTGGTGAATTCCTTCGTATTTACAAATAAAAATGAAGAGATTATGAACGGTGCAGATCAGGGCATCAATCTCGGTGTCAATTTCTGGGATCTGGAATTTGACGGTTTATATGATGATGTGAACATTTATGACACGGCGCTGCACGCCGATCAGGTTCGCGCCCTGTATGTGAAGGATGCCGATGCAAATGCGATCGGTATGCTGGGAGAGAATGAGAGTTATGATTACATTACGGAAGATCTCGTTCTCCCGAAAACATTCAAGGGTCATACGCTTACCTGGACCTCCGACAAACAGGATAAGATTGCAGTAAATGGAGAAGTTGGAGAGGTTAAGGGCTTAGACGGAAGTGAAGTGACGCTGACTGCAAAGACAGACAAGGAAGTATTTAACGGCAGCGACAGCAAATCATTTACCGTAAGGCTTGCAAAACCAGTTGCAATTAATTATGTGGACGAGAGCAACAAGACGGTAAAGACAGAGACAGAATATTGTAAAGTAGGAACGAAATACACGTATGAAGTAAAAGAGAGCATATTCTCAACAGCGGATGCGGCTTATAAGTGTGATGAGGAGGCGAATACACAGGAAAAACTTACTGTTGACGTTACCGCAGAAGGCACGCAGACAATTACAGTATCTTGTAAGAAACTTCCAGTTGGAAACGTAGATTTCAGTACGGTTCCCAAAGATACCGTATATATGATTCAGGGCAATGATCCATTCATTCCAAAGACGGTGAAGGGTACTGTCAGTGCGGACGATGGTCAGCAGCAGCCACCTGCAGAAGGCGGAGAAGGTACGGAAGACGTTGCCATTGACGTACCGATTCTGTGGGACGACTATTCCAAACTTACACCGGGCGAACATACCATCAATGGTTCTGCAGCAGGATTTAAGTGCCAGGTGAAACTTCATATTTTTGAATGTGATGAGGCTGTGGCTGATATGGCAGCGAATAATAATAACAAAAAGACGAAGTTTAAAAACGGCTATAAGGGAGTTATTGAGACAGAGTATGATATTGAGGTGACAGGAGCGCTTGGAGACCTTTCAGCAGTCGAGTATTATGACAAAGGAATTACAGATGATGCGGGCGCAAACTGGTGGTGTGCAACATCCACACGTTTTACCGGAGGCAAGTTTATTGTAAACGGTGGAAACGGTAAAGGAGGCAGTGCTTCGGATAGTGGAAGCAAAGATTATCCTGAGAACAGTACAATCACCCATGATGGAACCAGCACATATCATGTGCGTACAAGGCTGGATACGACTGATGTACTGGTAACTCCGGGAACTGAAGCAACAGAGGATACGCCGGCGACAGAAGAAACAGTCGTACGTAACGGCTCCTACCGTGTTTGGGTATATGCTCCTGATGGAAGCGTGACAGAAGTGACGAATCCAGAGGAGGCAATGACTTTCCGGGCAATTAAAACCGGTATCATTGATAAGGTTGGAGCGTTAAAACAGGGATTTAAGATTACTAACCACAAGATTAGCTGGCAGTCCGGCTACGTGAAGAAATCTGTGGAAATTTACCTGGGCGATGCGCAGACGCCGGAGGAGAGCACATCAGAAAAACTTCTTCCGAGCAGTTTGCTTGGTGAAGCGGCAGCAGACGCTTATAAGTATACGCCGCACAGCAGTTATCAGAAAGACAACGTAAAATACATTCTCAACAAAGAGAAATCTGGCTGGTATCAGGGAACAACAAAGATTGAGAACCCGGCAGCGGAAGACGTAGCAGTAGCGGATGCAACCGTTACTTATAAAGCGTATTACGAATCCGGAATTACTAATTTCGCCGGACTGGAAGAGGCATTGAATGCAGCGAAGGAAACTTATGACGCCGCAGAAGCAGCTGGAATTTATACATCAGCCTCTCTTCAGGCATGGAAAACAGTGATTGACGATGCAGAAGAAGTTTTGGCTACGCAGGGCAAAGAAAATGAAGCAACAGGCGATGTGGTAGACAAGGCGATTGAAGATCTTGAGAAGTTGGCAGAGCAGGAACTCGTGCTGAAAAACTTTGAAGAAATGAGCGGTTCCATGGCAGCGTACTATCCGCTGACGAAAGATGCCAAAGATGCAACAGACAATGGACATGATGCAAGGGTAAATGGAGACATTAGATTTGACAGAAGTACCGGAGCGTCCTTCCCGGGAAGCGACAAGGGACTTAAAAATTATATGGAACTTCCGAAGGACATGACGGTAACGAACAACATGACGTTCTCCTTCTGGGCAAATGCACAGGCCAGCGGCGGTGGAAATAACGTATTCAGCCTGGGATCCGGGCATACGATGTCTTCCTCCAACCATCTTACGATCCGTACGAACAAGGGAGCATCCCTTCAGGTAGATACCGGAAAGAAAGGCTGGAGCGAAGTGTCAGGCGTTAGCAACATTACTTTTGCACCGGCAGAATGGCATCTCATAACCTGTGTGGTAACAGAGACAGACCTTGTGTTCTATGTGGATGGTGTCAAACAGAAGGAAGGAACCATGGGCGTTTCTCTGGAAGAGGCGTTTGCCGCACATCCGGAAGAAGAACATATTTACCTGGGCAACGGTATGTATGCATGGAATAAGGAAGGTGCGGATGACCCTGATTACAAGGGCAATGTGAAGTACCTGCGCATTTACAATGCAAGCCTTGCAGCAGAACAGGTAAAAGATATCTATGATTATGAAGTGGACGCACAGCTTGACGCGGCAGCAGCAGACCTTGCAGATGAGCTCCTTGCAGAGGCAGGCACGGGAGAAAATGTAGGCAAGTACACGATGATGATTACGGATGAGACAATTCAGATTCCGGTAACCGGCCCGCAGGGCGAGACGATTCGCTGGGCGGCAGAGGATGAAGAAGGCGCAGAAAGCAATATGATTGTCTTTGATGAAGAAAAAGGCACGGCAGCAGTTACCCTTCCGGCTACAGGAACAGCGAAGGTTGTGCTCAAAGCGACCATCCGACTGAATAAGAAAAATAAAGTTGTGACCATTGACAGTACATTAAGAACCCTTACTGCGGAATTAAAGGCGGCCAGGGCAGCGCTGAAGGAACTGCTGGAGCAGGCGGTTGAACTGATAGAAGGAGACTATACATCAGCCTCCTGGGCAAGCTTTGTAACCATCAGGGATGCGGCCAGGGCAGCATACAATGCGGCAGGCGACAATATGGTGGCGCAGAAGGCAGCTCTGGAAACGGCCATGAAGACAGACGGAACCGGAACACTTGTGCCACGCGGTGACAAGACAGAATTATACGCATTGATTACGAAGGCTCAAAATGCAATGAAGAGAGCGGAAGATGAAAAAGATGAGTATGAAGAAAGCGTATGGAACAAGCTGGCAGCTGAGATTGAGGCGGCAGAGTCAATGTCTGATGATGTGAGCCAGGAAACTGTAGATGAGCAAAAGGATAAATTGCAGGAAGCATATGACGCATTCAAGCCCAAGACTTACACGAAGGAACAGGCAGAAGAACTTGCCGCTGACGCAGAAAAACTCTTAGAGGGCAAGAACGAATTTGAATACACAGCGAAAGTCTGGAAAGATATGCAGGATGCCCTGGCAGCAGTGAAAGCGCTGACAGCAGAGTCCACCACGGAACAGACAACCACGGCATACAGGAACCTGAAGAAAGCTATGGCAGCATTTGAGCCGATTGTCATTGACAGGGAGGCGCTTGCAACCCTTATCTCTGATGTGGAGAGGGATATGGACAGACTGAACAAGGAAGACTATGTACCGTCAGCATGGACGGCAACCCTGGCAGCCTTGGCAGAAGTTAAGGATCTTCCGGAAAATGCAGACGAAGCAGCAGTGAAAGCAGCGTACGGCAAGCTCTGGACAGCTTTTAAGAACCTGAAGGGCAGCCCCTATGTGGCAGTGACAGACATAGCTGTCAATCCGGGAACCCTGACGCTTACCATAGGTGGAACGGCAGCATTAACGGCAACCGTGAACCCGGCGGATGCAACCGACAGCAAACCGGTATGGAGCACCAGCAACGGCAATGTAGCCACCGTAGACCAGAACGGAAAAGTTACGGCAGTCGGAAGCGGAACGGCAGACATCATAGCAGCGGCAGGCGGCAAGACTGCGGTATGCAAAGTAACGGTAAAGAGCGCAGAGGTGAAGGTCACCAGCATTAAGCTTACCGCAGACAACAAGAATATCATGGCGGGCAAGAAGACAAATGTGAAGGCAGTTGTTTTGCCGAATAATGCAACAAACAAAGCGTTAACCTTTAAGTCTTCCAATCCGAAATATGCGGCGGTAAACAACAAGGGCGTGGTAACCACGAAGAAAGCCGGAGCCGGCAAGAAAGTGACCATTACGGCGACCGCCAATGATGGCAGCAACAAGGTAAGCAATAAGCTGACCATTAAGATTTTCAAATACGGTGTGAAGAAAGTTTCCTTCAAGAAGAAGACCATGACCGTAAAAGCTGGCAAGAAGGTAACCCTTAAGCCGACCATCACGCTGACAAACAAGAAGGCGAAGAAGTCACAGGTAAACAAGACATTGTCCTATAAATCTTCAAACACGAAGTGGGCAACAGTTACCAGCAAAGGCAAGGTAACCACGAAGAAAGCCGGCAAAGGCAAGACCGTAAAAATTACAGTAACATCAACAGATGGTACGAACAAGAAAGCAACTGTAAAGATTAAAATCAAAAAATAGTGACAGAGCAAATGCAGGATGCTGTAGGTCAAGGTTATCCTGAACCAGAGAGCCGGAGAATATTTTCTCCGGCTCCTGATATATTTGCGAGGTATGTTGATACCTGAATTATATTTTTAAATTTTGAGATGGATTTACATAGAACGGGATTCTAATTCAGCAATCCGTTTTTTTAATCTTGCGTTTTCATCAGCGAATCTTGCATTTTCATCAGCAAATCTTGCATTTTCATCAGCAAATCGTTTGTTTTCCTTTACCAGCTCATCTATGCGGAAACGATATTTGTCATTTGGAAGCTCCAGAGCTCCGGGTAGTAATGGATTCATAATTTCTTCACCTCCCTGCGGTTTGAAATCTTTACAAATGTGTTCACGCAGCATTTCTGTTAAATCATAAAGCTGGTCAGCATCGTCTTCCGTGATGTTTCCCAGTTCAAGATTTAATTTAATACTTCTTATTATATCACCATTGATTTGTGCCTGCAACTGATAGAATGTTGAACTGTCAAAAGGTATTTTCTTTTTTTCGCAACGTTTCCAATGCCGTAACATACTGCGTAAACGCAATACCTGAAAGGGAATAAGGACGGCCATTTTCCGGCGGTTTAAGTTCTCTGTGCTGTGCGCAAGATACAAAAAATTTTTTACATGGTAATCAAAATTTCCCTGGCTGCCAAAACAAATATGCAGTACACTTTCTTCTGGAATACCATTTTTTTTATTTAAATAAATAATGGAGGGTTCTGGAAAATATAGATGGCTTGACTGTTCCTGTGTAGATAACGCAAAGTAAAATCCGTATTCGAAAGCACGCAGGACAATCCTGTCATCTTTTTCCATTTGAGCTTCCAGATGAAAGGCATAGGTGTTATTTATAACAACGATAATATCTGCAATCCTGCCCTTCAAACATGGCAGGATAAATTCTTTGTTTGGATATGTAACACAGCTGTCCGGTGGGAAATTCTGGTCAAAGAGACCGTTAATTAAATGGATAATTGCAGTATCTGACAGGGAAAAAATACGTTTGAATATCCTGTCATAGATTTGTCTGTGCGACTCTCTGTCTTTGGTTTTTTCTTCGGGTATGTTTTTCTGCTTAAAGTGTGATTGTGTTTCATTTCTGATAAAAATCCCTTCTTTCTGAAATATAGCATTGATAAAGTGTTCCTGTTGTTTTAATATAATTTGAATAAAGTGGAATATTTTATTTGCTGAAAAGCAAATGAAAGTTAGAATACACGATTGTGTATGGTGGAATTATAATATGTTTTGCTGTCGGATGTCAACACTCATTATTTTCATTGTAAAGAATAGCAGTTTCTTTTGGCGTAAAGATTGGAATTATGAGTGAACAGTATCGGATATTTCCTTTACGCCTCGGAGAAAATCAGATAAAATAAGACGTGAAATGATATCATTTTGAATGGCACAGATTGAAGTTTGGAGGATGACAGCATGATAGTAAGAGCCTATAAAAAAGACGACTTGGATACAATGATTGAAATTTGGAACGAAGTGGTAGAAGAGGGCGTCGCATTCCCACAGGAGGATTTATTAGACGGAAAAACAGGCGCTGATTTTTTTGCATCTCAGACATATTCTGCGGTTGCGGAAGATGAAAACAACCATGACATTTATGGCCTTTATATCCTTCATCCCAATAATGTCGGGCGATGCGGACATATCTGCAATGCAAGCTATGCGGTATGTTCTACGAGCCGGGGACAGCGAATTGGGGAGAAACTTGTCTTAGACAGCCTGCATCAGGCCAGGAAACATATGTTTCAAATATTGCAATTTAACGCTGTGGTTGAAAGTAATATTTATGCCAGGCGCCTATATGAAAAACTGGGATTTATTTCACTTGGAATTATCCCGGGCGGCTTTCGGATGAAAGATGGACATTATGAAAATATTTGTCCCTATTATTATGTGTTATAAATTATTGCTATATAACGCTGCAAAAATATTTCTTGCTATTTTGCGTAAGTTATGGTAAAATATCGAAATGTGAGACAAGAAAGTGATGGTCCTCTGTTACCATGTGTATTAAGAACATCTAATGAAATAGGAGGTCACAGAATGAACGCAACAGAAATTATTAAGAACATTGAGCAGGAACAGTTGAAATCGGAAGTAGATTCCTTTAACGTAGGCGACACCGTAAGGGTGCATGGCAAGATTAAAGAGGGAAACCGTGAGAGAATTCAGATTTTCGAGGGAATCGTGCTGAAGAGACAGGGCGGAAGCAACAGGGAGACTTTCACTGTAAGGAAGTTTTCTAACGGTGTTGGAGTTGAGAAGACATGGCCCTTGCATTCTCCGAACGTAGAGAAGATCGAAGTAGTTCGCCGTGGTAAGGTAAGACGTGCAAAACTGAATTACCTGAGAGGCCGCGTAGGAAAGAGAGCGAAAGTCAAAGAATTAGTGAAATAATTCATGACAAATTGAAACAGGAAAAGGGACAACTACAATTGTATTTGTTCCTTTTTTCTTATCAGGAGCAATTGACTATGAGAAGAAGAACATCCGGCCTGAGTTTTTACCGGGAAAAAAGAAAAATAAATATAGGGCTGCTGAAAGAAATTGCAGTCTGGATATGTGAAATACTGCTGACCATCGCGGCGGCAATTATCATGGTATATTTTTTTGGATTTCGTGTGTCGGTCATCGGGCCGTCCATGTCCCCAACGCTTGAGAGTGGTGAGAAAGTGCTGGTAAACCGTTTTGTGTACAAGCTTTTTGACCCCAAACAGAATGACCTGGTGGTATTCCAGCCGAACGGCAATGAGAAATCCCATTACTATGTCAAGCGCGTGATAGCGGTGCCGGGAGATACGGTACAGATTAAGGACGGCGCAATCTATGTCAATGGGGAGCTGTTTACGGATGCAGTTGAGACGGAGAAGATTGAGAATGCCATGCTGGCGGAGAATGAGATTCCTGTGGGCGAAGATGAATATTTTGTGATGGGCGATAACCGCAATAACAGCGAGGACAGCCGTTATGCCAGCATTGGAAATGTGAAGAAAGAATACATTACCGGGCAGGCCTGGCTGAGAGTGTCGCCGTGGGACAGGATGGGCTTGTTAAAGTAGGAGGTGGAATATGCATTTTCAATGGTATCCGGGGCATATGACGAAAGCGAAACGTCAGATGCAGGAGGACATAAAATTAATAGATCTTGTGATTGAGCTGGTGGATGCCCGCATCCCCTTAAGCAGCCGGAATCCCGACATTGATGACCTGGGCAGGCAAAAAGCAAGGCTGATTCTGATGAATAAGGCGGATTTGGCAAACGAGGAGCAGAATCAGGCATGGGCGTCTTATTTCCAGGAAAAAGGATTTTTTGTGGTAAAGTTGGATGCGAGGACGAAGGCGGGAATGAAGACGATCAGCAACGTCATCATGGATGCCTGTAAGGAAAAGATTGAGCGCGACAGGAAGCGTGGAATCAAAAATCGTCCGGTGCGGGCAATGGTAGTGGGAATTCCAAATGTCGGGAAGTCTACGTTTATCAACACGTATGCCGGGAAGGCGTGTGCAAAGACCGGAAATAAGCCGGGCGTCACAAAAGGAAAGCAGTGGATTCGCCTGAACAAGAATGTGGAACTCTTAGATACGCCGGGAATTTTATGGCCCAAATTTGAAGACCAGAGAGTAGGCCTGTTTCTGGCATTGGTTGGCTCTATCAAGGATGAAATTTTAAATATTGACGAATTGTCCATAGAGCTGATTACAATTTTGCGTGAAAATTATCCGGGATTGCTTGCGCAGCGGTATGAGGTGTTGGAGGAGCAGACGCCGGCGGAGATTTTAGGAGAGATTGCGAAGAACCGCAACTGTGTAAAAAAGGGCGGGGACCTGGACTATAGCAAAGCGGCGTCTCTTGTGATTGATGAATTCAGAAATGGCAGGCTTGGGAAAATAACACTTGAATTTCCCGTGGAGTAGAGCTACAATAAAATCGTTAGATATTAAATAATAAGGACGAAGAAGATATGGATAACGAACAGAATGAGCAGACAATGTCTACAGAGAAAGAGAAAAGCGTGTTGCACGAGACCATCAGTTTTATCATTTATATTGGAATCGTATTTTTACTTACCTATCTGGTCATCCATTATGTGGGACAGCGCACGCAGGTCAGCGGAAGTTCTATGGAAGCTACGCTGAGTGATGGGGATAACCTGATTGTGGATAAGATTTCTTATCGTTTTCATGATCCGGAGCGGTTTGATATTGTTGTATTCCCTTATAAATATGAGAAGAATACATATTATATCAAGCGCATTATCGGACTTCCGGGCGAGACGGTACAGATTGATGAGGCGGGAACCATTTATATTGATGGCGCAGAACTTAAGGAATCTTATGGAAGGGAAGTCATACTCAATCCCGGTGAGGCCGAGGAACCGATAAAACTGGGAGAAGATGAGTATTTCGTGTTGGGTGATAATCGAAATGCCAGTTCCGACAGCCGTGACCCCAGCGTGGGGAAAATCCTGGGCGAGGATATTGTCGGACGGGCGTGGGTGAGAATCTATCCGTTTAATAAGATGGGATTTATCAGGCACCAGTGACAACAGGAAGGATGCAGGCAATCCAGGGGAATTAGCGGATGCCAACGGAATTTGAGATACAAAAAGAGGAGGCTTTCAGTGGGCGAAGCAAGGAAAATTGCGCAGATAAAAGCGGAATTACAGGCAGCAGAGGAAAATATGCTGCCTTCTTTTATTTTGGAATATGAGAGGGACGAGCGCGCAGGCGTAATGAAACTGGTGGATCAGGCAAAGAGGCGGCTCCAGGCATTGGAGGACGAGAAGGCGCGGACACAGAGGCTTAAAATATACGAGGGACAGTACGCAGACAGAGGATATGTCTGCGGGATTGACGAGGTCGGCAGGGGACCTCTGGCGGGGCCGGTGGTGGCTGGCGCGGTAATTCTCCCTGAAGACTGTGATATTTTGTATATCAATGATTCCAAGAAACTCAGCGAGAAGAAACGCGAGGAACTTTATGATGTTATCATGGAACATGCCGTTGCCACAGGCATCGGTATGGTATCTCCGGCGAGAATCGACGAAATCAATATTTTGCAGGCAACCTATGAGGCAATGCGTATGGCGATTCAGAATTTGTCCGTAACACCCGATATATTATTAAATGATGCGGTGACGATTCCTCAGGTGGCAATCCCCCAGGTGCCAATCATCAAAGGGGATGCCAAAAGCATTTCCATAGGTGCGGCAAGCATTATTGCCAAGGTGACCAGGGACCGTCTGATGAAGGAATATGACAGGGAGATGCCGGAGTATGGATTTGCGCGGAATAAGGGGTATGGCTCTGCGGAGCATATCGAGGCAATCCGCGTGCATGGCGCCTCCCCCATTCACCGCCGGACATTTATCAGTAATTTTCTGACACAGATATAGAACGGAAGTTTGGGACTGCGGTGTTCAGGAACAGGAAAGGCAGGAATATCAATGTCATTTGTGGATAGTGTGCAGCAATATCAAAACAGTGTGTCGTCTGGCAGCCAGAATCTGGGCTCAGTCAGGGATTCGGGCTCGGTCAGGGATCCGGGAGCGGTACGCCAGGTTAGCGCGCAGACGCAGGGGCTTACACCCGGGAAGGTGTTCGAGGGAACGGTGACGGACATTAAAAACGGACAGGTAACGATTGGGCTGAACGACGGGCAGACCATTTCCGCACGCATGGATGCGGGGGTCAGCCTGGAAAAAGGGCAGCCTATGATATTTGAGGTGAAATCTAACAACGGGGAGCAGATTGCAATCCGTCCGGTCTCTCTGGAGAGCGCGCAGAATCCCACGCTCTTAAAAGCGCTGGAGGCGGCGGGAATCAAAGTCAATGAGCGCAATATTTCCATGGTCAACCAGATGATGGCACAGCAGCTTCCCATTAACCGGCAAAGTCTTTTGCAGATGATGCGGACACTTTCTGCATTTCCCAAAGCAGATATACAGACGTTGGTACAGATGCAGAAACTCGGGTTTGTGATTACCGAGGATTCCCTGAACCAGTTTCAGAATTATAAAAACGGACAGCAGGCGATTTTACCGGAAATGACGCGTCTCATGGATGGGCTCGCGGAATTGCCGAATCAGATTTTTGGCTCATCGGGAAATGGCCAGGCGTCACAGATGCTGGGGCTGCAACAGCAGATTCTGGGAATTCTTTTGGAGGGCGCAAAACAGCCGTCCACAGAATCGCAGATGGGAAACACACAGAATCAGGCCGTGATCAATGGGACGATAACCGGGGAAGGCATGACGTTGGAGGGTCAGCCGGGAACACTTATGGGAGAAGTAGCCGGGGAAGGACAGGGAAACCTTGCAGGTGCGGTAGCCGGTGAGGCGCAGGGAAACCTTGCAGGCGCAGTAGCCGGTGAGGCACAGGGAAATCTTGCAGGCGCAGTAGCCGGGGAAGGGTCAGGAAACCTGGCCGGGGCGATAGCTGGTGAGGCACAGGGAAACCTTGCAGGTACAGTAGCCGGTGAGGCACAGGGAAACCTTGCAGGAACGGCAGCCGGGGAAACGGTATTACAGGAAGGCATTACTCAGAATCAGCCGCAAACAGGCGTGGCCGGACAGATGGGGGAGAACGGTTCTCCAGTTACGGTGGCGCAGGTTTTGTCGGGAGAACAGCAGGGAAACCTTACCGGGATCCTACAGGAATTTTCCGGGGTGGCAAAAGCGCAGGTTTTACCGGATGGGAAACTTAATATTAATCAAAGCGCCAGTGAGCTTTTGAAACAGATTATGGGCGTTTTGGATGAAAGCCAGGCAGAGGACGGCGCAGCCGTGCAGAAATTGTTCCGCTCGGATGCATATAAGAACCTGTTGAAACAGGCAATGACGGAACAGTGGATGCTGACGCCGGAGCAGTTAAAGGAAGAGGGCGCCGTGAAGGATTTGTACCAGCGGCTGAACAGCCAGATGTCTCAATTGCAGCAGGCGCTTTCACAGGCGGGAAAAGAGGGTTCTGCCCTTGCAAAGAGCGCGCAGTCTGTGCAGAGCAATCTGGAATTCATGAATCAGGTGAATCAGCTGTATACTTATGTACAGCTGCCGCTCAAATTACAGAACCAGAATGCGCACAGTGATTTGTACGTGTACACGAATAAGAAGAACCTGAGGCAGAAAGACGGGGAGCTGACGGCGCTCCTTCATCTGGACATGGATCATCTCGGCGCCACGGATATTTTCGTGAAACTTTTGGGGACGGCAGTGCAGACGGAATTTTATTTTGAGGATGAATTCTCCTGCCGCTTGATTTCCCAGTATTCCGACGAACTCATAAAGCGTCTGGAGGAGAAAGGCTATGCGTGTGAGGTGAAGGTAGAAAATCGCAAAAAGGAGCAGGATTTTGTGCAGGATTTCCTGGAACGGGAGAATCCGCCGGCAAAATTGCACCGCTATTCTTTCGACGTCAAAGCGTAGGAGATTTGCAGTTGAAAAGGCATAGGGAAAGGAAGGCCGTTTGATGGATGAAGTACGATACAAAAACACCGGAGAGCCGGTCAATGCGCAGAGCGAAGAAGGACAAAGGCAGCGGACAGCCGTAGCGGTTGCGTATGAGCCGGGAGAACGGGCGCCGAAAATCATTGCCACGGGAAAAGGCTACACGGCAGAGCGTATCATTGAGAAGGCGAAGGAGGAGAACATACCTTTTTACCGGGATGATAAGCTTGCAAAGACATTGTCCAAACTGGAAATCGGAGAGATGATTCCACCGGAATTGTATGAGGTTGTGGCGGAGATTCTGGTGTTTGTGGATGATATGGAGAAAATTAAATCAAAATTAAAGTAAGAGGGGTAACGTTTTGGCGAAAGGCGCAAACAGTAACCGCAGCAAGGGGAGGCAGTACGAAGAACGGGCAGCGGAATATCTTAAGGCACAGGGACTTCGAATTATCCAGAAGAATTTCAGCAGCCGTTTTGGGGAAATAGACCTAATTGCCAGAGAGGGAAGATACCTGGTGTTTGTCGAGGTAAAATACCGGGCGAATGCAAAGGGCGGACATCCCCTGGAGGCAGTAGATGCAAGGAAACGGCGGCGAATTAGCAAAACCGCCGATTTCTATTGTCTGCGCTATGGATATGGGGAGGATACCCCCTGCCGTTTTGACGTGGTGGGAATCATGGGGGATGAAGTGGTTCATGTGCGGGATGCATTTGAAAGATAATAATAAATTTTCAAATATTAATATGAGGAATTAAGATGATAGAAGATACACTGAAAAGAAAACAGAAACATGGCAGAGGGCAGGCACCCATCCTGCGCGAAAAACAGCTTGCGCATGGCTGTTTCCCTTATCTTTCTTATCCGATTCTGGAACAGACCGGAATCGTGGAACATTGTTTTACCACGCGAATGGGCGGCGTCAGCACAGGCATCTTCGAGAGCCTAAACCTGAGCTTTGCCAGGGGGGATGAGAAAGCGGCAGTGGAAGAGAATTTTCGCAGGATTGCGGAACTGCTGGGGTGTGAATATGGGGAATTTGTGTTGAGCGACCAGGGGCACACGACGAATGTCAGGCGTGTGGGCAGAGACGACGCAGGCAAAGGGCTTGTGCGGACGCGTGATTATTCGGATGTCGATGGGTTGATTACGGATGAACCGCATCTTGTGCTGGCAACCTTCTATGCGGATTGCGTACCGCTTTATTTTGTGGACGCCAGGAAACGTGCGATTGGATTATCACATTCCGGCTGGCGCGGAACCGCAGGCAGAATGGGGCAGAAGACGCTTGACGCCATGCACCGGGAATTTGGCACGCAGCCTGAGGATGTAGTCTGTGCGATTGGGCCGTCCATCTGCCAGGACTGTTATGAGGTCAGTGAAGATGTGGCGCAGGAATTCATGCGGGAATTTTCCGGGCATGAGCCGGAAATCCTGATTGTCAAAGGGAACGGGAAATACCAGCTTGACTTGTGGCGCGCCAACGAGATTGTCCTTCTGGAGGCAGGAATAAAGCAGGAGCATTTGTCCGTGACGGACGTCTGCACCTGCTGTAATCCGAACGTTTTGTTTTCACATCGGGCAAGCCATGGGAAACGCGGGAACCTGGGGGCGTTTCTGAGCCTTACGGAAGGCCGGATACGCTGAATGATTTGCCGGTTTTGCCCTGTTCCTGGTATTAATCATCCTCCTCCTGCGCATTGCTGGTGGAGTAAACCTGTCTCTTTCTTGCCATCTCATCGCTTTCCAGATACTCGTCGTAAGTGGTAGTCTTATCAATAAAGGAGCCGTTCGGTAAAAGTTCGATGATGCGGTTGGCGGTCGTCTGCACGACCTGATGGTCCCTGGAGGCGAACAGCAGCACGCCCGGGAATTTGATCAATCCGTTGTTTAATGCCGTGATGCTCTCCATGTCAAGGTGGTCGGTCGGCTCGTCAAGGATCAGGATGTTGGATCCCTCAATCATCATGCGGGAAAGCAGTACGCGCACCTTTTCCCCACCGGACAGCACGCGCATCCGTTTGATGCCGTCTTCCCCGGCAAACAGCATTCTTCCGAGGAATCCGCGCACATAGGTGGCGTCCTTGATTTCCGAGAACTGGGTCAGCCAGTCGGCGATCTGTAAATCGTTATCGAAAATCTTCGTGTTGTCCTTGGGGAAATAAGACTGGCTGGTGGTAACGCCCCATTTGTAATTGCCTTCGTCCGGCTCCATCTCACCCATGAGAATCTGGAACAGCGTCGTCTTGGCGAGCTCGCAGCTTCCCACAAATGCAATCTTGTCATCATGGCCTGCGATGAAGGAGACGTTGTCGAGCACCTTCACGCCGTCAATGGTCTTGCTTAAGTTCTCGACGGTCAGGATCTCGTTGCCGATTTCGCGGTTTGGACGGAAATCAATATAAGGATATTTGCGGCTGGACGGCTTGATTTCGTCCAGCTGGATTTTCTCTAACGCACGTTTTCTGGAAGTCGCCTGTTTGGATTTGGAGGCGTTGGCGGAGAAACGTGAGATAAATTCCTGAAGTTCCTTGATTTTCTCTTCTTTCTTCTTGTTTGCCTCTTTCATCTGTTTGATCAACAGCTGGCTGGATTCATACCAGAAATCATAGTTTCCTGCGTACAACTGAATCTTGGCGTAATCAATGTCCGCGGTGTGCGTGCAGACTTTATTCAGGAAATAACGGTCATGGGAGACGACGATGACCGTATTTTCAAAGTTAATCAGAAATTCCTCCAGCCATGCGATCGCGTCCAAATCCAAATGGTTGGTCGGCTCGTCAAGGAGCAGGATGTCGGGGTTGCCGAAAAGCGCCTGTGCAAGCAGGACTTTGACTTTCATGTCGCCCGTAAGGTCTTTCATGAGCGTATAGTGGTGTTCATTGTCGATGCCCAGTCCGTTTAAAAGCTGGGCGGCGTTGGATTCTGCATTCCAGCCGTCCATATCTGCAAATTCCGCCTCCAGTTCGCTGGCACGGATGCCGTCTTCGTCTGAAAAGTCTTCTTTCATATAGATGGCGTCTTTCTCTTTCATAATGTCATAGAGCCGTTGATTTCCCATAATGACGGTGTCCAGTACGGGAAATTCATCGTATTTGAAATGATCCTGCTGTAAGAAGGAAAGGCGCTGTCCGGGCGTGATGATAACTTCCCCGCTCGTGGGCTCCAGCTGTCCGTTTAAAATCTTTAAGAACGTAGATTTTCCGGCTCCATTCGCCCCGATGAGGCCGTAACAGTTTCCTTCTGTGAATTTAATATTTACATCTTCAAATAAAGCTTTTTTTCCAAGTCTGAGTGAAATATTGCTCGTGCTAATCATGGTAGTAACCCTTATTCCTTTCTATATACAATGCGGATATCACGCATTTTGAGTTTTAATGCCATTGCTCATTATACCTGAAATCCCTTATTTTTCAAGAGTTTTATTGAAAAAATATGAAAGATTTGGTATTATGAAAGGGTAATGGCAGATTGAATTGTAAGAATGGGGTTTTGCTATGGAGGATCAAAGGATAGAAGACAAAGAAAGCGTACCGGAAGAACTGGAAGACAACAGGGAACGCCTGAGCAGGATGATTCAGAAGATGCCCGCCGGATGTGCAGTGATTCAGGGCAAAGAGCACTGGGAGCTGGTGAACGGGAATGAAGAATTTTTCCGGCTGGTGGGTTATACCATGGAGGAAATTCAGGTATTGCCGGACGATTTTGAAGACACGATACACAGGGAAGACCGTGAGAAACTGCATGAGCTTATGGAAAAGCTGGTGTACACAGATAAGATTGAGCAGTGTGAAATCCGTATCTGTGGCAAGAAGGGCGATATCCGCTGGATAGCCTTGAATATCCGCATGTTCTACTATCAGGGGAGGACGCCGTACTTTCTGGTGTCGTGCTGGGATATCGACATGCGCAAGAAGATCGAGGAGGAGTTGTATCTTCAGACAGAGCGCTATAAGCTTGTGGAGGAGATTAATCAGGAATTCCCATTTGAATATGATGTAAAGAATAAGACAATTTTTATTTCTTCCAGTTCCAATATCATGATTGCGGACAAGAATGGAAAAGATTTTTTTGTATCCATAAAGGCTCTGGAGGAGATTTTATTCCGTGAGGATTATGAAGAATTTTTCGGTATGATTGAGCGCGCCTCCAGACAGGAAGAAAATGGAATGCTGGAATACCGTGTGAATGTCGCCGATATCGGTCAGGAACCGGAATACGCGTGGCATCGGACGATTTATAAAAGCGTGGCGGGAGAAGAGGGTGAGATTCTCCGTATTTTAGGCAGGACAGAGGACGTTACGCGGGAACGCCGTATTCAGGATGAGATGGCGCTCAGGCTCAAACAGGATGATTTGACGGGATTGCTCAATAAATCTACCACGAAGTCTGAGGTTGAGGCGTACCTGAAGAAGAATGTCCGCGGTACGCATGCGCTTATGCTGATTGATGTGGACAACTTTAAGGGCATCAATGATTCCCTGGGGCATATGTTTGGCGACAGCGTGTTAATCAGTATTGCAAAGAAAATCCAGGATTTGTTCCGCGCCACGGATATTGTGGGCAGAATCGGCGGAGATGAATTCATGGTGTTCATGAAACATACGGATTATTATCAGGCCAAAATGAAAGCTGAGAGCATTTGCAGGAATGTCAAACAGACGTACCATGACGGCAATCAGGGGGAAATCACGGTAAGCTGCAGTGTTGGTGTGGCGATTATCGGTTCCGTCAAAGAAAGTTACAGTTCTTTGTTTGCCAAGGCAGACATGGCGATGTATCAGGCGAAGGAAGGCGGCAAGAACCAGTATAAGATCGCCGAGGCGACAGACCCCTTGTGGAAAATACGCAAAGCCGCCAGAATTGAGCCGCGTATTGAGCAGTACAAGGCAGGTAAGATTCAGGATATGGATTTTCTCTCGGAGGCTTTTACGCTTTTATCCCATGCCAAAGATGTGAACGATTCTTTGAATATTCTAATGGAGCGCATTGGACGTCAGTACGATTTGGGGATCGTGTCGGTGTTGGAATGTGACCAGGACAGGAAAGAGCTCATCCAGACTAATTGCTGGACAAGGGAGAACGGCGTTATCTATGAGCCGCAGTTTGTAGATGATAACTATGACGAATGGGATGGCTTTATGAGCGGTTTTGACGAGTGGGGGCTTGCCTTTATCAATGACTGCTGGGATGGCGAAGAGGTGACTGAGAAGGATAAGGCGGTATTCCGGGAGCGGCAGATGCGTGCGATTGTAAATTGCCGTTTTTCCTATTTTGAACTTGGCGAGGGATACATCAGTTTCTGCGATACGGAAAAACCCAGGGTCTGGAGCAATTTTGAGAAGGAGACGTTTCTTGAGCTGACGCGGATGCTTTCGGTATTTGTGGCACTGCGCGTACAGCGCGAGGAGGACAAGCGTGCCATCCGGCACCTGAAACGCCGGGATATGCTGACGGGTCTTTATATAGAGGGAGCTTTTAAGAGCAGGGTGCAGGAGGAATTGCGAAAGCCGAAGGAGGGGCTGCAGTATGCCATCGTATATACGGATATCAATGATTTCTCCTATATCAATGAGAATTTTGGACACGAGGCAGGAAATGAAATTCTTAAGAAATTTGCAGAAAGAATCCGGAGCGGAAATAATAAGATTTCCTGCAGGCTTTACTCGGATTTGTTTGTCACCCTGATATGGGGGAAGGACAAAGAGGAGATTACAAGGATCGTTACGAGGGCGAGCATAGAGTTCTCGAGCCAGCAGAGGGAGGTCTATACTTCCTGTAACCTCAGGCTTTCCACAGGTCTTTATTTTATTGATGATTTGGAAGAAAACCTGGATATCGCAATTGAAAATGCCAATATTGCCAGAAAGAGCATTAAGGGCAGTACAGAATTCTGCCGGGTTTATGAGAGCAGGATGCGCAAACAGCGTGAGATTGAAAAACAGATACTCTCAGATTTCCAGAGCGATCTTGCAGAGAGCAGGTTTCAGGTATATATCCAGCCGAAGTTCCTGCTTGACCAGCTGGAGCTTTGTGGCGGAGAGGCGCTTGTGCGCCTGAAAAAGAGGGATGGCAGCCTGGAGTCACCGGGTCTGTTCATTCCCATACTGGAGAAATCCGGCTACATCGTAGAGCTTGACTTTTATATGTATGAACAGGTTTTGATTTATATGAAACGCTGGAAGGATGAGGGAATGCGTCTGCCGGTCATCTCTGTGAATTTCTCCAGATGCCATTTTGAGAAGGATGGAATCTTCCGGCGGATTATGGAGTTGACGGAAAAATACGGCGTGGAACATGGATTTATTGAGATTGAGATAACAGAAAGCCTGTTTGTTCTGGGATATGACCTGGTCAAGTCGGAAGTCCAGCAGCTTCGCGCGGCGGGATTTCGGGTGGCGATCGATGATTTTGGAACGGGTTACTCTTCGCTGGGAATGCTCCTCGACATTCCGGCGGATATCGTAAAGATTGACCGTAGTTTCCTCAATCGTGAGAACCGTGAGAATGAAGAGGAATTCCTGCGGAATATGGGCTGCCTGATCAGGAGCGTCAAGGAAGAAGTCATCTTCGAGGGAATCGAGACGGAGGAGCAGAGGGTGTTCCTTGTAAGATGCGGGTTCCGTTATGGACAGGGATTTTTGTTCGACCGGCCGCTTCCGGTGGAGGTATTTCAGGAAAAATATATGAAAATGATAGAAAACAACTGATTTCAGGGGATATCGCCACAGAAATATTTCAAGAAAAATGCAGGAAATCCCATGAAAAGTATTGATTCCCGCGAGCAATGAGGAAAATAGACATGCTGGCATGGATATTTGACGAATGCCGCGAGGAGGAAATAGCCCTCCGCAAGCGGTGGGGTATTGACTTTTTGGGACAAAATCATTATAGTATAAAAGAAGGAAAAATCTGCATATCCGTTTTCGTTTTGCGGAGGCGGAGTGCTTAATTTTAAGTAGGAGGAAGAATGTAATGAAAAGATCTATGAAAACAATGGATGGAAATCATGCAGCAGCACATGCGTCATATGCGTTTACTGATGTTGCAGCCATCTACCCGATCACACCATCATCTGTTATGGCTGAAGCGACAGACGAATGGGCAACTCAGGGAAGAAAGAACATTTTTGGAGAGACTGTTCAGGTTACTGAGATGCAGTCTGAGGCAGGTGCAGCAGGTACGGTGCATGGCTCATTGGCAGCAGGCGCTTTGACTACCACTTATACTGCATCTCAGGGATTGTTGCTGATGATCCCGAATCTTTATAAGATTGCCGGTGAGGGACTTCCGGGCGTATTTAACGTATCTGCACGTTGCGTAGCAACCCATGCGCTGAATATTTTTGGAGATCATTCCGATGTATATGCATGTCGTCAGACCGGCGCTGCTATGCTCTGCGAGTCTTCCGTACAGGAAGTTATGGATTTGACTCCGGTTGCACACTGTGCAGCTTTGGAAGGTCATCTTCCTTTTATCAATTTCTTCGATGGATTCCGTACCTCTCATGAGATTCAGAAAATTGAGACATGGGATTATGAAGATCTCAAAGATATGGTAAGCATGGATGCAATCAGCGATTTCCGCAAGAATGCATTGAATCCGAATCATCCGCGTCAGGATGGTTCCGCACAGAACCCGGATATCTTCTTCCAGAGCAGAGAGTCATGCAACTCTACGTATGACGCATTACCTGCAATCGTTCAGAAATACATGGACAAGGTAAATGAGAAGCTCGGAACAGATTACAAGCTCTTCAACTATTATGGAGCAGCAGATGCAGAGAAAGTTATTGTTGCTATGGGTTCCGTATGTGACACCATTGACGAGACCATCGACTACCTGATGGAAAGAGGCGAGAAAGTCGGCGTTGTGAAAGTTCGTCTTTACAGACCGTTTGCAAAAGAAGCTTTCGTAGCTGCTATTCCTGAGACTGCCAAACTGATTGCTGTTTTAGACAGAACAAAAGAGCCTGGTTCTCTTGGCGAGCCGCTGTATCTTGACGTTGTTGCAGCATTAAAGGGAACGAAATTCGAATCCGTACAGATTACAAGCGGACGTTATGGTCTTGGTTCCAAGGATACGACTCCTGGACAGATTATCGCCGTTTACAACAATACAGCAAAAGAGAAATTCACCATTGGTATCATTGACGATGTTACCAACCTTTCTCTGGAAATCAAAGAAGACCCGGTTACCACACCGGAGGGAACGATCAACTGTAAATTCTGGGGTCTTGGTGCAGACGGTACCGTTGGCGCGAACAAGAACTCCATTAAGATTATCGGAGACAACACAGACATGTATGCACAGGCATATTTTGACTATGACTCCAAGAAATCCGGCGGTGTTACCATGTCCCACCTGCGTTTTGGTAAGAAGGCAATCAAATCCACTTACCTGATTAAGCAGGCGAACTTCGTAGCATGCCACAATCCTTCCTATGTGCGCAAGTACAATATGGCTCAGGAATTAGTACCGGGCGGAACATTCCTTCTGAACTGCTCCTGGTCACCGGAAGAATTAGAGACACATTTACCTGGACAGGTTAAGAGATATATCGCAGAGAATGATATCAAGTTCTATACCATCGACGGTATCAAGATTGGTAAGGAAATCGGACTTGGCGGACGTATCAATACGGTGCTCCAGTCTGCATTCTTCAAACTGGCTGAAATCATTCCTGAGGAGAGAGCAATCGAGCTGATGAAAGCTGCTGCCAAGGCAACTTATGGCAAGAAGGGCGACAAGATTGTACAGATGAACTATGATGCAATTGATGCCGGTGCCAAGGGCGTTGTTAAGATTGACGTGCCTGCAAGCTGGAAAGACGCTCAGGATGAGAGCTTTGCAAAGGTTGCAACGGGCGACCGCAAAGACGTTGTAGATTTCGTAAACAACATTCAGATTCCGGTTAATGCCCAGGAAGGTAACAACATTCCGGTATCTGTTGTAAAAGCATATGAAAATGGACAGACACCTTCCGGTTCCGCTGCATATGAGAAACGCGGCATCGCAGTTGACGTTCCTGTATGGAATCCGGAAAACTGTATTCAGTGTAATATCTGTTCTTATGTCTGCCCACATGCAGTTATCCGTCCGGTAGCTATGACAGAGGACGAGGCTGCTAAGGCTCCGGAAGGAATGCAGACACTGGCGATGACTGGAATGCCGAATTACAAGTTCAGCATGACAATCTCTGCACTTGACTGTACCGGATGCGGCTCCTGTGCGAATGTATGTCCTGGCAAGAAGGGTGAGAAAGCTCTTACCATGCAGAACTGCGAGGCAAATGTTGGAGAGCAGGCTTACTTCGATTATGGTCTGACCGTTGAGAAGAAGATTGACGTTGTAGAGAAATTCAAAGAGACAACCGTTAAGGGCTCCCAGTTCAAGCAGCCGTTACTTGAGTTCTCCGGAGCTTGCGGCGGATGTGGTGAGACGCCTTATGCAAAATTGATTACACAGTTGTTCGGTGACAGAATGTATATTGCAAATGCAACCGGATGTTCCTCTATCTGGGGTAACTCCTCGCCTTCTACACCGTACACTGTAAATGAAAGAGGACAGGGTCCTGCATGGTCCAATTCCTTATTCGAGGATGCTGCTGAGTTCGGTTATGGTATGTTATTGGCTCAGAAAGCAATCCGCGGCAAATTAAAAGGCAAAGTAGAAGCGCTTGTAGCAGACGGCAAGAATGCAGATGTTGCAGCAGCAGGAAAAGAGTGGTTAGACACATACTGTGTTGGCGCGCTCAATGGAACAGCAACCGATAAACTGATTGCAGCTTTGGAAGCATGTGGATGTGACGCATCTAAGGAAATCCTTGCAGAGAAAGACTTCCTCGCTAAGAAATCCCAGTGGATTTTCGGTGGTGACGGATGGGCATACGACATCGGATTTGGCGGTGTTGACCACGTTCTGGCAAGCGGACAGGATATCAACGTTATGGTATTCGATACCGAGGTATATTCCAATACCGGCGGACAGTCTTCTAAGGCTACACCTGTTGGAGCAATTGCACAGTTCGCAGCAGGCGGTAAAGAAGTGAAGAAGAAAGACCTGGCATCTATCGCAATGAGCTATGGTTATGTATATGTGGCACAGATTGCTATGGGCGCTGATTACAACCAGTGTATCAAGGCAATTGCAGAGGCAGAGGCTTATCCGGGACCGTCCCTGATTATCGCTTATGCTCCATGTATCAACCATGGTATCAAGGTTGGTATGAGCAAGGCTCAGACTGAGGAGAAGAACGCAGTAGAGACAGGTTATTGGCATACCTTCCGTTTCAACCCGCAGTTGAAGAAAGAGGGCAAGGCAGCATTCTCCTTAGACAGCAAGGCTCCGACCGGAGATTACAAGGCATTCCTGAACGGAGAAGTTCGTTACAATGCGCTTGCAAGATTCAATCCGGAGAGAGCAGAGGAACTCTTCGCAGCATCTGAGCAGTTTGCAAAAGAGCGTTATGAGTATCTGAATAAGTTAATTACTCTGTATGGAGAGAACTAAGAGTTGCTTTTCATGGACAGATAGAATGGAATAAGTAAGAGAGAAGAGCATTTCCGGGATTGGAAAATTCCGGAAGTGCTCTTTTTTATCGTTTCCCAAGACTCAGCATTACTTCCGAGGTGAATTCCGAATCTGAGTGGTAAAAGCGGGTCATCCCATCATATTTTTCAGCGGTAGCGGTGATGGACAAGAGGCCAATCCCATTGCCGCTTTGTTTGGTGGAAAGGTATTTTGTGCCAGACAGCTTTACCCTGCCATTAAAGCTGTTGATACAGATAAGATATAGTTCTCCGTTTTTTGTCATATCTGCGGAAAGGTTGATAAAGCGTTCCATTTCAGGGACGTCCATGCAGCCCTGGATGGCATTTTCCAGAAGATTTCCCAGTATGGTACACAAATCTACATCAGAAACGGGTACTGTGTCGGGAAGGTCAATGTTCCAGTTTGTCTGGATACAGTGAGGGCTGATAATGTCTGCATAATAAGAAAGGATGGCATTTGCGGCTGTGTGGCGGCAGAAGAAATACACAGAGAGGGAATCAAGTTCCTGATTATACTCCCTGAGATAATGCAGTATTTTCTCCATGTCGTTCTCCTGTGCAAGAGAGAGGAGGGTATGCGCTGTATGGCGGAAATCATGGCGCAGCTTGCTGGTTTCGCTCATATAATGGAGCAGGTTCTGGTATTGGTTGGCATGGATTTCAAGAAGCTGCGTCTTCTTCTCCTGCTCATTTTTCTCAATCAGGGTTTTGGCAATCTGGTAAAACATCTCCTCAAACAGCAGGAACAGTGACAGGAGCGTAAAATCAATCACAAGATAAATCGTAAAGAAACGCTCCGTAGTGAGGTTTTTATATTCTTTTGGAATCATATCATAGTTGCAGAACGTAATCAGTGCGGGCACGATCCATGTGATGCGCCATACGGATTTTGTATGGAAATGTTCCAAAATCCAGGTAAGTTTCCGGCACATAAAGGGAAGGAAAACGAAACACATGAGAATCACGGTTATAAACCACTGTGAAATGAAGGCGGTATCGTAAAACGGAGAGTCAATATTTTTGATTACGATGTATGCGTCTATCATATGGTAGGAAATGCCGCCGAAAGAGAGCAGCGCGATGTTTGACAGAAAAAGAAAAAATAATTTTAGTTTCTCCATGTCCACAGCCATGCAGTATAGGGGGAAACAGAGGAAAAATGTTGCTGTGAACAGGATGTTGTGGCTCACTGTTAAAAACTGCCATTCCACAAAAGGCATCAGAAGGCTGTACAGTATAAGGCATGGAAAGAGGATCAGGGATAATTTCCTGATGGGTATGCGCAGATGGTTTTTTACTGGGAGCAGGCACATAATAGCTCCTGGAATTAAAAGGGTGTAGGCGAGAACAAATCCTATATAAAATGAAAAATCCATTTTTACCTCCTGGACAGCCGTTTTCTTCGGATATTAAAACGGTATGTAATCAGGGTCTGTGTCAATTCTTTATGTTTCTTGGTGTTCATGGGAAAGGAAATACCGTTCTTCATCTGGCAGACAAGGTCTTCCATGGAATCCACATAATCCAGATTTACGAGGATTCCCCGATTAATGGTGCAGAAACGTTCGTCGTCTGCAAGCAGGGATTTCAGTTTATGAAACGGCATCCGGCAGCGATATTGTTCCTGCGCCTGTACAGTGCAGTAATTAGAGTCTGCACAGATATATTCCAACTGGGAATAGAGGATAGGCATCACCTGTTTTCCCAGAGGAAGGTCAAAATAGGGCTGTTTCTCCGCAAAAGTATGTAGAAAGTCTGAGAGCGTCTTTGCAAGCCGCGTTTCGTCTATCGGTTTTAAGAGGTAATCAAATGCGTGGATGGGAAATGCCTCCATCATGTGCTCCCGGCTGGAAGTAAGGAAAATCAGGCAGCAGTCCGGAAAAATTCGGCGCATTTTTATGGCTGTCTGGATGCCGTTCGTATGTTGCAAATAAATATCCATAAACACGATGTCGTAGGATTTGCTGCCGATGTCGGACAGAAAGTCCTCTCCATTGGAAAAGCTGTCGCAGACAATATCAAGGCGGTTATTGTCCGCCCAGGTTTCCAGCATTTTCTTCAGGGAAACGCGTTCTTTTTCTTCATCATCTATCATGGCTATCCTCATGGAAACGTACCTCCTTGCCTTTCTCCTCGCATTTGCCTTTCTCCTCCTCTATAATATACAAAACGGTGCGGAATATCAATTTCTTTTTTGGACTGTTTATCCCTGAAAAGAGCGGTTCATCCCTTGAATATTGAAAGATGATTGTAAGTTGGTAAAATGTAACCTGATAAGACAGGTGAAAAAGGAGCGAAAGTATTTTGAAGATTCTGACAGGAATAAAAAAATGGAAAAAAGCGCTTGCAGCCTTTATGGCTGTGATAACAGTTGGCAGTTTTTGTCTGGCTCCGGCCGTGGCAATGGCTGCACAGCAGGCGGAGCCAGAAAGCAGTGGGACTATGGATGTGACCCCGGACAATGGGAGTTATGCCCGCTCGCCCCGCAGTGAGGTTGTGCAGCTTAACGTGCATAGCCGCGTGAGCGGGGCGGGCTGGACGCCTGTTTTGGATTTATCGGACGCGTATATGCGTACCAGGATTGATTTTTATGTGCAGTATAAGGGAGATTTGGCTAATGAACTGATAGGGGATCATTATGCGATCCAATGGATTTGTGAGGATGGGACTGTCCTTGACGGAAGTCCTGAGAATGCGGGCAAATATACTGCGAAAATTATTCTGGATGATAGTCTGGCAGGAATCGCAGAGATGGCAGAGGATACGTTTTCCTTTACGATTCGCAAATTGAATTTGACTTATGCGATTCTGGGACTGTACCACGGAGTTCCAGGCCAGACGCAGTGGACGGGAGAGCCGGTAATGCCGGGAGAGCCATATTTGGCAAACAGCGAATACAGGCTGCCGGAGGATACCTATGATTTGGAGTTTGTTGAGGGGAAGAACTGTACGGATGTAGGCATGGCATACGTGAAAGCCGTGGCGATAGGTCCCAACGTGGAAGGGGAGAAGGAGTTCAGGTACCAGATTGTGAAAGCGCAGCTTGACAGGGAATATTTTAAGGAGAGAATGGTCACGGATTTTACTTATGACGGTACTGCCAAGCAGCCGTTGTTGGAAGGGAATTATCCGGAGATTGCTGAAGTGCAATATCTCTATTATTTTAATCAATGGAACCAAAGGCTGGACGGAGCGCCGGAAGACACCGGAAGTTATAGCAGCATGGTAAGGCTCATCCCGCAGGATACGGAGCACTATCAGAATGATACCTGGACGCAGGAGTTTGAGATTGCGCCGCGGAAACTGGGGGCGGACGTCCAGGTAGAGAAGAGCAGGGTCTACGACGGCGGGACAAATATGGAGTCTCCAAAAGTTACTATCTCAAATCTGGTGGAGGGAGATGAGGTGGATCTGTCGGCGACCGCCCGATATGATAACAGGAATGCGGGCAGGAATAAAACTATTACCGTATCATACCAGATGTCAGGGAAAGACGCTGGAAAATATCTTGCACCGGATGAGTTGCTCCTCACAGACGGCGAGATACTTCCAAAGGAAATTGAGGTAGGCAACATTGTCCTGCAATCTTATTATTATAATGGAAGCAGGGAGGTTCCGCTGGATGAAACGTCCATTACGGATAAGAGCCATTGGACATTGGTAGGAAGTTTTTCTTCCGTGGATGATGTCGCTCTGGATCTGTCAGAAGTCCGGGCGTTTATGGAGGACGCCGATGTGGGCGTAGACAAACCGGTCACCTTCAGCGGATTTAAGCTTGTTGGCGCGGACAGCGGCAATTATACGCTGCCACAGCCGGGCAGGACAGTGACCATCCGCCGGATTGGGTTTGCGAGCGCTTATAAAGTCCGGATGGATGATTATCAGTACACCAACGCTGTTCCGCAGCCGCAATTGCTGCGTTATGAAGGGGATGGGCAGGTGAAATACAAATACCGTGAGGCGGGCAGCCAGCAGGCTTACCGTGAGTGGAAGGATATCGGTCCTGAGACCTTGAAGCCTGGCGAGTATGAGATGGTTGCAGAAATCTCGGATACCGTTAATTATGAGGGCGGAACCACCGTATATCCCGGCAAATTTAAGGTAAACAGGTTTTCCCCGCAGGTAGAGGGCAGTGCAAAGTGGGAGAAAACCTATGGCGACGAGTCGTTTCATCTGGATGTTACCCAGAAAGGCGATGGACGGCTGCGCTATCAGTTAATCAGGGGAGAAGATGTAGTGTCTCTCGGAGCAGACGGAAAGGTTACAATATTAAAGGCAGGAGAGGCGCGTGTCTATGTTTCGGCGGAGCAGACGGAATACTATGAGAGGGAGGGACTCTGGATTGATATATCCGTTGCGAAACTCAGCAAGCCGGAGACTACGCCAACTAAGGAGCAAACTAAAATCAAGGCCTCAAGTGAGATGGAAAAGGTTGGTGACATTTCGCTGCCAAAGGGCTGGTCATGGAAAACGCCGGATGCAAAGCTGATTCCGGGAGGCGTCCTTGTGGCCGAGGCCGTGTATGAGGATACAGATAATTATGAGCAGTGCCGGATACAGATGGAGATAAGCAAGGAAGCAGAAATCATGAATTCTGCTACCGATCGCATATATACCATCGGCAAGGACGACCGTGCAGTCATCAAATGCACAGGAGCCCTGTCGGAATTCAAGGGCGTGACCATGGACGGTGTGGATGTGGCTCCTTCCAATTATACCTTGCAGGAAGGATCAACGATTCTTACGTTTTCTGGATCATACCTTAACCAGCTTTCCGTGGGCAGCCATACAGTAAGCCTTGCGTATACCACAGGGAAAGTGGAGATGAGCCTTACTGTAAAGAAAGAAGAAGGTAATGGAAAAGAAAATCCGCCCACAGATCGCAACCCCCAAAAACCTTCCCCCGGTGATAAGAAACCAGGAGGCGGCAAGCCGCAGAAACCGGGAGGCAGTATGCCGCAAATTCCAACGCCGGGAGGGATGCCAAAAGGCAATACGCCGCAGAATCCGAATCCGATCGTGGAACCTTTATCGGGCAGTTTGACACAGGCGCAGGACGGGCAGTTGCTGATGAGCAAATCTTCTGAAAAACCTGCATCTGGGGAAGAAAGTTCGGGCAGCAATGCACTCCAAAATTCTGTGCCGAAGGAATCGTCAGACAGCAGCATATCGCATAATTCCGTACCAAAGGAAACGGCGGATACGGATGTGCAAACCAGCGCCGGGTCTGATGCCGGAACAGATTCGAAATCAGCCTCCAACGTGAAAACGGAGAAGAAAGGTTCTGTAGGAGGGTATGTCCTTCTGATATTGGCATTAGCAGGGCTGTTTGTGTTCCTCCTATGGAAAAAGAGGAGAAAAAAATAAGAGAAAGAGAAATCCCCAAAGCTGCGGCTCTGGGGGTTTGTATTTTATGGGAAAATTGTTTCTGTTTTTAAGTTGATTTAAATTACAACATCTATAATTAAAAAGAAGTGTATCGTGGGAAAATCAATTAGAAATGGAGATGGAAACATGCAAAACAAAATCAGGAAATGCCTTGCCGTCTTTACGGCAGTCTGCACCATAGCTACGTCCCATGTCTTGCCGGGCGGGGAAATAAGAGCAGCCTACAGCGGGAGCGAGGCGGTGTATATCACTTTTTCAGATACAGAAGTGACGGCTGATAATGGACAGGGCGGCGGTTACAGCATTGAGGGTACGGCGGTAACGGTAAATGCAGCGGGCACGTATGTATTTTCCGGAAATTGCAAAGATGGCAGCATCACAGTGAAGAAGGGGACGACCGGGGTGAAGCTGGTACTGAATGGGCTGGATTTGACCTCCGCATCCGCAGTGACCGGACCGATTCTCTGTAAAGCAAGTACGGAAACGGAGATTGTGGCAGAAGAGGGGACAGTAAATCATCTTGCAGACAGCGCAGCCAATGCAGAAGAGAAGGCAGCTGTCAAGGTAAATAAGCAGTCTGTTATGGTGTTGTCCGGAACGGGAACCTTACGTGTCGATGGCGTGTATAAGAATGGAATTAAGGGCGGCGCTGAGACTGACATTACGGTAAAGGAACAGAATTTACAGATTACGGCGGCAGACAATGGGCTTGCCTCAGACAATACTGTGACGGTAAAAAGCGGGAAACTCACGATTGAGGCTGGTGGAGATGGGATCAAGTCGTCGCCGGACAGGGTGGATGAGGAAGGAAATGCGGACGATACGGCATCTCTGGGCGACATAATTTTAGAAGGCGGAGAAGTAAACATCACATCTAAGGCAGACGGCATTCAGGGCGATAACAGCGTGACTATCGAGGGAGGTTCCTACCAGATTACGACAAACGGCGGATATACGACGACGCTTGCCGATGACGCGGATAGCTGCAAGGGAATTAAGACGGACAGCACACTGACAATCAATGGTGGAGAGTTTGTCATCAACAGCGCCGATGACGCACTGCACAGCAATGAATATATCAGTATTCTGGGCGGAATTTTTGACATTCAGACCGGGGATGATGGTATGCATGCCGACACTTCGCTGATTGTCGGATCCGAGGAGGAAGAATCCGATTTGGATATTGCCATTCGCAACTGTTATGAGGGGTTGGAAGCGGGAACTGTCTATGTCAACAGTGGGAACATAAATGTTAATTCCACGGATGATGGAGTGAATGCGGCAGGAGGAAATGACGGCAGTGGGAATAATGGAGGCCCTGGGGATGGTTTTAACCCGGGCGGCGGCGGACCGGGAGGTCCGGGAGGAAGGCCTGGTGGAAGAACAGCGCAGGGCAGCGCCTATGCAGCCGCTGCGGCAGGAGATTCCGAATATGCAATCCACATCAATGGCGGAACGCTCTATGTCAAAGCGGCTGGGGATGGTCTAGATTCCAACGGGGATATCTTTATTTCCGGTGGAAACATCATTGTCTATGGTGCAGCGGCGGGCGGTCCGGGCAGCGACAACTTCCCATTTGACCATGATAAGACATTTGCCATTACGGGTGGTTATATTTTCGGTGCAGGCTCTTCCCAGATGGAGGAAGGCGTACAGTCTTCTACGCAGGGATATGTGGTCAGCAACCGAAACACCTACAATCAGGGAACGGTCATTTATGTGGTGGACAGCCAGGGGAAGGTACTGTTTACAGAAGAATTGGCAGAGCGCGTCAATTACCTGATGTATTCCTCGCCGGAAATGATGTCTACCGGAAATTACAGCTTTACGACTGAGGCAGCTGTCAGCCGCACAGATATCAGTAACTGCCAGATTGCCTTATCCCAGGATAGCTATGTTTATAATGGAATGGCAAGGAAACCTGATGTTACGGTAACGTATCAGGGGAAGAAACTGGTTAAGAATACAGATTACGTGGTTGCCTACAGCAATAACACGGAGGTTGGGACAGCAAAAGTTACGATTACCGGAATGGGAAATTATACCGGATCTGTGGATAAGGAATTTACGATTCTGGAAGATGGTCATACGGGAACGGGAGGAAATACAGGCTCCGGAGACAACACGGCAACGGGAGACGAAAACACAACAACGGGAGACAACAACACAACAACGGGGGACGGCAATACAACAACGTATGGCAAGCCAGCGCAGGTTACAGGCGTTTCTGCTGTTTGCGCGGGAACCACAAAGATAAAAGTCAGCTGGGAAAAAACGCAAAATGCAGACGGATACCTGGTGTACCGCTATGAAAACAGCAAGAAGACATGGAAACTTATTAAGGCAGTTTCTGGAGGAGCGGTAACAAGCTATACGGATAGCAAGCTTGCAGCAGGCGTTGCCTATAAATACCGGGTATGCGCATATGTGGAGGCAGCCAACAACACAGGCGATGTCTCAAAAACCGTTACGGCTGCTACAAAACCAGCAAAAAGCAGCCTTAAGAAAGTAACTGCAAAGCAAAACAAGATTATGCTGAAATGGAAGAAAACAACCGGGAGCGGTTACGAAATCACGTACAGCACGAAGAAGAATTTTTCTGGCGCAAAGACCATTAAGGTAAGCGGCGCATCGAAAACGTCTTATACGATAAAGAAATTAAAATCAAATAAAACTTATTATGTGAAAATCCGCGCCTATACAAAGATAGGTAGTAAGATATATCGCGGCACATATAGCGCGAAAAAGAAAATTAAGACAAGATAAAAAGCGGCGTTCCTGGGAAAATCTCAGGGACGCCGTTTCTATCATCCGAAAAACTACTATAAAGTCTTCTCAAAAGCCTCCACAGCCGCCATATACACGTTCTGGAAAGGAACCTTGCACTGCTTTGCAGCCGCTGCGACATCCTCGTATTCCGGCTTGCACTTGTTGATGCCAAAGCCGGTGCTGATTTTAATGGTGATATCTCCATAGACTGTAGAAATTTTGCGAAACTGTGCATCCAGCGTCCGGCGGTAACAGGGCTGGACACGGATGCCGCGTGTCGCGGTATGGGTCAGAATCAGACGGCTGAAACGGCTTTCCTCGGAGACATTGCAAAGAACGGTCAGCAGTATGCCGGGACGATCCTTCTTCATGTAGATGGGCGTGGTAAATACATCCAATGCCCCGGCCTCGCGCAGGAGGTTTGCGGCATAGGAGACAGCCTCGGGCGTCATATCGTCCAGATTACAGGAGAGTTCCAGAATCTGATCCAGACTGTGAAATTTTTCCGCATAGTAGTCCGGATGCGTTTCCTGTTCATGGTTGTCCTGCAGGCCTGTAAATCCGGGGGAATCCGGCAATTGCCTGGAGGATGGAACCGGAAGGATGCTTAAGCGGCCCCAAAATGCACGCAGGCAGTTGGCGTTGGCAAAATCTTTGGTTCCCATGCCGTATCCGGTACGTTCCACGGACAATGGGGGCATGGTAGTAAACTGGCTGACAAAATGTTTTAGCAGCGCTGCCCCGGTGGGGGTACATAATTCCCCTTCTATCTTAGGGCACAGGCCGAGAAACAGGCAGCAGAA
>CAJUOE010000141.1 GCA_910587895.1 uncultured Lachnospiraceae bacterium
GATAAAAAATTTATCAAAACTGCTCTCAATGAAAAGGAATGAATTATGGAATATGTGTATAGTTTATAAGAAATATATATACTGCCATTGCAGATGATGTGACAGAACGATTGGAAAACGGCGTACTGGATATGGGGCTTTTACTGGAGCCGGTAGAAATCAGCAGGTATCATTTTGTAAGGATGCCATTGGAAGAAAAGTGGCAGGTTCTTATGCGGAAAGACTGTCCGTTGGCAGAAAAGGAAAGGATAAGTCCTTCTGATTTGGCAGGGGTGCCTCTTATAATTGCCAGGAGGCAGTCGGTACGCAATTTACTGGAGAATTGGTTTGGTAACGTGGCGGAGGGGATGAGGATTGCCTCAACCTGTAATCTTTCGCATATCAATCAGTCAATTATGGTGGAAAGTGGTATAGGAGCGGCATTGGTAATGGATTTTTCATGTAATGACCAGACCTTGTGTTTAAGGCCCTTGGAGCCGGAGATTGTAAGTGGCTGCGTGTTGGTCTGGAAAAAGAACCAGGTGCTTCCATTGGCTTTAACGAGGTTTATTGATTATATGAAGACATCTTTGGCATTGCCGACAGAAGGAAGGAGGGGAGAATATGACGATAGAGGAGGCAAGTGAGCGTTATCTTATCCCTCTTGATATTCTGAAAGAATATGAAAGCTGGGGATTATGTGATACCGTAAAAAAGGTAATGGGAGCGTGGGAGTATGACGACCAGGACATAGAACGGTTAAGCATGATTATGACATTGCATGATATTGGCTTTGATAAGGATGAGATAGAGGAGTATATGCATCTGTTATTGAAAGGGCAATCAACGGAAACGCAGAGACTTTCCATGCTGAATCAAAAAAGAAGCGAAACGCTGGATGAAGTTCATTTTAAGGAAGCCCAGATCAGCCGGCTGGATTATCTGAGGCATAAAATCAGAAAAGGAGGAAAGTAATGAATAAAAAAAGGACTGGAGGACCGTAGAATGAAATCAAAAATTAGAATAATCCTTGATTTACTAATGACGGCTATATTGCCCATGCTGATGGCATTTCATATTACAGGACAGGATTTGCATGAATGGTTAGGGACTGGTATGATTTTACTGTTTTTGATACACAATATCCTGAATGCCAGATGGTACAAAAATTTATTCCGTGGTAAATATACGGTATTGCGTGTTGTACATACGGTGGTAAATATAGCAGTACTGGTATCTATGCTCTGTCTTGCATACAGTGGAATCCGTATGTCAGGATATGTATTTTCTTTCCTCTCTTTTGACGGCAGTATGGCATTGGCGCGTCGGATGCACATGGCAGCCTCCTACCAGGGATTTGTGTTGATGAGTGTCCATGCAGGAATGCATTATGGAATGGTGGTAGGAATGGCAGGAAAAGTGACATGGAAACACAGGATGCCGAAAGGTGCCCGGTGGGGAGCTAGAATCGTGGCTGTCCTGATTGCCTGCTATGGGGCGGTATGTTTTTATCAGGCGGACATTCTTTCCTATATGCTGCTGAAAAATCAGTTTGCCTTTTTTGACTTTGAGAAAAGTGCGGTTTTGGTATTTACAGAGTATGCAGCCATAATGGGATTTTGGATATTTATCAGTTATTATCTGGGAAAAAGGAGCAGCCTGCCGGATGACATTAAAAAATGGCTGGACCAAAATGGAGTTTCACATCAATAATTTGTGCTGTCAGTTGCAGGCAGCGGAATGGAGAAATAAAATGATGGTTAAAAAAATTGGAAAATTATCAGTTGCATGGATGATGGTATTTACGATGGCGCTGACATTGGCAGGGTGTGGCAGCGCAGAGAATACCGGAGAGGATAATGACCGGGCATCCGTGACGGAACAGAATGAAGATAACAGGCAGCAGGGCAATGATTCGGAGAGCGATACCTCACCCCAGAGTGCGGGAAACGGTAGCGGGAAAATACTGGTTGCTTATTTCTCCCATTCAGGCAACACAAAGAGGATTGCTGAAGATATTAAAGAGAAAACCGGTGCGGATATTTTTGAAATTAAGACAGTTGATCCGTATTCTGATGATTATAATACGGTGTTGGACGAAGCAAAGAAGGAACAGAAGGATAATGCCAGGCCGGAATTGAGCGAAGCAGTGGAAAATATGGAACAGTACGAAACGGTTATCATCGGTTTCCCGATCTGGTGGGGCGATATGCCGATGGCAGTATATTCTTTTTTGGACACCTATGATTTATCCAGGAAAAATGTCCTGACATTCTGTACACACGGAGGAAGCGGTTTGTGTGGAACGGACAGTAATGTGCAGAAGGAAGAAAAAGATGCGAAAGTGGCAGATGGCCTAGCTATCAGTGATTCTTCTTTGGATGAGGCAGGGGAAGATATTGATAACTGGCTCAGAGATAACAATGTCGGGAAATAACGCATTTATAAAAAATCAGGAGGGTTTCATATGCAGAAAAACACGCAGAGAAGGGTAATGGTCTTCATGCTGGTCACAGCATTGCTGTTGTCGGCAGTTGTTCCGGGTGGAACCGTAAATGCGGCTAAAAAGACGGGAATCCCGGGAACTGAAGAAATGAAAAAGCAGAACTTTGTTCTGATCACAGGTGGGACTTACCAGATGGGAAGTCCAAACAAAGAGAACTGGCGGACGAAAGATGAGAAACGCCATACAGTTACAGTCAGTGATTTTTATATGAGTGCCTATGAGGTAACACAGGCAGAATACAAAAAATTATGAACAAAAATCCAAGCAGGTTTTCCGGCAAAAATCTTCCGGTTGAGATGGTATCATGGCTGGATGCAGTGAAATACTGCAATGCCAGAAGCAAAAAGGAGGGACTTACACCGGTTTATAAAATATCGGGTCGAAAAGTCACATGGAATCAAAAGGCAAATGGCTACCGGCTGCCGACAGAGGCGGAATGGGAGTATGCGTGCCGGGCAGGAGCAGCCACTCCGTTTAACACGAAAACCTCCATCAGTACGAAGGAAGCGAATTATGGAGATTATCCATATGAAATTGAGGACAATTATTTTAACGAGGACAAACTGGAAACAAAACCGGGAGAATGTCAGTGAATGGGTGTGGGATTATTATGGTGCATACGGTACGAAGAAAAAGAATCCTACCGGGGCAAAAAGCGGCAATTACAGAGTATACAGGGGCGGTGGATGGAATGATTTTGCCAAACATCTGAGAAGCGCTTACCGTGCTGCAGGTAGGCAGGATCAGGCAGGGTTTAATGTGGGAATCAAAGGAAAGAAATGATAAATTATTTTATAATTTCGTGTGCAAGCAGCATACGGGAATGGAGGTAATGATGAAAACAAAAAAGTATCTTGCATGCCTGCTTATGCTTGCTGTTGCAATTTCACTTACATTTGGGGGAAATGCAACAGGAATAATAGCGAAAAGCAAAAAGACAGCAACAGTCAAGTCTGTTTCGTTAAAAATCGGGAATAAGAAAGTGATGAAAAAAACCTACCGCATGAAAAAGGGTGAGAAAAAGAAACTGAAAGTAACGGTAACACCGAAAAAAGCGAAGAAGAGCATCCGTTATAAATCAGGTAATAAGAAGGTCATTACCGTTAGTAAAAATGGAACAATTACCGCAAAGAGCGCCGGAACAGCTAAAATCAGTGTAATAGTAAAATCCGGAAAAGAGAAAAAGACAACATGGGTAAAGATAAAGGTAATAAAATCCTCAGAGAAAACTCAGGAAGCACAGCCGACAGAGCAGCCGGCGATACAGCCGACAGTGCAGCCGACAGAACGGCCGGCGACTCCAAATCTGGTTTCAGGAAAAAAGAGTATTGTTGCATATTTTTCCTGTACTGACAATACAAAGACAGTTGCAGAGTACATAAAGGAGAGTACGGCATCTGAATATATATCGTATTCAGCCATCGGAACCATATACTTCTGCGGATTTGGATTATAATAACTTAGACAGCCGTACAACGAGTATGATAATGTCGGAGACGGATTCTCCTTTACCAACTATAACGGTGAGGAAATGCTCAATATCATCAACTACTCCAAGCATATCTTCTTCGATAAGAAACGCCAGTGGAATCAGATGGTTGACCGCGCGATGGCAAATGACTATTCCTGGAATGCCTCAAAATTCCGCTACGAGGGATTGTACAAATACCTGATGGGAGAAGTATAAGCCCTGTACCATAACATAAAATTTTCTTTTGCATAAAAACGAAAGAAGTTCTCCATACTAAAATAAACCTGTGCATGTCCTGTTACAGAAAATGCAGAGGATTATGGCAGAAATGGAGGACTTTTTTCATATGGGAGACAACCTGAAACAACAGGAAAAAGATAAGAACGAAAATGAGCAGATCAAAGATATGGGGCAGCTGACCCTGGAGCAGGAGGAGGGACATAAAATCCATCTCATGTCCATTATCGGAGAGGTAGAGGGACATGAAACGCTCTCGCCGAATGCCAAGACAACGAAATATGAGCATGTCCTGCCCAAGCTGGCGGCAATTGAGGATGATAAAAACGTGGACGGCGTCATGCTCCTCTTAAACACCGTGGGCGGCGATGTGGAATCCGGGCTTGCGATTGCGGAAATGATCTCATCCTTAAGCAAGCCGACCGTTTCCCTGGTATTGGGCGGAAGCCATTCCATTGGCGTTCCGCTGGCAGTGTCTACGGACTATTCGTATATTGTTCCGACCGGAACCATGGTCATCCACCCGGTACGGCTCAACGGCCTTGTGATCGGCGCGCCGCAGACTTATGATTATTTCCAGCAGATGCAGGACAGAATCACAGGCTTTGTGGCTGCCCATTGTTTTGCTACGCAGGCGAGGCTGGAAAAAATGATGATGAATACCAGTATGCTGACAAAAGATCTGGGAACCATCCTCGTAGGTCGCCAGGCTGTGGAGGAAGGAATTATCAACGAAGTGGGCGGCATTGACGAAGCGATGAAGAAACTTCATCAAATGATTGACGAAGATAAGCAAAATAACGAAATCTAAAAACATGGGAAAAGTTGTAATGACATTTTCTGCTAAATGTGGTACTATAATGATTGCGCGAAGCGATATGAAATTCCGGACAGGAAGGGATTAGGAGGAAATGTTATGGCAGCGAAGCCTGATAATACAAAGAAGAAAAAAGAAACAAAGAATAAGCAAAATGGCAGCGGGACGTCTTTTCGCAGCGAGGTGATTTTACTGCTGATTCTTGCCGTATGCATCATCTGGCTCATCAGCCATTTTGGCATCGGCGGTTTTGTGGGAGAGAAGATAAGCGCGCTTAGTTTTGGATTGTTTGGAATGATGTCTTATCTTGTCCCCATCTGTTTTTTTGTGGGCGCGGCTTTTTTGATTTCCAACCGTGACAATGGCATTGCCATTGTCAAACTGGTATCAGGAATTTTATTTGTGTTATTCCTGTGCCTGTTTGTGGAGCTTGTGGTTGGAAGTGGCAGCCATTATTCGGTAAAGGATTCTTTTCAGTATGCAGTGGAACATAAAAACGGCGGCGGGGCGGCAGGCGGACTGCTTGCAAGCCTGTTGTGCCCGGCAATTGGCAAGGCCGGCGCATATGTGGCGGATGTCGTTATTTTAATTATTTCGCTGGTACTCCTGACCGAGCGTTCTTTTCTGGGCGGGGTCAAAAAAGGCAGCCGCAAAGTATATAAGACGGCGAAGGAAGACGCCGTACGGCGCAAGGGTGTGCGTGAAACACGCAAAAAAGAGCAGGCGTCGAGGAAACTTGAGCGCGAACAGGAACTGGAAAAACGTCGCATGGATCGAAAAGTGGAAGGGGTTGCCCTGGACACGAAAATTTATCCTGCATCTAAGAAACGCTCCGACAATATCAGTGAACTGAAGCTGCCTGTGGAAGACGAAACCACACGAAAGAAAAACGGCAAAACCGACCTCCTCCTGCAGGAAGGGGAGCGTCGGCAAGATGTTTTTGCAGAGCCGATTGTCGTAGAAAAAGTACATAGAAAGCCAAAAGGCAGCCGCAACGCTGCAGAAGATAACGTACAGGAAGAAGTTACCCCCACACAGAGCGTACAGGAGATTCCGGTTACAATGCCACAAGAACCGGAACCGTCTGTATTTATGCCGGAGGAACCAAAGCCGAATGCAAAAGATGCGGGTGATGACGGGGAATTATCAATACCGGAACAGGCGAACGTCATAGACGGCGCAAATTATGTATTTCCGCCGGTTTCCCTGTTGAAACCGGGCGATAATAAACAGGGGGACAACAGGCAGCACCTGCAGGAGACAGCCGTACAGCTTCAGCAGATACTGAAAAATTTCGGCGTCAATGTGACGATCACCAATGTAAGCTGCGGCCCAAGCGTGACCCGTTACGAACTTCAGCCGGAAATGGGCGTGAAGGTCAGTAAGATTGTGAACCTTGCCGATGATATCAAACTCAACCTGGCAGCGGCAGATATCCGCATTGAGGCGCCGATTCCAGGCAAGGCGGCGGTTGGAATTGAGGTACCCAACAAGACAAATGTCATGGTAAGGTTTCGGGAACTGATAGAATCGCCGGACTTTAAGGATCATGCATCCAATATCTGTTTTACGGCTGGAAAGGATATCGGCGGGCAGGTGGTGGTGGCAGACATTGCGAAGATGCCGCATCTGTTGATTGCCGGTGCGACCGGATCCGGTAAATCGGTCTGTATCAATACCATTATCATGAGTATTTTATACAAGGCTAATCCGGAGGACGTCAAGCTGATCCTGATAGATCCGAAGGTTGTGGAACTCAGCGTATATAACGGGATTCCCCATCTGTTTATTCCAGTCGTCACAGACCCCAAAAAAGCGGCGGGCGCGTTGCACTGGGCAGTTGCGGAAATGACCGACCGTTACCAGAAGTTTGCAGAATATCAGGTGCGAGACCTGAAAGGATATAATCAGAAAGTTGCGGCAATTGATGACGTAGAAGATGAGACGAAACCTCAGAAACTGCCCCAGATTGTCATTGTCGTGGACGAGCTTGCAGACCTTATGATGGTAGCCCCGGGAGATGTGGAAGACGCCATCTGCCGTCTGGCACAGCTGGCAAGGGCAGCCGGAATCCACCTGATTATCGCTACCCAGCGTCCCTCTGTGGATGTCATCACCGGGCTGATCAAAGCGAACATGCCCTCAAGAATTGCTTTTTCCGTATCGTCAGGTACGGATTCCAGAACGATTCTTGATATGGTTGGGGCAGAAAAACTGCTGGGAAATGGCGATATGCTCTTTTATCCGCAGGGTTATCAGAAACCGCTGCGTGTACAGGGGCCGTTTGTGTCCGATACGGAAGTAGAAGACGTTGTGGATTTCTTAAAGAAACAGAGCACGGTCGTCTATAATACCGAAATCGAAGAAAAAATGAATACCGTCTCCATTTCCGGTGGTGGTTCTGGAGTGGCAGCCGGAGGCGGCAGCGAACGGGATGCCTATTTCGTCGAGGCCGGGAAATTTGTGATCGAGAAAGAAAAAGGCTCTATTGGAATGTTGCAGCGCATGTTCAAAATTGGATTCAACCGCGCGGCAAGAATCATGGATCAGTTGGAGGAGGCGGGGGTTGTGGGTCCCGAAGAAGGGACAAAACCTCGCAAGATTCTGATGTCTATCGCAGAGTTTGAGGAATATGTGGACGAGTACGTGTAGGTTATGGTAAAATATGTCCTAAGAAGGCATGAGGAGGGACCCAACGAAGTTGGGAGGAGCCCTGATGCCCTGTTGAACAGCCAAAGAAGAAAATAAAGTAAGCCGGGAGGACTATAAATGAAAACAGATATCCAGATTGCACAGGAAACAGAAATGATTCCCATTCGCGACGTTGCGTCGCAGCTTGGAATCATGGAAGATGATTTAGAATTATATGGCAAATACAAGGCAAAACTTTCCGATGAACTGATGGAGAAAGTCAAAGACAACAAAGATGGGAAACTGATACTGGTAACGGCAATCAACCCCACGCCGGCAGGAGAGGGGAAGACGACGACCAGCGTAGGGCTTGGAGAGGCATTCGGTAAGATGGGCAAAAAAGCAGTGCTTGCCCTGCGTGAGCCTTCTTTAGGGCCTTGTTTTGGCATCAAGGGCGGAGCCGCCGGAGGCGGCTATGCGCAGGTGGTTCCCATGGAAGACCTGAACCTGCATTTTACCGGGGATTTTCATGCAATTACCTCTGCCAATAACCTGCTTGCCGCATTGCTGGACAATCATATCCAGCAGGGAAATGAACTTCAGATTGACCCCAGGCAGGTTGTGTGGAAACGCTGTCTGGACATGAATGACCGCGTGCTGCGCAACATTGTCGTGGGACTTGGCAGTAAGATGGATGGCATGGTGCGCGAAGACCATTTTGTGATTACGGTTGCCTCTGAGATCATGGCAGTTCTCTGCCTCGCAGATGATATGGCTGATTTAAAGAGACGTCTGGGCAGGATGATTGTAGCGTATAATTTTGACGGGAAACCGGTGACGGCGGATGACTTAAAAGCGACCGGCGCGATGGCGGCGCTTTTGAAAGACGCGTTAAAGCCCAATCTCATCCAGACGCTGGAACATACGCCGGCGATCGTCCATGGCGGCCCGTTTGCGAATATTGCCCACGGCTGCAATAGTGTCCGCGCCACGAAGACAGCGCTGAAACTGGCAGATTATGTGGTTACAGAGGCAGGATTTGGCGCAGACCTGGGCGCAGAGAAATTTCTTGACATCAAGTGCCGCATGGCTGATCTCAAACCGGATGCCGTCGTGCTGGTGGCGACCGTGCGCGCATTGAAATACAATGGAGGCGTACCGAAAGCGGAGCTCTCCGCTGAGAATTTGGACGCCCTCAAAAAGGGCATTGTAAATCTTGAAAAACACATTGAGAACCTACAGAAGTACAGGGTTCCGGTTGTTGTTACCCTGAACTCATTTATTACAGATACACAGGCTGAGACAGATTTTATTGAGCAGTTCTGTAAGGAGCGCGGATGTGAATTTGCCTTGTCCGAGGTATGGGAAAAGGGCGGCGAAGGCGGAATTGCGCTGGCAGAGAAAGTGCTGGAAACGCTGGAGAAGAAGGAAAGCAATTTCCGGCCAATTTATGAAGACAGCCTGTCTTTAAAGGAGAAGATTGAGACGGTTGCAAAGGAGATTTATGGAGCAGACGGCGTCACCTATGCGCCTGCGGCCGAGAAGGAACTTGCGCGCATCGAGGAGCTTGGCATGGGGAATTTCCCGGTCTGTATGGCAAAGACCCAGTATTCCCTGTCGGACGACCAGACAAAGCTTGGACGCCCCAGCGGATTTACGGTCAACGTGCGGGAAGTTTACGTATCGGCAGGCGCCGGATTCGTGGTAGCTGTCACAGGCGCAATTATGACGATGCCGGGGCTTGGAAAGACGCCGGCGGCTTATGGAATCGACGTGGATGACAGCGGAGTGATTACCGGGCTGTTCTAAGCCTGGTACAGAAGAAAGGATGATATGTCATGGCTAAGATTATAGATGGCAAAAAAATTTCACAGGAAATCAAAGACGAGTTAAAAGAGAAAGCTGCATCTTTGCAGGCGCAGGGAAAGACAGGCGCTTTAGCTGTAATCCAGGTGGGAGAGGATCCTGCGTCCAGCGTATATGTGCGCAATAAGAAAAATGCCTGTGCGTACATTGGAATTGATTCACTGGCGTACGAACTGCCGGAGGAGACAACAGAGGAGGAACTGCTGAGACTGGTTGCAGAGTTAAACGAAAAGGAACAGGTGAAGGGAATTTTGGTTCAGCTCCCGTTGCCGGCTCATATCTGTGAAGATAAGGTGATTCAGGCGATCAGCCCAAAGAAAGATGTAGACGGTTTCCATCCGCAGAGCGTGGGCGCGATGACAATCGGCGAGCCGGGATTTTTGTCCTGTACGCCAGCCGGAATTATTCAGCTTTTGAAACGCTCTCAGGTTGAGATAGAAGGAAAACACTGCGTGGTAATCGGAAGAAGCAATATCGTCGGCAAACCGATGGCTCTTTTGATGCTCCGGGAAAATGCCACAGTGACCATCGCGCATTCGCGCACCAGAAACCTTGCAGAATTATGCAAACAGGCGGATATCCTCATTGTCGCCATTGGAAAACCCCGGTTTATCGGCGCCGAATACGTTAAGGAGGGCGCGGTCGTCATTGACGTTGGAATTCACCGCAATGAAAATAACAAACTGTGCGGAGACGTCCGGTTCGAGGAAGTTGAGCCGATTGCCTCGGCAATCACGCCGGTTCCGGGAGGCGTAGGCCCCATGACGATTGCAATGTTGATGAGTAACTGTGTACAGAGTATAGAAGAGGGCTGAAAATGAAGTGTGCAAATTGTGGCGCAGAGTTGAAAGTGGGATGCATGTACTGCTCTGTTTGTGGAAAAGAAGCTCAGATTGTATCGGATTACAATTTGCTGGAAGATGATTTCCTTCGGGACGTGTTAAAGGAACAGGAAGAGAAAGTCCGCAAAGAAGTTATGGGAAAGTCTGTCCATAACCAGAATACCGCAGGGAAAGCATCACCGGAAGAGACTCACACCAAAAGTCCACAAAAGCGCAGAATTAAAAAGCGTCTGATATTTGCCGTTCTGGCAATGGTTTTGCTGGTCGTATTGATTGTTTCGACGGTACTGATGGTCAATCACAGCCGGGATAATTCCTATGATTACCAGATGGAGCGGGCGCAGAACTATCTCGAAGATAAAAATTACCGTGAAGCAGAGAATCGGGTCAAACGCGCGCTGGAACTGGACGAAGACAGCGTGGAGGCAAAGATCCTCCTTGCGGATATTAAGGTACTTCGGAGTGAGGAAGATGAGGCTGTTAAGATTCTTGAAGAAGTATGCAAAGAACACAAAGACCATAAAGATGCATATCAGAAACTGATAGCGCTTTATGTAGAACAGAAAGATTATCAGGCATTGCAGACACTCAGCGAACAGGCAAAGGATTCGGAAGTTTCTGAGCTGTTTTCTGAATATTTTCCCAAAGCGCCGGAATTTGATAAGGAGGAAGGCATTTATACGGAAGAACTATCTGTGGGAATTTCCGCAGGGGATGAATGCAAGGTTTATTATACCCTGGATGGCACGGATCCCAGAGAGGGCATAGAATACCAAAGTCCCATTCCCATCGTTCCAGGGGAAACGATGCAGATCCGTGCAATTGCCAAAAACGATTATAGTTTATATGGGGATGAGGTTCAGGGTGAATTTCAGGTAGAACTTCAGAAACCGCAAAAACCGAGGGTTTCACCCAGCGGCGGCAGTTTCTATGACGTACAGAGTATTGTGGTGACAATTCCCGAGGGCTGTAAGGTATATTATACCTGGGACGGAACCACGCCGGGTACAGGTTCTACACAGTATACGCAGCCGATTACCATGCCGGAGGGGAATAATATCCTGTCATTGATTGCAGTAAATGAACACGGAATGCGTTCCGATGTGCTAAAATGTAATTATATCTATATGCCGGCCACTACGAATACCGCGGACACCGAAACAGAGCCGCAATAGCATCCATACTGGAGGAAACGCCCGATGAAAGATTTAAAGAAAATCCGTGATGAGATTGATGAGATAGACCGCCAGATTGTTTCCCTGTACGAGCAGCGTATGCAGCGCACGACAGAGGTTGCAGAATACAAGATTTCCGTGGGAAAACAAGTGCTGGACAAACAGCGGGAACAGGAAAAATTACAGTCTGTGACCGCGCAGGCCCTGGAGGAAAACCGTTTCGGCGTAGGGGAATTGTTTGAACAGATTATGGCGATGAGCAGGAAACGCCAGTACCAGCTTCTGCAACAGCATGGACAGGATGCAGAACCGGGATTCGCGGCAGTTGACGCACTTCCTTTTCATACCGGCAAAGTTGTATACCAGGGAACGGAAGGAGCCTACAGCCAGCTTGCCATGAAAGCTTATTTCGGGGATCGTATACAGGGGTATCATGTAGAAACCTGGCGTGATGCCATGGAGGCAATTCAAAAGGGCGAGGCGGATTATGCCGTGCTCCCGATTGAGAATTCTTCCGCAGGAATTGTGGGAGAAAATTTTGATTTAATGCTGGAATATGATAACTATATTGTGGCGGAGCAGACGATCAAGATTGAACACGCCCTGCTGGGACTTCCCGATGCGGATATTTCCGATATCCGGACGGTTTATTCCCATCCGCAGGCGTTGATGCAGAGTGTGGATTTTCTGAATGAACACGCTGCCTGGGAACGTGTTCCGGTAAAGAATACCGCCGTTGCCGCCAGGCAGGTATTGAAGGAACAGCGAAAGGAACAGGCTGCGATTGCCAGTGAAGTAACGGCTGAAATCTATGGCCTTAAGATTCTTGGCCATAATATCAATTACAGTGATGAGAACCGTACGCGTTTTATCATCGTCGGAGGAGAGAAATTACGGTTGAAAGAAGCGAACAAAGTCAGCATCTGTTTTGAGGTATCTCATGAGAGCGGCTCCCTTTACCGTATGCTTTCCCACTTCATGTTCAATAACCTGAACATGTTCAAGATAGAATCAAGGCCCATTAAGGATAAGAGTTTTGAGTATCGTTTTTTTGTAGATCTGGAAGGGGATCTGGGTGACGGAGCCATGCGAAACGCCTTGAAAGGCCTTTCAGAGGAAGCCCTTTTTGTGAAAATTCTGGGAAATTATTAAAGTGAGGTTAAGAAAATGGATAATGCCGCAAACATGATATTATACCGTAATCTGGAGCAAGGCCAGATCCTTGCAAACATGACATGGATTATGGAGCAGTATATAAGCGGTTCCTATAAACAAAACCGCGAAGACGTGCTGTCGCTGTGCTATGAGAGCCTGCACGACCTTATTGAATTATCAGCCAGCCATGGGTTTGAGGGAAATCTATGGCACAATTACCTGACCTACCTGATGGTCAACAATGAGAATGCCTACAGTACCGCCTGTGAAATCAGGGGAAGTGTTTCTGGCAGCATCAATGATCTGGCAAGACACGATTTCACCATTTTTAAGGAACTCTTTGGATTTGATTTTGAAACGCTGATCCGTGAACTGGACATACCGGAGCTTGCCCTTTTGGAAAATTATAAGCGCTCAGACGTCAGTGGAAATGTGTTCAACCACAGAATCCGCGACCGGATCTGTAACTTAAGCGTTCATCTGGAACAGTGCAAGACAGTCACAAAATTCCAATCCGAAGTCACTGATTTCTACCGCGAATTCGGCGTGGGGAAACTGGGGTTACATAAAGCGTTCCGCATTGAACATGAAGGACAGGGGGCGAGAATTGTCCCGATTAAGAATATTGCGCACGTACACCTTGACGACCTGGTAGGATACGAGCGTGCGAAACAGAAACTTACCGACAATACACGGGCATTTGTGCAGGGGAAACAGGCCAACAACTGCCTGCTGTTCGGAGATGCCGGAACTGGTAAGTCTTCCAGCATCAAAGCGATCATTAACCAATATTATGACCAGGGCCTGAGGATGATAGAGGTATATAAGCACCAGTTCCAGGATTTGAATTCTGTTATTTCCCAAATTAAGAATCGAAATTACAAATTTATCATATATATGGATGACCTGTCTTTTGAGGAATTTGAGATTGAGTATAAATATTTAAAGGCAGTGATTGAGGGCGGTCTGGAGAAGAAACCGGACAATGTGCTGATTTATGCGACGTCCAATCGCAGGCATCTCGTGCGGGAGAAATTCAGCGATAAGCAGGAACGGGATGACGAGCTCCACACAAACGACACCGTGCAGGAGAAATTATCGCTGGTGGCAAGATTCGGGGTTACGATTTATTTCGGGGCGCCGGATAAGAAGGAATACCACCATATTGTCAAAAACCTTGCCGAAGCCAGCCAGATACAGATGGAGGAAGAAGAACTGCTCTTAGAGGCAGACAGATGGGAATTAAATCATGGAGGGCGTTCAGGAAGGACGGCGCAGCAGTTCATCAATTATCTGCTTGGTAAAGAATAAGCAGGAAGGAGATTCTATGAAAATTACGACATTTGCAGCAATTTATATCGGCTCTTATGAAGTGAGCATGAAGGTGTTTGAAATTCGTCCGGGCAAAAAAATCCGCCAGGTCGATTATATTCGCAGCCGTCTGGAGCTGGGGCTGGACGCCTACAGCAAGGGCGTGATTGGGTACGAGCTGGTGGAGGAGCTCTGCCAGGTATTGAAGGAATTCCATTCCATCATGGACGGCTATAAGGTGGACGTCTACAAGGCATACGCGGGCAATATGCTGCGGACAGTCAGCAACGGGCTGTTTATCCTGGATCAGATTCGCATCCGCACCAGGCTCGACGTTACCGTTGTCAGCAATTCCGAGCTGCGATACATGAGTTATGAATCCCTTGCCGTCATGCCGGAATTTGAGAAAATGATTGGGCAGGGCGCAGTCCTTGTGGACGTAGGAGGCGGCAGTATGCAGATTACGCTGTTCCAGGAGGGAAGAGCCGTCACGACCCAGCATATTGAACTGGGCATCATGCGCATCTGGGAAAAGCTCTCCCAAATCCGCAATATGGTATCCCACTATGAGACGCAGATTCAGGAACTGATCGACAAGGAACTGGAAATCTTCAAGCGGCTGTACCTGGAAGAGAAGGATATCAAGTACGTCATTTTGATGGGCGACTATATCGGCGAGATGGTCATGGATTTCTCCAAAAAACAGGAGGACGGCACGATTGAGGCAGAACGTTTCCTGAAAATTCTCAACAAATGGCATAAGAAGACCGCCAAAGAGATTGCAACGGAATTAAACCTCGTCAATGAGAATGATCCGCTGATTCTTCCTTCCGTCGTATTGTATAAGCGTCTGACTGAGGAGATGAATGCGGAAAATGTCTGGGTGCCAAATGTCAGTGTGGGAGACGGCATTGTCTGTGATTATGCGGACAAAAACCACATGATTCATTTCTTACATAATTTTAATGAAGATATCCTTGCCGCATCCAAAAATCTTGCAGAACGCTATCAGAGTTATTCCAGCCATACAGAATCCGTACTGTCCACGAGCACTGTGATTTTCGACGCAATGAAAAAGGTACATGGCATGGGGAAACGGGAACGCCTGTTGCTTCAGGTGGCGGCAATCCTCCACGACTGCGGGCGCTATGTCAGCCTCACAAGCCAGTTTGAGTGTTCCTACCAGATTATTATGGCATCGGAGATTATCGGCATGAGCGATCTGGAACGTGAAATCGTGGCGAGCACGGTAAAATATAATTCTCTGCCAAGACCCCCGTACAAGAGCCTCAGGGACAAGATGGACCAGGATAGTTACGTGATCGTGTCGAAACTTACGGCCATCCTGAAGATTGCCAATGCGATGGACCGCAGCCATAAACAGAAATTTGAGACGATTCGCGCAGCCCTTAAGAAAAAGGAACTGATTATTACGATCGAGACGAAAGAGAATACGGTGCTGGAGAAAGGGCTTTTTTCTGCCTATGCGGAGTCCTTTGAGGAAGTATTCAGCATCATGCCAAAGGTCAAAGAGAAGAGAATACTGTAGTAAATTCCAATCATAGTTGTTGAAAAGAAAAAAGAGTTCAGCAGGAGGTAGCATATGGAAAAAGAAAAAGATTTTCTGAAACCGGAATATTTTGAGAATCGGGAATTGAGCTGGCTTAAATTTAACCAGCGCGTATTGAATGAGGCCAGAGATAAATCAATTCCGTTGCTGGAGCGTCTTAAATTTGTCAGCATTACGTCCTCTAACCTGGATGAATTTTTCATGGTGCGCGTGGCGTCATTGAAGGATATGGTACATGCAGGCTATAAAAAGAAGGATTTTGCAGGGATGACCGCGCAGGATCAGCTGGACGCCATCAACAAGGATACGCGCGCCCTGGTGGAGTTACAGTATTCTACCTATAACCGCTCCCTTTTGCCGCAGCTGCATCACCAGGGCATTAAAATTATTTCCGCCCATGAGGACCTTACACCCAAACAGGCAGAATACGTGGATCATTATTTCCAGGAAAGCGTATATCCGGTATTGACGCCGATGGCGGTAGACGCATCCCGCCCCTTCCCGTTGATACGCAACAAATCTTTGAATATTGCGGCGTTGCTCACCAAAAAAGAAGACAAAAAGGGCGAAACGGAATTTGCCACGGTACAGGTGCCGTCCGTGCTGCCCAGAATTGTGCAGATTCCCTCCGGCGAGGAAGGCGTCAGGACATTCCTGCTGCTGGAGCAGATTATTGAGCGCAATATTCAGCAATTGTTCCTGAATTACCATGTGCTCTGTGCTTATCCATACCGCATTATGCGAAACGCGGATTTGAGCATTGATGAAGATGAGGCGGAAGATTTGCTGCAGGAAATCCAGAAACAGTTGAAGAAACGGCAATGGGGCGAAGTGATTCGGCTGGAAGTGGAAGAGAAGGTAGACAAACGGCTGCTTACAATTTTGAAGGAAGACCTCCACATTGCGCAGGAAGACATCTATAAAATCAGCGGGCCTTTGGATTTGACCTTCCTGATGAAGATGTATGGGATTGAAGGCAAGGATGACCTGCGCTATCCACCGTACAAACCCCAGCAGGTGCCGCAGATTTCCCCGGGACAGGATATCTTTGCAACCATTCGGGAGGGAGATATTTTGCTGCACCATCCGTATCAGACCTTTGACCCGGTCGTTGACTTTATCCGCCAGGCATCCGTAGACCCGGATGTGCTTGCCATCAAACAAACGCTGTATCGCGTCAGTGGGAATTCTCCGATTATCGCATCTCTTGCACAGGCAGCGGAGAACGGCAAGCAGGTGTCTGTGCTGGTAGAATTGAAAGCGCGTTTTGACGAGGAGAACAATATTGTCTGGGCGCAGAAACTGGAGAAAGCAGGCTGCCATGTCATCTATGGCCTTGTGGGGCTGAAAACCCACAGCAAGATTGCGCTCGTGGTGCGCAGGGAAGAAGACGGCATCCGCAGGTATGTGCATCTTGGAACCGGAAACTACAACGATTCCACGGCAAAACTATATACGGACCTGGGAATGTTTACCTGTTCCGAGGCAATCGGGGAAGACGCCACGGCAGTGTTCAATATGCTTTCCGGCTATTCGGAGCCCCTGAACTGGAACAAGCTTGTGGTTGCCCCCATCTGGCTGCGTAAACGTTTCCTCAAACTGATTAAACGCGAGGAGAAACATGCGCAGGAGGGCAAGGAAGCATTTATTAAGGCGAAGATGAATTCGCTCTGCGACAGGGATATCATCGCGGCGCTGTACGAAGCGTCTGCGGCGGGTGTGAAGATTGATCTGATCGTGCGCGGCATCTGCTGTCTGAAGACCGGAATTCCGGAAGTCAGCGAAAATATTACCGTGCGCTCAATTGTAGGAAATTTCCTGGAGCACAGCCGTATCTTCTGGTTCCACAACGACGGACAGGAAGAAATCTACATGGGAAGCGCGGACTGGATGCCCAGAAATCTGGATCGGCGTGTGGAAATCATGTTCCCGGTGGAAGATGAAGTCCTGATGGATCAGGTGCGCCATGTCGTGGAGACGCAGCTGGCTGACAATACCAAGGCAAATATTTTACAGCCAAATGGTAAATATGAGAAAATAGACAAGCGAGGAAAGAAACTTGTGAACTCACAGGAACAGTTCTGTGAAGAGGCAAAGCAGGCGGTACCAAAGAAGGCAAACGTATACCAGGACAGAGTATTTGTCCCGGCGGAGCCTGTGGATTGAGAAGGAGGAAGTTATGGAAAATAAAATCCTGTTCACCGATTTAGATGAAACTTTATTGGACGAAAATAAAGAAATTTGTCGGGAGAATCGGGAAAAGATTAACCAGATGTTAGAAGCGGGGCATTACTTTGTGATTACAACGGGACGACCTGTCGCCACGGGTAAGATTGTGGTAAAGGAGCTGGGGCTTACCATGCCCGGATGCTACATGGCGGCATTTAACGGGGCGGTCATTTATGACTGCGCCGCCCAGCGCATCCTTGCCCAGCGCACGTTGCCCTTGCTTGTTGCAAAGGAAATCTTAGAGGAGGCGCATAAGGCAGGGATTTATGTACATAGTTACCAGCAGGATATCATTTTGACTGAAGAACACAGCCCGGAGCTGGATTTCTATCTGAGCAATGCGAAGATGGAATATCAGCTGGTACCGGATATCTACAGCAGGCTGGAAAATGAGCCTAACAAGATCATATTGATTGATTTGGACGGGGACAAACGGCTGCTGGAATTCCAAAAGGAACATGAGAAATTATTGGAGCATACCAACAGTTTCTTCTCACGAAACGAATTCCTGGAATACTGCCCCAAAGATACCGATAAAGGAAGCGCTGTCGCCTACATCAGCAAATTTTTAGGCGTTCCCATAGAACACACGGTAGGCGCAGGAGATGAGCGCAATGATATCCCCATGATTAAGGCCTCACATATTGGCGTTGCGGTCAAAAATGCCCATCCGGACGTGAAAGCAGCAGCCGACTATATCACAGAAAAAGACAGTTCCCACGGCGCAATCGCCGAGGTAATTGATAAATTCATCTTGTCATAAATTGTTAAAATGGGATTCTTTGATCCTGGCAAGAATCTCATAAGGAATGTTTAAATTTCCCTTTCCGGCGCCCAGCCGGATATGAGGCTTGTTATCTCCGTGAAAATCAGAACCGCCGCTGACGAGCAAATCAAACTCATGCGCGACACTCAGCATTTTTGCCTCGTCCCCTGGCGTGTTCATGGAATAGACCGCCTCCATACCGGCAAGGCCGGCGTTTTTGAGCTCCTTGACGAAAGCACGAAGCTCATCGTCGTCCATGTGGCACAGCACCGGATGCGCAAAGAATGCAAGGCCGCCGCCCATTTGGATTAGCTTGATGGCCTCAAAAGGAGTAAGTTTCTCGCGGGGCACATAGCAGCGGCAGGTATTGCCGAGGTATTCGGCAAACACGGTTTCACGGTTTTTTACAAAGCCGTGCTCCACCAGGTAACGGGCAAAATGCGCCCGGGTGATAACGCTCTTTGGATATTCGCCATAAAGCTTTTCCATCGTAATGTCAAACCCTTCTTTTTGCAGAAGGGATATCATTTTTTCATTTCTTCGGTCTCTGCCATCGACAAATTCTTTGAGTTTTGCAAGAAACCCAGCATTCTTTTCATCAATATAATAGCCAAGAATATGAACTTCCATTCCCTCGTAATCGGTAGACAGTTCCACGCCCGGTACCAGTTCCAGTCCGAGCGATTCTGCAACCGGACGCGCTTTGGCAAGCCCCTGGATCGAATCGTGGTCTGTCAGCGCAATGGCAGATAAACCAGCCTCCCTGGCATGTTCCATCAGCGCCTGCGGCGTCAGGGTTCCGTCGGATTCAGTGGAATGCGTGTGTAAATCGATGGTTTTCGTTGTAAATTCTGTCATGGGGAATCCCTTCTTTCATCAACTTCATATTATTTGCAAATATAGTGTATCAAAAATTCCCGCATAAGAAAACCCCCGGATTCCTACGAGCCCTGTTAAATTCACGGGGCTCCGCCGAAATACGGGGGATTCTAACGGCTAATGCCGTATAACTTCAAAAGGCATTTGAATGTTTCCTGCCGATTATTTTACGGTAATCGTTATCTTTGCCTTCTTCTTTCCGGCAGTAGCAGTAATCACCGTTTTTCCTTTCTTTTTCGCCTTCACAAGGCCTTTCTGGCTTACCGTGGCAATTTTGGTCTTGCTGCTTTTCCATTTTACCTTATCGGTACTGTTGGACGGCGTAACCTTTGCCTTTAAGGTAACCTTCTTGCCCTTCTTGAGGGTGAGCTTTGATTTGGATTTGCCTTTCACCGTGACCTTAACCTTCGTTGCCGGAGAGGTGACGGTAACGTTGACAATCTTTGTCAGGCCATTGGAACTTCTTACGGTAACCTGTGTCTTTCCAGGTTTCTTAGCCGTAATCTTTCCGGTGTTGTCTACGGAAATAATGTTGGCGTTCCCAGGTGTGTAAGTGATGGTGTCTACGCTGTTTGCCGGCGTTAAGGTTGCCGTAATCTGTGCCGTTTTCTTAATTGCCAGTTTGATGCTTGTACTGTTGACGTTTAAGGCTGTTGCATGCTGTATGGGCTGTATAACGTTTACTTCATAGGAAGCCGTCTTTGTTGCAGCGATGCCCTCAATGGCTGCCGTAACGGTAATCGTGCTTTTGCCAACCTTTAAGCCTTTGACCGTGCCATCCTCGCCAATGGTTGCCACTGTCGGATCGGAAGACTCGTAGGTATACGTCACGTTATCCTTAAGTAAGTTATTCGGATCTTCGTCTGCAGGCGTTACCGTAAGTTCATTTTTCTGTTCTGCCCCCACGTTTAAGGATACCTGGGCATTCTTATATGAGATGTCAAATCTTGGAAGGATTGTCAGGGTTGCGGTGGCAGTTTTGTTATCTGTGGCAGCGGTGGCGCGCACAGTAACCGTACCTGCTTTTTGTGCTGTGATTTCACCTGTTTGCGCGTTGATTTCGGCAATCTGTGTTGCTGTGCGGAAGTCATAGGTTATCGTCTTATCTGTTGCGTCACTTGGCTGTGCGACAGCATTTACCGTAAGCTTATCGCCGACAAACGCAGTGTAATTCCGAACCTGATCGCCGTTTGCATCGACGAAACGAACAGAAGTTACCGGTTTAATTACGGATACATCGTATGTGAGGGATTTCTCCTCATTTCCTTTGAGGGAAGGTGTCGTTGCGGTAATCGTTGCCGTTGTATTCAGTGTCACGCCTGTGATTTCACCGGTCTTCGGGTTTACCGTTACATTTTCCGGATTGCTGGAAGTATAGATGAGACGTTCTGTAGCATCGGCATCACCTGCGCCCTTTGCCACGGCGTCCAAAGTCTTGCTCTGGTTTACGCCAACTTTAATGTCTGTCTTGTTCTCGGCGGAGACAACTTTTTCTGCGTATACCGGCTCTTCCAAAGGCTGGATTTCAATTCCGTTCAGACGCGCCGTTACAATTTTGCCCGCAGCCACGGAAGAGCTTCCATTATCAACGAAATCCCTTATGTTGGTATCTGCGCCGTCCGTGTTGTAGAATACGGTGTTCGCAGTAGTATAACTTTCGTCGTAACTGCCGTCTTCATTCTTTTTGATGGTATCGTCAAAGACTTTCATACGCAACGTACCGCAGCCGGAACCAGCAGCGTCTTCTTTGACATTTACCACATAGACGCATTCCGTGGCAGGATACTGAGTGCCACCATTGCTGCTCTGGTCATATATGCCGCCATAATTATCGTCTCCAAAGGATACGAACGTAGTATTGTGATAATTTTGAGTTTTATTACCGGTATAGACGTATACGCGGTACTGGCCTACTGGCAGGTCTACCGAGAAGGTATAGGGTTCTCCGTCCGGAGAAAATACCCAGTCACGGAAATACGCGCCGCCCTCTGTTGTCACACCAGCCGGAACAACTTTGTCAAAACCGATCTTTTGGCCGTTGGACGCCCCGCCGTAAACAGTTCCCACGTCTTTTGTGGCATCGCTGTAGAGCCAGGTTCCATAGCCGGCAATCAGCGGCTCGTTGCAGGTATAACTAAGATCCTGCGTAAGCAGCCAGTTTGTAGCCAGGTCATTGTCAACGATTCCATCGCTGTTGCTTACAATGCCGGTTCCCGTGCCGAAGTCTATGTAGATTTCATCTTTCCAGTTTGCAGGCGCTGCCGCGTTTGCCTTGTCTGCCGGTATGCCTGACAGGCAGGATACCGTTAACGCTGCGCTGAGTATCCATGCGCCGGCTTTTTGTAACAATTGTCTTCTTTTCATCAGAATTCCTCCATTCTCAAATTTAATAACTTCATTGTAACATAGAATGTGCGGAAATGGTAGGTGTTTCCAGTGAAACTACGGAAAACTGTTCAAATCATAAGGAAATTTTGAAATTGGATATATTGACAGAGACTGGAAAAATAATTTGCCGGATTATGGAAGGTGTGCTAAAATTTTATATAGGGACGGAAGGCAAATGCACAGTATTTCTGGATATAGAAGATGGATGGAAATGAAAGGAGAATGGGATGGGGACACATAAGATCAAGACAGGAAACATGATCATATCGCTCCTGCTTATTGCAGCAGTTCTTCTGGCAATGATGGGGGATTCAGTTCATGCCGAAACAAAAGGGAAACAGGCAAGGGAACGTAGGATGCCGGAAAACCCGGTGCATCACTGTACAAAACTCAATGATGGCAGTGATTATACTGATTGGGATTATGTTTATTTTGGCAACTATCCCCAGACGGAGGTTACTGGGGAGGAGCTTACAGATGAGATTGTTGGGGCGGATTATGATGGGAATGGGGATGCGGTGGTAGAGGGCGTGAAGTACCGCAGAATTAGCAAGAACGATACAAGTTACGATGCATATTTTGGTGACAGTGACTATCGCTATTTTAAATGGAAACGAATTAAATGGCGTGTATTGCAAAGAAATGATGATACGTTGTTTGTTGTAGCAGACAAGGGGCTGGATTGCAAAAGTTACAATGATGATCTAATTTCTATCACATGGAAGAATTGCACACTCCGGGGTTGGCTAAATGATTATTTTTACTGTATGGCATTTACCAGGGCAGAGCAAAGGGCAATTGTGGAACAGGATGTGGTGAATGAAGATAATTCTTGGAGTGGAACTGAAGGTGGAAATGATACTAGGGATAAAGTGTATCTTTTATCCATTGGTGAAGTAGAGAATCCCCAATATGGGTTTTGTAATAGCTCCAATATTCGTTCAGCAGGCCGCCTATTACAAATGAGTGAATATACACATATAAGAGGAGCTTATATTAACAACGTTCATGCAGATAACTGTGACTGGCGGCTGCGTTCGCCTGGCTACGCTACTAATTGTGCAGCAACGGTCAGTAGATATGGGGAGGTTGGTAAGAATGGTATTGGTGTCCAATGGATGGGAGCCATAGCCCCAGCCCTACACATCGATCTCTCCTCAGGTCTCTGGACTACTGAAGAAGATGACAATGGACATGAGCATGACTTCACGAAGAAGACCCTCACCGAGGAATACTTAGAAAGCCCTGCAAACTGCACCAAAGCAGCCACATACTACTATGCTTGCAGCATCTGTGATTTGAAGGGAACGGAAACCTATGAGGAAGGGGAACCCCTGGGGCATGATTTTCAGATCACCGACAACGGTGACGGCACACACGCACAGATATGCCAAAGATGCAGCCTTTCCGAGGATAGGGAAGCCCACCATGGCGGCAGCGGCAACTGTGTCACCAAGCCAAGGTGCGAAGTCTGCAATGCGGAGTATGGGGAATTTGACAATACCATCCATGGGGAAACAGAGGTACGCGATGCCAAGCCCGCGACCTGCGCAGAAGAGGGCTACACTGGGGATACTTACTGCAAAGCCTGTGACACCAAGATAGAAACCGGGCAGGTAATCCCCGCAACCGGGAACCATATCTGGGATGAGGGGATAACGACGAAAACCCCTGACTGCACGGAAGCAGGGGAGAAGGAATATACCTGCACTGTCTGCGGCACGAAGAAGACGGAGGAAGAAGGAGAGCCACTGGGGCATGATTGGGAAGTGACGGACAATGGCGATGGCACACATTCGGGAATCTGCCAAAGGTGCAGCCTGTCTGTCGATAGGGAAAATCACCATGGCGGCAGCGGCAACTGCGTCACCAGGCCAAGGTGCGAAGTCTGCAATGCGGAGTATGGGGAATTCGACAATACCATCCACGGAGAGACCGAAATACGAAATGTGAAACCTGCGACCTGCGCAGACGTTGGCTACACCGGGGATACCTACTGCAAAGCCTGTGGGGCTAAGATAGAAACCGGGCAGGCAATTCCGGCGACGGGGAACCATGCCTGGGACGAAGGAACAGTGACAAAATCCCCAAGCTGTACGCATGAGGGGCAGAAGGAATATGCCTGTACTGTCTGTGGCGCAAAACGGCAGGAAATGCTTGGGAAATCCGCCCACGATTACGAAACCATCCTCACCAAGGCAACAGGGTTCACAGATGGGAACCGCATGGAGTGTTGCAATGTTTGCGGCGACATCAAGTCCAACAGAACCATCCTCCATGTAGGATCGGCAGTTTTGAACCATACTTCCTATACCTACAATGGAAAACCGAAGAAACCATCCGTCACCCTGAAGGACACGGACGGTAAGTTGATAAGCAGCCGCAACTACACGGTCAGCTATGAGGGCAACACGCAGGTTGGGAACGCCCGCGTCACCATCCTGTTAAAGGAAGATTATGCCGGCGTGATTTTCCGGACATTCGAAATCTGCCCGGAGGGAACTGCAATATCAGGAAAAATCAAAGCGCAAAGCGAAGGTTTCCAGGTGAAATGGAAGAAACAGAAACGAAATACTACGGGCTACGAGGTGCAGTATTCCACGAACAAGAAATTTACCAGGAAGGCAACCGTGACGAAGGCCATAAAGAAGAAATCAGCAGGGTACTGGTCTATGCAAGGGAACACACAGGGGCGTCAAGAATTTCTGCACACAGGGATCCAATGTGCGCATATATGGCATTGGAAAAACTGGTTCTGGA
>CAJUOE010000142.1 GCA_910587895.1 uncultured Lachnospiraceae bacterium
CCCGGCCTCATATTCATCCGTTTCCTTATATGCGATTTCCGGCATCAGCCCAAGGTCGAGAAGTTCCGTTTTAACCTCCTCTATCTGCCGCCGAATATGGCTTTCAAGAAAAATATTCATAAATTTTCCTACTTTCCTTACCCCTTTTCTTTTAGAAAATGTTTACGTCATAGAGCATTTCATATCTGTATGTTCAGTGATGCCCGTGCAAGAGAACTGTCCGTTTTTTTCAGATTATCTTCCACAAGCTCCCTTGTGATATCCTCCAAGACACCCGAAGGTATGGCTTTACCATATGTCCATGCCGGATCAACTTCCTTAATCGCAGATACAAACGCTTGCGAATACGCCTTACGATACTCGCCCAATGTCCAGCCTGCCGACAACCGATCATCCTTGTCCATTTGTTTATACATATCCATATAAATTTCCGTTTTTCCTGCTCCGTCCGCCATACCATTTTTTCAATATAGTTATTTTTTACATATTCAAACATTTTCTCTTTACTGCTTTCAGGAATATCAATCATCCTTTTATAACTATCTCCCGTTTCATCTGTTACAAGCAGGCCTGTCAATCCTGTAGTCGGTTCAACCCACTCTCCTCTTGCATTATAGTTTTTCATCAGATTCTTAATTGCCTGAACACATGTAAACATACTGCCAGTACAGCCGTCCTTTGCCATTTGCCGGATAACGGCTTTATACTGCTTGCTGCCTGTGTCAATACCCGCTGCTTTTAATCGTGACTGTATGCTGCTACTGTTTAATTGCGAAAACTGAAACATACCCGGTAATGTCGAGCCTGTTCCTCCACCCATCTTTTGAACATGATAGTCATAATTAGTTATATTTGTCATAACGCAGCCTCCAACTTATCCGTTACTCCTAAATCCATCTTCATTCCTCCTCCCATATGAAAAATGTTCTTACTTTCTTTATCGCTGGTCTGCAAAATATTTTTCATAGTTCTGGCGCGAACTGTTCCATTTTGGGCGCGAAACTTCTAGTGTAGTGTCAGGTTACTGACAAGGTGTCAGACGCCGCTATTCCATTCATCATGACTGTAAGGCTGAACCTCTTCCTGCCGCCTGTCTCGGCGATCGCGATATCAATATCACCCATATACTTCCTCGCGCATCTTTGTATGTTGGATATGCCAATCCCATGCAGTTTCCCGTTGCCCTTGCTGCTGACCGGCAGCCCGCTTTCTTTGTCAATAGCAATGTCCCCTGAAAAATCATTCTCAACTTCTATAAAGAACAGGCTGCCTTTTACAAAGGAGCATAACCGGATCTGTTTTTCGCCCTCTGCCCTGCCGCATGCTTCTATGGCATTTTCCAGCGCATTATTCAGGATAACCGCAATATCATAAACATCTATCGTCATCTTTTGCGGATAGAAAAAATCAACCTGAAACGGTATCTGTTTCTTCCCCGCTTCCTGCCCTTTCTGGTGGATGATGATGTCCGTGATCGGATTTCCCGTCTGACAGGTAAAGTCTAATCTGCTGACCGTTTCCTCCATTTTCCCGATATAGCTTTCCAGTTCTTCATCCACGGAATCTGCCGTACCTTTAACAAGCAGGGAGATATTGGCTAAATGGCTTCTCATATCATGCCGGAGTCCCCGCATATCGGTATAGATATCCTGTATCTCTGCGATCTCCTTCTGCATCTGTCTTACCTCGTTTTCCAGCAGGGTACGTTTTTCTGTCTCCTCATGGTACTGTATCTGTTTCTGAAATAGTACGACACTGGCAATGATGTCAGAAAGCATCAAGGCACCGACAACAGGCAGCCAAAACCGAATCGGTGGAACGGTCTCATAGATAACAATCCCCATCCCGTTGTTCAGCGAACTGATGATCAGCCTTATGATGACTGAGATACACAGCGCAG
>CAJUOE010000143.1 GCA_910587895.1 uncultured Lachnospiraceae bacterium
AGAATGGGTGGGGATTGTATTACAACCCATCTGGTTCCACTTTCGACCGGTATCGACATGGTGAAATGTACCATTGAAATCGCTTGTGGAATGCAAGTAGATATTAGCCCCAAATTTAAAAAGGCTTCGGCAATTAAATATTTTGAGACACCGTCGGGCATTCTTGTGTCAATCGATGGTGTGGAAGAGGCAAAAGAACTTCCTGGTATTCGGGAAATATCGTTTGTCAAAACAGCGGGGGAAAGAGTGAAAGCAATTGGCAACAGTGGGGATCGAATCGGTTTTGTTATTGCGCAAGCAAAGACACCGGAGCAGGCAATGGATGCATGCACAAGAGCGATGGAGAAAGTGCTAATTCGGGTTAAATAATTCGGTGGATGCTTTTACTTTAGCGGGAACGGTTTTCTGCCGAAGTAATAGAAAACAGCGAAAATCTGTCAATGGCTTGTGAGGCATATCGGCAAACGGATAATCTGAAATCCTATATGCAGCGCCAGTGGAGCCTTGTAGGTGGAATGGCTGGCACGTTCAGGGAGATGGAATGAAAAGTCCTGCAAAATCAAATGATTTCACATACATTCCACATTGATATGGTAAACTCAAAATATCGGGAGGTGCTTATATGGCGGCATTGCTTATTGTGGAAGATGACAGAAAAACAAACGAGGCAATATGTGAATATTTGAGATCGGCAGGACATGAAATCATTCCCGCTTATGACGGTGACGAGGCATTGCAGATATTTGGAAAGGGTGGTATTGACCTTGTTGTACTTGATATCATGCTCCCCAAAGCATCGGGGCTTTCCGTCCTGCATGAGATACGGCAGAAAAGTTCAGTGCCCATCCTCATGCTTACGGCGCTTGAAGATGAATATACGCAGGTGGCGAGTTTTGATGGACAGGCGGATGATTACATCACAAAGCCTTTTTCCATGATTTTGTTGGGGCGGCGCATCACGGCTCTTTTACGGCGGTGCGGAAAAGGAGCGGTATCTGACATCATGACTTTTGGGGATGTAACGGTAAATTTCTCCGGCTACACGGCAAAGGACAAAAATGGCAGGATTGACATTACCCCGAAAGAGATAGATCTGCTAAAACTGCTTGTGGAGCATAAAGGGCTGGTGCTTACCCGCTCACAGATACTGGATGAACTGTGGGGAGACAGCTACCCGATCATTGACCGGACGGTTGATACCTACATTAAAAACCTGCGGAAGAAGCTCCGGCTTGACTGTATTGTCACCGTCAAAGGCATAGGATACAAATACGAGGTGGAGCAATGAAAAAGATGAAGTTATTCCCTAAAACCTTTTTTTATACATTAGGGCTGATGCTCTTTATCGTCGGGATTGCCCACTTACTGCTCCATTTATTTACGAAACCGGAATGGCTTGTGATCTCAGTCAGCCCGCACGATGAATTGTCCCTCAACACAAGTTTGAATGTGGCAGACTATGTTACGCAGACTGTTCTGAAAGCCCTGCCACTATCCCTGATTTGCTGTGTGGTTATTTCCATAGCCTGTTCTTTTGTATTTTCACGAAAGATCACGGTTCCCATAAAACAGATTGGGGCGGTGACGGAGCAGATGGCACGGATGGAAAGGGATGCTGCCTGCAAAATCAGTTCAAAAGATGAAATAGGCATACTGGCAGATAATATCAACCATTTATACCAAAGCCTGCTGTCGGCTATCGAGAGCCTTGAGATTGAGAAACAGCGTGTAAGCGAGAGCGAGAGGTCAAAGGCTGATTTCCTGCGGGTGGCTTCCCATGAATTGAAGACGCCGGTCACTGCGCTGAATGCCACGCTGGAAAACATGATACTCGGTGTCGGGAAATATAAGGATTATGACACTTATCTGCCGGAGTGCAGGGAAATGACAGGACACCTCGCAGATATGATACATGATATCCTCGAAACCTCAAAGGCAGGGATGATCGCAGAAAATGAAGAGGTAGCGGAAGGTGATCTGTCAGAGATGCTTTCCTCCTTATGCGAGCCGTATATGCTGATCGCTAAGGCAAAAGGAATCATCTTCCGGCTTGGGCTGCCGGACAGTTTTGAAACAGTGCTGCCGCCTCAGATGTTTGGAAAAGCAGTGTCAAATATCCTTGCCAACGCCGTGGCATACACAGAACCGGGAAGAACAGTTTCCGTATATTTTGACAGGCGCGATATCCTTATAGAAAACGAGTGCGTCCCTATATCCAAAGAAGCGCTGCGGCATATATTCGAGCCATTTTATCGTCCTGATTTTGCAAGGGATCGTGACAAGGGCGGGAACGGGCTTGGGCTGTATATTGTAGACACATTATTAAAGACAATGGACATTTCTTACTCATTCTGCCCGATGGAAGAACCGCAGGGAATGAGATTTACAATTCATTTATAACAATTCAATGAAAACCATGAATAGGAAAAGCTCTCTGGCAGACCGGGGAGTTTTTTAATTTCTTTTCAATTTCACATACGTTTCATACTGGTTCCATATTGGGAGTGTAAGATATCAACGTCAGAATGAATAACACCAGAAAACGGAGGTATCAAAATGGGAACTATCAAACGGGCGTTTCTCTACGTCGCACGGAAAAAGGGGAAAAGTATCCTGCTCTTTTTCATTCTTCTTATCATGTCAACTTTTGTATTGACCGGGCTTTCTACCCAAAAAGCATCGCAGGAGGCACAAAAGAATCTGCGGGAGGCTTTAGGCGGTGAATTCTATGTTTCAGTTGAACTATCGGAAAGCAATCCTTATTTCAGGAGGGTTGATGATGGGGAAGGCGCTCTTGACCTTTACACGGAGCTTCCCGTCACACGGGATATGATTAATGCCATTATGGAAATAGGCGGCATTGAAAAATATGATGCATCAGCCCAGACGCTTGTTTCTACAAACCTTACAATCTTTCCCGGTAATGTTCCTTTGAAAGGGGAGCTTAATAACAAGATATATGCCCGGACTGTCGCCGGAACTGAAAATAACAGCTTTTTTCAGTCGGGAATAATGGAACTGACTGAAGGAAAACACATTACGGGAAATGAAAGTAATGCAGCGGTTATCAGCAGGGATATGGCAGACCAGAACAGCCTGCAGATAGGTGATAGCATTTCCTTACAGGCCGATGAGGAGGCAAAAGTTAAGATTATTGGTATTTATGAAATCCGAAAGCCAGATCCAGCATATGCGAGTATTGTCACTTATGAAAAACTGGAAAACCAGATTTTTATTGACACAAGCGCCTTACAGGATTTATTTGGGGATATGCCGGTGGGATTTTACGAGGTGGCATTTTCCGTATATGATCCTGCACAGCTTGACAGCATTATGGCGGAAGTGAAAGGTTTATTTGCTATTGACTGGCGGGCTTTTGAAGTGGCGGCAGATAACCAGACTTATCTGGATGCCGCCGCACCATTGCAGAAACTGCAGGCTTTGGTGTCATCCACAATATGGGTGATTGCATTGGTGAGCGTTGTCATCCTTTCATTGATACTCACCATGTGGGGAAGAAGCCGTATCCACGAGACAGGTGTGTTCCTATCCCTTGGCATTGGAAAGATGAGGATTATCGGGCAGTATCTTGCTGAGGTTTTGATGATTGCGGTAATCGCCTTTGGATGCTCTTATTTTACAAGCAACTTGGTGGCAGGGCGGCTTGCAAATGGACTGATGCAGCAGAATATTTCGGTAAGCGAGGAACAGACAGCGGGAGTGACCATAACCAAAAAAGACGGATTCAGTGAGGATGTGGTGGTCAGCATAAAAGATGATTCTGCTTTGTCGGATATGCCTTCTGGTCAGGATACCGCCCCGGAAGTGGAAGTTGCAGCAGACGGGGCAGAGGCAGACACGGAGCAGATCAGCGTTACGATTGATTTTTACAATATGCTGCAGCTCTATCTTATAGGCATTATCGTTATCATTCTTTCAGTGGGAATTTCCTCGTTGTCGGTAATGCGCCTGAAACCCCGTGAAATCTTGTCAAAAATGAGTTAAGGAAAAGGAGAAAATAGAAAATGGCTGTATTAGAAATGAAAGGGATATGTTATGCCTATGAGAAAGGCAGGCCAATATTGTCAAACATAAATACTGAATTTGAAGTGGGGAAAATGTATGCTGTTCTTGGACCGTCCGGTTCCGGTAAGACAACGATGCTGTCACTAATCGGCGGGCTGGATATTCCGCAAAAAGGTGAAATCCTCTTTAATGGTGAAAATATTTCACAGTGCGGGCTTGTCTGTCACAGGCGCAGCCACGTTTCACTGATATTTCAAAGCTACAACCTCATTGACTATATGACGCCAATGGAAAATGTGGCATTGACAGCGAAAAAGGATGTCCTGTCCCTGCTCCTGCGGCTTGGGCTGACAGCCGAGGAAGCAAAACGAAATGTAATGAAACTGTCCGGAGGGCAGCAACAGCGTGTGGCAATCGCCCGCGCCCTGGCCTCAGATACCCCGGTCATTTTAGCGGATGAACCGACAGGAAACCTCGACGGGGACACGGCGGGCGAAATTACGGGCATATTGAAAGAAAGCGCACATGAGCTGAATAAATGCGTGATAGTTGTAACCCATTCAAACGAACTGGCAGCGCAGGCAGATGTTGTTTTGAACTTAAAACGCGGCAGCCTTCATATGGCTTAAATTTTTAATTGTAAATACACAAAAGCTAACCGCCGTACTATGGCAGACCGCCATATGCGGCGGTCTGCCTGTTGGAAAGCGGGGGAATCAGAGG
>CAJUOE010000144.1 GCA_910587895.1 uncultured Lachnospiraceae bacterium
CACGTGTTCACGGGCTTCAGCCGGACGGTTCTGGCTCATATCCTGCGAAAGAGCGAGCATCAGCGACTTGCCGTTGTCGAGGACATAGATTTTCTCACGCTGCTTCTCTGCGAAATTGAAAACCATAATCAGAGCCACCGATACAACCACGGCACACATTGCCACAAAGACGATACCGAACAGGCGTATCTGACGGAAAGATGTCTCTATATTCTTTAATGACTTAAACTCCATAATTCTACTTTAATAGTTTGCCAGCGCGACCGGCTACATTTCCTGCAACCGCGCCACCGACGCTTGCCGCTCCTGAGCCTACCTGCATGGCGGTGTTGTTGACAGCACGGTTATAATTACCTGCGCCACCGGCCTGAATAATCCAGCCTGCCACGGTGGGGATTGTGAAATACCCGATAATTCCGATGATCATGAAGACCGTATATGCGGCGTTGCTTCCGTCGAGGTCGATATTCGGATTGTTAGTCAGTTCCGAAATGTCATTCTGGAGCATCAGCACCTGTATTTTCGCAAGGATTGTCGAAAACAGGTCTGCGACAGGCAACCACAGATAGGTCTGAATGTAGCGGCAGATCCACTGTGTCAGCGTTGACTGAAAACCATCCCAAACAGAGAGGGCAAATGAAATCGGACCCAGTATCGCCAGCACTATCAGGAAGAAAGTGCGGATTGTGTCGATTGTGAGCGACGCAGCCTGAAAAAGCATCTCCAACAACTCTCTGAAAAAGTTTTGAATAGCTTTCTTGACTTTGTACATTCCACGTTCTATATACATTCCGGCGGCTGTGCCTATCTCCGTCACGCCTAATTCGTCTATCTGCCGGTCAAACTCGGCATCATCGACAAGGTAGGCTGTTGAAGGGTCATTCATCATCGCCTCGTATTCCAGCCTGTCTTTCTCCTCGCGGTACTTCTTCATGTCGAGAGTCTGCCCTTCGAGCATCGAAGCCGTGCCCTGCACAATCGGCGACATCACAGAGTTGATTGTGCCGAGTACCACTGACGGGAAGAACATTATACAGATTCGTCTCCACAAAAGGACGAATATTTTTTAAGTTGCCAAGGCTGGTCATTGCATTCTCAAAATGAATATCATATTTATTCAGATAAACCTTCACAACCCGGTCGATATCTCCTTTCGGCCCGGCAATGTGCAACAGCTTCATTTTTTCAATCAAAGCGTCTCCTCCGTTCCTTTCCGTTTAGCTCCTTGCCTTAACCTCATGCATCCATTAAAATCAATTCCCGTATATCTTTTGCCGGAAGCTGATAACGTATGCCCTCCAAAGCCGCAGTCAAATGTTCAATTTCCTGCTCTTTCTGATAAAAATAATAAAATATAGGCGCCATAGAAGATGGATATTTTTGACAAAGCCGCTGATACATTTTCCCCATTACATAATGATAAGAAATTTCATCTTGAATCTTAACCAGTGCTTCCCTGCCTTTAAAGTAGGATGTATTCCCCAAAATTCGCTGAAAGTCCTCTGCATGATCAGCCTCCAAAAGCTGCTGATACTCCTCTTTTTTTAGTTTGTAGTGCACCGGAATTAAAATTTTTTCAATCTCTTGGGGTTTTTCATGGAAAAATTGTTTGGCTCGGTAAATCCACATAATATTCAGCCAATCAATCTGTGTCCCAAACACTTCCATCAACACTTGTTGTATTTGTTTTTCAGAAAAGCTCTTGATTTCTTTCCAAACATGCACAAAATAAGAAGCATCTATCTTAGAAATACCTTCTTTAGACTGAATTTGTTCCTCATACAGCTTAAGCGCCTTACGCTGTTTCCCATTGCCAAATTGGTATAATTTCTGGTAATCTTCCTCGATGGAATGATGAATCAGCGCCTCTACCTGCCCTCTGTGTTGAATCTCTTCATGTCCGCCATAGATTCTGCCATAACTCTCCTGCTCCCGCAAAAAACCAATCGTCTCCTGTACGGTCTGAAATTCTGTAATCCGTTCAAAGTCTTCCCTTTTTAACAGCCTGACATATTTCCGCTGCTGTCATATGCATAGATATGCGTAGCATATCTGCCCGTTTCACCGTTGTGTTGGGATATTTTGACACGGAATGTTACCCTGTCCCCGTTCATGGTTCCC
>CAJUOE010000145.1 GCA_910587895.1 uncultured Lachnospiraceae bacterium
CACACGCATTATAAATTTTGGTGACGTGGTTTTTATGGAATACCGCCTTTAGCAAGCGGAAGGCAAAAGTATCAAGTGATGAAAAATCACAGCCTATTATCCTGCAACTTATCCGAGAGGGGAAACCCGAAGGGGAGTGCAGCATGTTGCTGTTCCAATAGGAACATGGGGGAAGTGGGGCTAATCCTAAGCTCCATAAACCCAAGGATAAAAATCAGTGCATGAGGAATAAAGCTAAACTGCTTAAACGACAGTCAGAGTTGGGGAATCCCGTCCCTGCATACGAAAAGGGTTGAAACGTATGCCTTCTGTGTTGCTCACATTTCGCAGTTATGGGAGCAAGCGATACTCACAGAATGACAACCGCAAGACAGCGGGTAAATGGCGAACGTCGAATCCGACAGCATTGAAAGCTAATTCTATAATTACTAAATGGGGATGCCCTAAACCCGGCAACGGGCATGGGTACACAGCACCCATAGTAGTCTGAGAACCCTGGAATGACAGGGAAAGCCGTAAAAACGGATGCAGGTAATTCTGCTTACACGGCGAAGGGGTGCAGTTTACTGTTAATACTAAAATGAAGGAAGGTGCGTGAGGCATTGAGGAATCCAACTGAAGTATTAAAAAGTCTGACGGAAAAGTCAAAGGATGAAACTTATAGGTTCCAAAGGTTATATAGGAACTTATACAATCCGGAGTTTTATTGGCTGGCGTATAAAAACATATACGCAAATGACGGCAGTATGACTGCCGGGGCTGATGGGACGACGATTGATGGCATGGGTAATGAAAGGATTGAGGGGATAATCATGTCCCTAAGAGACCGCAGTTACCAACCAAAACCTGCAAGACGGGAATATATTGCAAAGAAAAACAGCAGTAAAAAGCGTCCTCTGGGCATCCAGTCCGGGAACGATAAACTCGTGCAGGAAGTTGTTAAGATGATTTTAGAGAGTATTTATGAGCCGGTATTTAGCGATAAGTCACACGGTTTCAGACCAAACAGAAGCTGTCAGACGGCACTGATGCAGATACAGAAAACCTTTACGGGTACAAACTGGTTTGTGGAAGGGGATATCCATGCCTGCTTTGACAGTTTTGACCACCAAGCAGTCATTAAACTGCTGAGAAAGCGGATTGATGATGAAGCCTTCATCCAGTTAATCTGGAAATTCCTAAAAGCAGGATACATGGAGCAATGGACTTTTGGAAGGACTTACAGCGGTGTGCCGCAGGGGTCCGGCGTCAGTCCAGTGTTGTGCAATGTATATCTGAACGAACTGGACAGATACATGGAAAAGTATGCAATGGAGTTCAATACAAAAGCGCAGAAAAAGCGATTTGCCACGGCATACAGAAGAAGTGTGGACAGGACGTACAAATATAGGAAAAAGGGCAAAGAAATCTGGGAGACATTAACGCCGGAAGAAAGGAAAATCAGAAGCAGGACGCTGAAAAAACTGGAAAGGGAGGAAAAGAGCATCACCCCGACAATTCCAAAAGATGCAGATTATAAGCGCATCCAATATACGCGGTATGCGGATGATTTTCTGATAGGGGTAATAGGCAGTAAACAGGATGCAGAAAAGGTGAAACAGGATGTAAAAACTTTCCTATGGGAAACCTTGAAGCTGGAAATGTCGGATGCCAAAACCAAAGTCACCCATACAGGAGACCGTGCCAGATTCCTCGGATATGACATCACAGTATCCAGAAGCCAGAACCTAAAGAAAAAGGCGGATGGGCGGGTACAGAGATGCCAGACGGGAGTAGTAAAACTCTTAGTCCCCAGAGAAAAATGGGTAGGCAAGCTGATAGAGTACCGTGCAATGAAAATCAAAATCAACGAAAACGGCAAAGAGAGATTTGTAGCCCTGCACAGGGGCAAACTGGTGAACCAGAGAGACATTGAGATATTGGCAAGGTATAACGCAGAAGTGCGTGGGCTGTACAATTATTATTCCATAGCGAATGACTCCTTTAAAATAGGGAGGTTCGCAAATGTAATGAAATACAGTATGTACAAAACTTTCGCCTGCAAATATAAGACGAACGTCCATGAGATTAAGCGTCGGTACTTTGTGAATGACTTATTTACAGTCGCCTATGACACGAAAAGCGGCAGGAAAACCACTACCTTCTACAAAGATGGGTTTAAACGGAAGGAAAAAGCCACGAAGTTTGATAATGTAAGCGAACTTCCGCAGTTTTCAAAATACGCTAAGACCAATACACTGAAACAGAGGGTGGAGAGGCATACCTGTGAACTGTGCCATAAGGATTGCAGGAATCTGGAAATACATCAGGTAAAGAAACTCAAAGATTTAAAGGGCGATGCGGAGTGGGTTCTCCTTATGCGCAAGAGGAGAAGAAAAACTCTCGTAGTATGCCCAGAATGCCATAGTTTAATTCATTCTTGAAAACCGCAAATATAGTAAGCGGAAAGCCGTATACATCGAGAGGTGTACGTACGGTTTGGGAGGGAGGGGATGCAAGTCCTTTTCGAAGGATAAGCTGAACCTTACCTCATGACACCATGCTGTTCCTTGGCGGCAAGGAAGGTTCCACCTTAAAGGAAATTTCTGAAAATTTAGGGAAGGAGACGATAGACCTTTACAACACGTCAGATACCCGTGGGCAGAGCCGCTCTTACGGGCTGAATTACCAGAAAACCGGGAAGGAATTAATGAGCCGGGATGAACTTGCTGTCATGGATGGGAATAAGTGCATCCTGCAGCTCCGTGGGGTGCGCCCGTTCCTGAGTGACAAGTTTGATATTACCAGGCATAAGCGGTACAGGCAGTTATCGGATTTTGACAAGAAGAACGCCTTTGATGTGGAGGCGTATATGAAACACCAGTTAAAAATCAGGATGAAGGAGGAATTTGATCTATATGAAGTAGACGGAAGTGAGGAAACTGCAGAGGGAATGCCGGAGCCAGCGGACGGGGAGCGGCAGGGGACATAGACTACGGAAGCTATTCTTTTTGCTGTATGTCAGGCTGGGACTTTGCGACACGATGTCGCAAAGTGGGTTCCATGCAGAAATATTCGTTTGAAACTTAGAAGGAGAAAACTTTACGACACGATGTCGCAAAGTGAAGGAACAGAAATGATAGGCAGGAAGTGATAAAGCATTCCACTTTTCACCGCTTGCCAGTAAAAAGTAGTAGGAGGTACATGAACAGACACACGATAGGAGACCTGCATCAGATGCAGTCACTTCCCTTATCGGCAAAAATCAGGATGACAGAATACCGGATTCACCAGTGGGTGGAATGCTACGGCGAAGATGGCGTATATGTCAGTTTCAGTGGAGGGAAAGACAGCACAGTGCTTTTGACAATAGCGAGGAACCTCTACCCGGATATTTCAGCAGCTTATGTAGATACGGGGCTGGAATACCCGGAAATCCGGGAGTTTGTAAAGCGGCAGGAAAATGTGGAAATTTTAAGGCCAAAGATGAATTTCCGGCAGGTCATTGAAAAATACGGTTATCCATTCATCGGCAAAGAAGTGGCTGGCTGTGTGTATGGCTCAAGAAAATATATGCGGAAGCTGATAGAGAGGGAACGGGGAGAGAACCATTGCGAAACAATCTCAAACCATAGCTATATGGCTGATCTGGTGGGAATAGGTTACAGAAATAATAAAGAAAACGGGCTTTACCAGAGCCTGATCCGTGGAGAGATACCAAGCACAGAAATAAAAACGCCTGCAAGGTACTTGATTCTGCATGGGAAATACCCCCATAAAGAAAAAGGGGTAGAAACATTGGAAAACTCTAAAATATACAACAAAGAACGGTATAAGTTCTTTTTGGAGGCCCCGTTTGAAATTTCAGACCATTGCTGTTCTGTAATGAAGAAAACACCGATGCACAATTACGCAAAACGGATAAGAAAAATGCCAATGACAGCACAGATGGCAAGCGAAAGCCGATTGAGGGCTTCTAACTGGCTGAAGAACGGCTGCAATGGCTTCCATATGAAAAACCCTGTCAGCAATCCGATGTCTTTCTGGGTGGAGCAGGATGTTTTGGAGTATATCCACCATTACCAGATTCCGATTGCAGGTGTATATGGGGCAATACAGGCAGAGTAAACCGGGAGTGGGGAAACAAAGGAAAATCCTCTGGATATGGGGATTTTTGACAAAGGAAAACCAGTATATTCCACAACCGGGTGTAATAGGACTGGCTGTGTTTATTGCGGATTCGGGTGCCATAGGGAGAAATCGCCTAACCGCTGGGAGATTGCAGAGCAGCTTTCTAACCCGGCGATCATAGATTATATGATGCGTGGAGGTGATTTTGATGAAGATGGCATTTGGAAGCCGGATAAAAGGGGGCTTGGCTTCTGGTTTGTCATTGAATGGATCAATGTGCATGGGAATTTACACATTATAATGCCGCACCGTAAGAAATATCTGGCGCAGTATACAACCGCTGAAACAGAGAGATACCTGGCTGTATAAATACAGGCCGTACTATTGAAAATATCAGAAGGAGGGACTATGGCAAAGAAAAATCCAACAGGAGAGCCAAAGAATGGGGCTGTTATTACTTTTACAGTAGCGGAATGCAGCGAGTTCCATAATTTGGGTGAATACCATGAAGGAATACAGACATTGGAGGAAGCGGCTGCAATTTACCGGGAGATACCGCCGGAGCGTATGCATGGCATCCCTGCGATTGGCATTAACCTTCATATAGAGGGGACGGAAAAATGGGAGGACTTGCAGGCCGACATCCTATCAGGAGGTGAAATTGATATAAGTGTGATCCGCCTTTTACCGGAATTTGAAAACCATCCGCAGGTACAGAAGGCAGTAGAGGAAATCATTGAAAAGTTCCCGGAAAAGAAAGTGGTTGATTTCTAAGGGGAAAATCTGAGTTTGTGGATTGCTGTCTAAAATTAAATATAGGGATTGTTTGTATCGCCGCTTTTGTATTGAAAAGGCGGTTTTTGTTTTATAAGGGAACATCAAAAGTTTGTGACACGATGACGCAAAGCAGGATTTATGAAATACAGATTTATGAAACAAGGCGGGAAGAAAAAGTTTGCGACACCGTGTCGCAAAGTAAGGAAGGGGAGAGAATGGTTTTTACTATTAAGGCAGTAGGTCGGAAATATATTCTGCCGCCTATCCGGGCTGAGCCTGTGATGGGGGAGAAACAGCCCATTGCACAAAGAAAATCATACAAAAATAAAAAAGAAAGGATAAACCAAATTGGAAAGGGCGTGCCGTCAGTGGATACTGGCGGTTTTTTGTTTGTGCAGGATAAAGAATTTATCCATTTCTGGTTTTGGTTTCAGGACAATTTATGGCATTTTTTACATCAGCAATCGGAATCTTAAAAACATTGGTCGTGGCTATCGGGGCCGGGCTTGCAGTATGGGGCGTAATCAACCTTCTGGAAGGTTACGGGAACGACAACCCTGGCGCAAAATCACAGGGAATCAAGCAACTGATGGCCGGAGGCGGGGTTGTCCTCATCGGCACACAGTTGATCCCGCTTCTTGGAAACCTGTTCGGTTAATGGAGGGAAGGGGACTCACTCATGTTCGATGGCATTTTTGAGGCAATCGAGGAGTGGATGAGGGAGCTTTTGACCGGGATGGTAACGTCCAACCTGACGGAAATGTTCACGGATGTCAATGAGAAAACCGGGGAGATTGCCGCGCAGGTTGGGCAGACGCCGCAGGGATGGAACGGGAGCATTTTCAGCCTGATACAGAACCTTTCAAATTCGGTGATCGTGCCGATTGCAGGCATGATTATCACGTTTGTCCTCTGCTATGAGCTGATCTCCATGCTGACGGAGAAAAACAGTATGCACGAGATAGATACCTGGATGTTCTTCAAGTATTTCTTCAAGATGTGGGTGGCTGTGTATCTGGTCAGCAATACCTTTACCATAGCGATGGCAGTCTTAGGGCAGAGAATCCAAGGATATTATGATGCAGAACAAAGGCAGGAAACAAAAGAGATGGAACAGTTGAAGCTGGCATTATGAGATCGCCCGCAGAGTTCAGGAAATACTGCAAAAGTACAATGAGCTGCAGGATATTATCGCGATTCTGGGTATGGATGAATTGAGCGATGCGGATAAGATGACGGTATCGCGCGCAAGGAAAATACAGAGATTTTTGGCACAGCCGACGCATGTAGCTGAAAAATTCACTGGAATTCCGGGAATTTATGTGCCGCTTCGTGAGACGATACGCGGATTTAAGGCGATTGTGGATGGTTTGATGGATGAATATCCGGAAGCTGCGTTTTATAATGTAGGTACGATTGATGATGTGGCGGTGAAGGCAAAGCAGCTGTAATGATGAGTTTTCACATATTTGTCAAATGTGAAGGAATATTACTGAGCCGGATTCGGCACAGTTATGCCCAGTACTTTGCATTAACTGCAAAGTACGTAAGA
>CAJUOE010000146.1 GCA_910587895.1 uncultured Lachnospiraceae bacterium
CACCCCTGATTCTGGTCATAGCGCGTATCATGAGCGTGGGATAAGATTCCAAAGAGGATTCATCAAGCCTGCGGGTGGCGAAGCCTGCCCAAAAATCAGCGGGCTTAAATGTATGACAGGTGATGAAAAAAGGAATTTTACACCACGGATGGCGAAGCTCCTTTTTATACAATGCCATAAACGGCGATGAAGATTTTAATGCTCCCATTTTATAATCTTTTTTTGCATAATGTGAGAATACCGCTGTATTCAACGTTTTATAATAATGGGAAACAATCGCTACGAAGGCAATGCCTGATAGCAGGGAAACAGCGGCAAAGATGACAAAACCCACCCAATCATTATGCAATAAGGCATTTGTAAAAAGAATAGCAGGCGGATAAAATTTGTTTACCGTTTCTGCTATTGCCACGCCTAAATTGGTTATCTGCGCCTCATCCATTGATTGCGTTTTTGTAGAAGCGAGTACAATCATCAATACGGCAGCCGTACTCAAAACCAACGAATAAATATTTTTATGTTTGGAGCGTGATGAAACTGCAACAATTAAAACACCTAATGATAATGAAATTATCATAGGAATAATCGGCATCAGAAATAATGCCCCCACTAAGAAAAGGTAGCTGCAAATCGGCGGGTGTTCATACAAGATATAAATAATGCTTGACGGCAACATGGATATAAAGCCAATTATCAGATTGACGAGATACAGCAGCGTTACACGGCTTGTTACAATAGAGCATATAGATTTTTCAGTTTCTATATGCCCTAACGCTGTTACCATATTTGATTTTGATTGATATGATTGATTACGCTAACTGCATAACCTCGGCTTCAATTTCTTTTAATTCGTCAAATGACAGAGAAGATACACAATCCGCAATTTCTTCAAGTGTCATTTTCCCCTTTCTTATCATTTGTTCGGCCGCTTTTCTTTCCGTTTCTTTTTCAATGTCTTTCGTATAAGTCCTCATAATCTGTTCATCATCAAATAAACTCATCATAATCGTTACTACCTCCACTTCCTTGCTACTTAGATACTGTTTTAAAATGTTTCTGTCCTTGCAAATACGGATTGTTTCTGTAACCGCCTGTTTCGTCATTCCATGTTCTTTTATCTGCCCGTTAAAAACTTTGCAAAAAACAATGTACTCATTGATTATATTATCCTTGTCGCTCTCATATATGACTTTGGCTTTTATCTCAATATCAATATCTGCACCGTCAAAAAACTCTTGCGATAAAGATATTGTGTCGGGTTTTCTGCCTTTGTTGCCAGTGTATATCACATACAATTCGGGCTTTGGCATTTTTACTTTCTTGCTCTTATACAGGCTCTGACTGGTTCGCTCAAAGTATTCATGGTAACTCTGTGCTAAATACAGAAGTATTCTGATTAAAATATTTACCGTCCAACTCGATTGCGCTTCTAACAGCAAAAGCAATCTGTTGTTACCTACCATTATGCCTAAATCATTATAGAGATTATCTGTCAAAACATTGTCTATCGTTACAATATCTAACGTATCCTCTGTTGCGCTCGTATCCTCTGGGTGTAATGTTTTATATAGTTTCAACAAATTCTTTTTATCTTGAAAAAGGTCTAAAAACACACTGTTCTTTGCGGTACGCTTTGCCTTAACTTTCTGCGTCTGTTTTGTATCGTCCGACACCTTACCACCTCGATTTCTTATAGCCTGTGGCACAAGATACTATACAGCCTACTCCTGCCACACTTCAATTATACAAAAAAACGCTTATCCTTACAATAAAATTCACATTAAATTTCTTCCTCCCTTTGCTTAGTTTTGCTTTGCTGTTTACTGTGCTGTTGGCTTTCGTTCTGAAGCTCCCTCTCAAGGTTCTTTCTGTTATAGCTGATAACTTCCGCATACGCTAATTCTGTGGCGGTCTTGCTCTGCTCCCTGTCCTCTGTGAATTTCGCAAGGCTCTCAAAGCTGTCTATCTTCCTTGCCGTGATAAATTTCTCCGCATTGTCGGCTGACTGTAAAGCTGTCCTGTCGGATATTTTTCTTACATGCTTTCCGCTGACAACCGGCAAGTCAAGCCTGCGCTTGTCATGGATTGCCCAATCCGCACACATTCCTTTATCAACAAAATTCCGCTGAACATAATCCCTTACGACTTCCTCCGCAAGTTCATAACTCCATTCGTTAGGAAGTGACACTTTTAACATTCTTGCAAGCTGTGATTTCTGCCCTTCCTCTGACAATTCAACAGCGTTCCATAAGGCGGGTCTGCATTTCTTCTCGTTCTGTTTTTTCTTTTCATTGGCTACACGCTGTTTCGCTTGTTTCAATGCCTGCAATGCTTTTTCTAAATTTCTGTTTGCGTCATTCTTACTCTCAATCATTTTGATACCTCATTCTTTTTGTGCTGTGTTGGTGGTTGCTGAAAATAAAAAAGGTAGCGGATTGTCTGTTAAGATAATCGCTACCTAAAGGTAAACAATATTCAATTTTTATATCATTTTCTATTTTGAATTTCCCCGACAAACTAGAAGTTGCAAGTTAGATGACATTTTCACCAAGAATTATTTTAGGCATTGTGGTTAAGCACCGATTCCAACGTTTATAAAATTTCTCCACACCAAGTTTGGATACTCTTGCATGAGCTTCTTCGTTTTCCAGTACCCAATACAAAACATATGTTACCTTTCCTACATTTCTTGTAAGACGGATAGGTAACTCTCCTTCTTTAACCGCATTAAAATCTTTTTGCCTATGAGTTCGTTTTATGTAATGTACATCAATAACACCATCTTGCTCCAAATAAAATTCAGCTACTTCTTTCATTAACTCTTCAATTTCATCGAGCTTAGTTAATTTTGCTTCATATATACATATTTCATTAAACATAACGCCCTCCCCTCGAAAAAGAATTTGTCCTGTCCTTTCTTTTCGCCCAAAAGAATAAATTTTAGATTGCCAAAAGCATATTGAAAAATGTTTTTGCATATGCTATAATGCCAACAGGCAAAAAGATATGACAGTTCCATGTGAACGTAGAATGAATCCCCAAACCGTAGTAGCGTACAGTCTGGGGATTCTTCTTTTCTTTTATAGTGGCAAAGCACCCACTAGGCTATTTGTCGTCCTTTCGGTCACTGTCAAGCCATTTGATGATGTAGTGGCAAGCTACACCAGCCGCAACAGCGACTATAAAAGATATGACAAACTCCATGCAAACACCTCCTCCCGTTGCCGGGTGTAGGTTGGACAACACAAAAATTATAACATATCAATTAATATTCTTCTATTTTTTCTTATAAGACATTATGTCTGGATAAAAAGAAATAAGGAGAAACATCATTACGACATTTCTCCTTTATCCATGTTATAAAAGCTATACCGCAAACCGCGGTTTTATCATCCGTTACTGCTTGATTCCAATACGGACAAGCGCACGCTGCAATGCAATCTCTGCACGCGCCACATCAATATCCGCTGCATGATTGTGCAGACGTTCTTCCGCACGTTTTTTCGCCGCCTCTGCACGCGCCAGATCAATCTCATCCGGCCACTCTGCAATTTCCGCAAGGAATGTCACCTTCTCACCGAGAATCTGCACGAAACCCGCATGGATAGCAGCTTCTTTTTGTCCACCAGATTCTGTAATCGTCACAATCCCCGGGGCTAATACCGTAGTCAGAGGGATATGGTGCTTATAGACGCCCAGCTCCCCATCCACGGAATTGAACTCCACCATGGAAGCCTCGCCCTCATAGAAAATGCGATCCGGGGTAATGATCTGCAACTGAAAATACTTGTTTTCCTCTGCCATATATCCACCCTCCTATTTCAATGTATCGGCACGCGACGCAACGCGTCACCTGCCATATCGTCGGAAGGCATTCCAGAAATGCTTTGCATTTGCCTTCCTCCTATTTCATGCGGGCGCGAACATCATCAATGGAACCTGCATTCAGGAAGTAGCTCTCAGGCACATCGTCATGCTTGCCTTCCAGAATTTCCCTGAAACCGCGAATGGTCTCCGCAATTGGCACATATTTGCCATCCATTCCGGTAAACTGGGTTGCCACAAAGAACGGCTGGGAAAGGAACCTCTGCACTTTTCTTGCGCGGTTTACAACCAGCTTGTCATCCTCTGACAACTCATCCATACCAAGGATTGCAATAATATCCTGTAACTCTTTGTATCTCTGTAAAATCTCCTGTACACCACGCGCTACCTCAAAATGCTCCTGTCCAACGACACGCGGATCAAGGATACGGGAAGTAGAATCCAATGGGTCTACCGCCGGATAAATACCAAGCTCCGTAATGGAACGTGACAACGTCGTCGTCGCATCCAGATGGGCAAACGTAGTTGCCGGAGCCGGGTCGGTCAAGTCATCCGCCGGCACATATACAGCCTGCACGGAAGTGATGGAACCGCTCTTGGTGGATGTGATGCGCTCCTGAAGGGCGCCCATCTCCGTCTGAAGCGTAGGCTGGTAACCTACCGCAGACGGCATACGTCCAAGCAATGCGGATACCTCGGAACCTGCCTGCGTAAAACGGAAAATATTGTCAATAAACAACAGCACGTCTTTTCCGCCCTTATCACGGAAATACTCTGCCATCGTCAGTCCTGTCAATCCCACACGCATACGCGCTCCAGGGGGCTCGTTCATCTGTCCGAACACCATGCAGGTCTTGTCGATAACGCCCGATTCCTTCATCTCATAGTAAAGGTCGTTTCCTTCACGCGTACGCTCGCCAACACCGGTAAACACAGAATATCCGGAATGCTCTGTCGCGATATTGTGGATCAACTCCTGAATCAATACTGTCTTGCCAACGCCTGCGCCGCCGAAAAGTCCAATCTTTCCACCCTTCTGATAGGGGCAGAGGAGGTCAACGACTTTGATTCCTGTTTCCAGCATCTCCGTGGAAGTTGCCTGTTCCTCAAATGTCGGGGCTTTTCTGTGAATCGGCATATATTCTACATTTTTAGGCGGCTCCATCTCGTCTATCGGATCACCTAATACGTTGAACATACGTCCCAATGTCTGCTCGCCCACCGGAACGCTGATGGATGCTCCGGTTGCTATCGCATCCATTCCGCGGACAAGTCCGTCCGTGGGACCCATGGCAATACATCTTACCGTATCATCACCCAGATGCTGGGAAACTTCCACCACCAGTTTTTTCCCGCCCTCTTTCAGCGGAATGTCAATGGCTTCGTTAATCTCCGGCAGGTTGCCCTCGGAAAACTTGATATCCAAAACGGCACCGATAATCTGAGTGATCTTACCTATATTCTTTTCTGCCATAATTTCACTCCTTAATTTATTGTTGTCTCAGGCTGAAACATCTCTCAGCCTGCGATATCCAGGCTTAGTTTATATTACTTCTCAGCCTGCTTGAAATCGGAAAACCTCGTAGGTTTTCCGCGCGGCTGCCCCGCCGTATTCTTGCGGCATCTTCCTCTGGGGCAGCCTGCGATAAGGTCTCATCTCATAAGAAATGCTACGCATTTCCTATGAGATCGCCTCTGCGCCAGCAATAATCTCAGTCAGCTCCTGTGTAATTGAGCCCTGGCGCGCCCTGTTATATTTCAATGTCAAATCACTGATCATTTCATCTGCATTGCTTGTCGCGGAGTCCATCGCCTGCATTCTGGCGCCATTCTCACTGGCTACCGCTTCCACCAACGCCCCGTAAAAGAGGCTGGTGAGATATTTGGGAATAATCAGATCCAATGCATCTTCTTCGTTTGGCTCATAATTCATCAGCACGTTATTATCCGCTTCCTGCATCTTGGCCTCGTCAAACTCGACAGGCAGAAGTTTCATCAGCGTTGGCTGATGGCTTACCGTATTCTTAAAATGCGTGTATGCCAGATAGATTTCTCCAACCTCACCCTTGCTGAATGCTTCCAAAACGTCCCTGCAGATTGCCGCGGCATCTCCGTAAGTCGGCCCTTCAATCACATCAGAATAATCTGCTTTAATCTCATAGCCCTTCCGCACCAGAAGTTCCTCTGCCTTGCGTCCAACCATGTAAATCTGTATATCCTCCTTCGCCATGCCGCTTTCCGTGACAAGTTTCACGACATTGGCATTATAACCGCCTGCAAGTCCGCGGTTAGAGGCAATCGTAATAATTGCTTTTTTGCCTGATTCCCCGCCCTTTAAATAGGGGTGGTTCAGGCTGCCGCTTCTTGCAAGCATGGAGGTAACGGTCTGGTACATATGGTTGAAATATGGATTGGACTGCTCCGCACGGTTCCTGGCTTTCTGCAATTTTACAGTAGAAACAAGCTTCATGGCCTTTGTGATTTGCTGCGTACTCTGTATGCTGCTTTTTCTTCTTTTGATGTCCCTCATGGACGCCATAATGTTTCACCACCTAACTGATTTCCTGATTCTACTGTTTCTATTTAAACTGAGCCTTGCACTCCTCAATCGCTTTTACAAGTTTCTTCTCCGTCTCCTCTTTGATTTCCTTATCGGTACGAATTGCCTCCGGAACCTCCGGATATTTGGTGTCAAGGAAGTCAAACAGCTCCTGCTCAAAACGAAGAATATCGTCTACCGCAATATCCAAAAGGTATTTATTGGTTGCGGCATAGATAATGATAACCTGGTACTCTACCGGCATCGGCTTGTACTGCGGCTGTTTGAGCATCTCACGGATTCTTTCACCCTGTGCCAGCTTTTCCTTGGTATCCGCATCCAGCTCGGAACCAAACTGCGCAAATGCTGCCAGCTCGCGGAACTGTGCCAGCTCTGTACGAATCGGTGCGGCAATCTTCTTCATCGCCTTAATCTGAGCGGAACCTCCAACTCGCGAAACGGAAAGACCCGCGTTGATTGCCGGACGGAAACCGGCATTAAACATTTCTGTTTCCAGATAAATCTGACCGTCTGTAATAGAAATTACATTGGTAGGAATATATGCGGAAACGTCTCCTGCCTGTGTCTCAATAATCGGCAATGCCGTCAACGAACCTCCTCCTAATTTCTCGGATAACCTCGCTGCACGCTCCAAAAGCCTGGAATGCAGGTAGAATACGTCTCCGGGATATGCCTCACGTCCTGGCGGACGGCGCAGCAACAGGGAAAGGGTACGGTATGCGGTTGCGTGCTTACTCAAATCATCATAGATAATCAGCACGTCCTCGCCATTTTCCATCCATTCCTCACCCATTGCACAGCCTGCATATGGTGCAATGTACTGTAACGGCGCAAGCTCACTGGCAGTGGATGCCACAACTGTGGTATAATCCATAGCGCCGAACTCTTCCAATGTCTTAACAATCGTTGCAACGGTAGAAGATTTCTGTCCAATCGCAACATAAATACATTTTACACCCTGTCCTTTCTGGTTGATAATCGTATCAACGGCAATCGCCGTCTTACCAGTCTGGCGGTCGCCGATAATCAGCTCACGCTGTCCTCTTCCGATCGGCACCATGGAGTCAATCGCCTTGATACCGGTTTGCAGCGGCGTATCTACGGCCTTACGTGAAATAACACCGGATGCAACCCTCTCAATCTGTCTGAATTTCGTGGTCTCAATGGGGCCCTTCCCATCAATGGGCTGTCCCAGAGCATTTACCACACGTCCGGTCAGCGCATCGCCTACCGGAACCTCTACTACCCTTCCCGTCGTCTTAACGGTATCACCTTCGTTGATATTCTTATGGTCTCCTAACAATACGGCACCAACGTTATCTTCTTCCAGGTTCAACACCATTCCATAGACTTCACCGGGAAACTCTAACAATTCGCCCTGCATGGCATTTTCCAGACCGTGAATACGTGCAATGCCGTCTGCCACCTGGATAACTGTACCAACATCGGACACTTCAAGCTGGGCAGCATACCGTTTCACCTGTTCTTTAATGACGGAACTTATTTCCTCTGGTCTTAAATTCATGGAGCGCATTCACCTACTTTCAACTGTATTTTCGATAATTCCCGGGTCAAAGTCATCAGCTTGCTCTTCACGCTGCTGTCAATCACTCTGTCGCCAATCCGAATTACCATGCCGCCTATCAAACTTTCATCCACATCATAAAACATTTCAAATTCCACATATTTCGTGGTCTCTAACAATCTCTTCTTCACCTGCTCCTTCTGACTGTCCGAAAGCGGCATAGGCGCAGTCACATAAGCGGTTCCGATATTTTTATATTCCTTTACCTGGTCAATGAAATATGCAAACACAGATTCCATTTCACCGTAATGATCCTTGGAGACAAGCATACGCATCAGTCCTGTGATTTCGTCCCGAACCTTGCCCTTAAATACCTGTTCCAAAATCTGAATTTTGTCTTCTTTTACGATTTTCGGGTGATTCATCAGTTTGGAAAGCTCGTTGTTTTCTTGAAGAATCTGCTTAATCAGCCTTGCTTCTTCCAACATCTCATCCATCTGACCAGATTCCACAGCAAGCTCAAACAGTGCATCCCCATATGTTTTGGATACTAGCTTTGCCATGTGCTCTCACCTATTTCCTTTAATGTCTCATCCACCAAAGCATCCTGAATGGATGTATCAATAGAGGCTGTAACAACTTTTCCTGCCATCATAGAGGCAATCGCAATCATCTCCTGCTTTGCCTCGTCCATCACGCGTTTCTTCTCCAACATGGCTTCCTCGTTGGCGCGCTTGATGATTCTTGCAGCCTCTTCCTTTGCCTCATCCACAATCTTTGCTTCATTCTTTAAAGCTTTCTGGCGGGCCTCACTTAATATTTCCTCCGCTTCTTTCTCAATACCCTTGAGTTTCTGGTCGTATTCCTCTTTTACAGCGGCGGCCTCCTCTTTGTCCTTACGCGCCGTATCAATATCGTTTTTGATACGCTCCTGCCTGTCTTTCAACATCTTCTTTGCCGGGTTAAACAGCAGATAAGACATCATCGTGAACAGAAACAGGATTGCAAGCAAAGAAAGCAGGGTATCATGCAATAGCTGGGGGTTTAAGCCAAATAATTGTTCCAAGGCCGTGCCTCCTTTCATTATATATTGCGCATAAAGGTATGCCTGATAAGGCGTTCCTTTTTATTGTGCTGCGTTTCGCTCCTTATTTCAACGGCTGAACGAACAGTAACAGGATTGCTACCAGCAAACCATACAGACCAGTTGTCTCTGCTACCGCCTGTCCCAAAAGCATCGTAGAGGTGATGTCGGACTTAGCTCCCGGATTTCTTCCAACTGCTGCTGCTGCATGTCCTGCTGCAATACCCTGTCCAATACCAGGTCCGATACCTGCGATAACCGCAAGACCTGCACCGATTGCTGAACAAGCTCTGATTAATTCTGCTCCTGTAATGTTATCCATAGATATTTCCTCCTTGTACTTTCATAAAATATTCATTATTTGATTCCGGAATCCCGTCCGGCCGGCTTCCCCATATTTTACCCTGACCGGGGAACGTGTCAGCATATGTCAGGAAATTCCTGAACTTCCTATTCTTCCTCGCCAATCGCGTTGCTGATATAGGTCATGGTCAGCATACAGAACACATAGGTCTGGATGCAGCCGGAAAAGATATCAAAATATGCATGTAATGCACCCGGCCAGAAGTATGCGATCTTGGACAGCAGCGCATAAATCAATGCCATGATGATTGTTCCTGATAAAATATTAGCGAAAAGACGCAATGACAGGGAAACCGGCACAGCAAGCTCGCTGATTACGTTAATAGGGAACCAGATGGGCAGCCATGGCGGCAGCGGCGAACACATATCCACCCAGATTTCTTTCGGCGTCTGATGCTTAAACTGGTTAAAATGGATCAGTATAAAACTCAGCAGCGCCAGTGGAAATGTCACACCATAGTCCGCAGTGGGCGGACGCAGTCCAAACAACCCGGAAATATTGGAAATCAAAATAAAAATAAATATGGTTCCAATATAATTAACAAATTTGTCTCCGCTATTCCCCATTACACCGTGGACCATCTTGTCTAACATTTCCACAATCAGCTCCACAACGTTCTGAAAACCTCCCGGCACATCCGCGGCACGTTTCATCACCCGGTTTGCTGCAATTGAAAACGCCAGCAGCACCAATATGATAATCAACATGCACACATGGGTCGTCGTAATCCAAAAGGTATGTCCGAACAACTCATAGGAAAATAGTCCGTGTACCATAATATCTATGTCCGAACCGGAAGACAATAAAATCGCATCCTGCACTCTCTCACCTCCTTAATATTATGTTTTATTTATATTCATCAATCTGAATTTACAGATGACTTTTCAGAATCCAAAGGCGCATCTTCATGCCTGCGCAAAATATATTTATGGAACATAGGCTGCAAATATGCGGATACTTTCAGTCCCATCACGCCTAAAAACATAACAAGCGGATTCCCCACCTCAAAATACCAGGCGGCGACAAAAGCCCCGACCACAACCACGTAACGCAATACCGACCAGAATCCTGTCCGAACCGGATTGCCCGTGGACGCCATTCCATCCACAGCATCCAGAATGACGATCGCCATATTGACCGCCATGCCGATTGCCAGAAGGATGCCAATCCATAATCCCATCGTATACTGCTGCTTATCGCTTACAAACCACATGCCGGCAAGCTGAACAACCACTCCATATATGATTATCCCGATAACCAGCTCCGGCAGCGCCGGATTAATCCTCTTTAACATGGCGGTTCTTCCTTTCCTCCCGCTCAGTCTCCCCGTTTGGCATATCCCCGTAACCGGGTTGTTTCCTGCGTATCCCCCTGGCCCTGGATGGGCTCTCCTGGGAATATATTTTCTTAGCCATGATAAAGACGTTGCGAAATCCCGCCAACGCCCCTATTGCAAACAATGGGATCACAATCCAGTCCATGGAAAATTTTTTCCCAAGAAAAACACCTGCGATTGTACACAAAAAAACAGGCACCAACATGTTAATTCCAAACTGCGTAATCAAAGCCAATGAACGGTATACGCTTTTGTCATATTTCACATGAGGCACCTCCCAGTTGTTTCTATTATTTCCCTATAAGGGATATTATATCTATTTTTACTACAATTGTCCATTCATTCCGAATGATTTTTTTACATTTCTTACAACACCATCCGAACTTCGCGCCCGGTATGGTTATATTGGTAATAGCGCACCCCGGCTGCGTCCATCATCCGCTTGGATGCAACGACCGAAGGCGTACCATCGTACTTGTCGCTGTCATAAATTACTGTCTTAATGCCCGACTGGATGATTGCCTTGGCGCATTCATTACAGGGGAACAGGGAAACATAGAGTTTCGCGCCCTCCAGGCTGCCGCCGCGGTAATTTAAGATGGCGTTTAACTCACTGTGGGTTGTGTAGAGGTATTTGTTGTCTATATCATCCCCTCCGCTGTTCCATGGAAACTCATCATCAGAACAGCCATTGGGAAATCCGTTATAGCCCATGGACAAAATTTTATTATCCTGGCTGACGATACATGCCCCCACCTGGGTATTGGGATCTTTGGAGCGCATTGCTGATAACATGGCAACTCCCATAAAATATTCATCCCATGTAATGTAATCTTCTCTCTTATGACTCATGTTTACCTCTTTTCTATTTTGTGCCAAAAATCCGGTCACCGGCATCGCCTAAACCCGGCACAATATAGCCGTGCTCATTCAGCCTCTCGTCCAGGGCGCCGATAAACATATCAACATCCGGATGCGCCTGCTCCATTGCTTCCACACCTTCCGGCGCCGCAATCACGCACATAAAATGGATATTTCTCACACCCCTGTTTTTCAGCATCTGAATGGCCTCCACCGCCGAGCCTCCGGTCGCCAGCATCGGGTCTACCACAAATACCTCCCGCTCCGCACAGTCTTCCGGCAATTTGCAATAATACTCCACCGGCTCCAATGTCTCCGGCTCCCGGTACAATCCGATATGGCCTACCTTTGCCGCAGGGATAATTGCCAGCACACCGTCTACCATACCAAGCCCGGCCCTGAGAATGGGGATAACGGCAAGTTTTTTCCCTTTGAGCTCCTTCACGGTTGTGGTACATATCGGCGTCTCAATTTCTATATCCACAAGCTCCAGCTCCCGTGTCGCTTCATAACACATGAGCATGGCAATTTCCCCGATAATCTTCCTGAAATCTTTCGATCCTGTCGTTGTCCTGCGTATCCATCCTATTTTATGCTGAATCAGCGGATGCTCCATAATGATAACTTTTGCCATCCCGTCTCCTCTCTGCTTTCCTTCGTATCTTCGCCCATCATTCTGCCTCATTTAACATGCTCACCAGTTTTTGAATCGTTTTATTCAACGTCTCGTAGCATAACCCATAAGACTGCAATGCCCCGCCGTAAGGATTCAGTATTTCCAGTTCGTCCCCCACCAGCTCGGTCAAAACTTCCACATTTGCGTGCTTTGCCTGTTCATACTCTTCAAAAATCTTCTCTTTCTGCTCCGCCTCCATGGTGAGAATCAAATTCTCCGGGGACAAATCGTCCTCCTCCAGCTGACGGGACATCTTCTCCGGCATATTGACGCCGTTGCTAATCAGAACTGCCTCCACCTTTTGGTTCATAGGCTCCGGAAACAACACAACCAAACCCCGGCTCTCAATCTGAACCGGGTATTTTATGGTATATTCCTTCATAATTGCCTCTGCCATAGGAGCCCTGCTCGTTCCACTTTCACACACAAAAATAATTTTGCTGTACTGTTTCATTTGCTGCCTCCATCTTCTTTCACACCTCAATCACCTGATGCCCGGCCGCCTTCAACATGCGATTCATGATTGCCTGTCCAATTCTGGGCGTAGAGAAACTCTCTGAATATATGATGTCCACATTTTCCCGGTCAAATTCCCTTAATATTCCATAAAGATGCCTGGCTATCGTATCCTCATCATTTCTTGTCCCAATACTTTTAATGATTCCATAGTGATAACCGCAGCAGCTTTCATCCGTTCCGATTACCCCCGCATTCTTCCCGGATTCGATTGCTTCTCTTGTCAGATAATTGATTGCCTGTTGTACCTTCTCCTGCGCCCCGTTCACCAGGATCAATTCTGCTTTGGGCGCATAATGTTTATATTTCATTCCCGGAGCTTTGGGATGTATGCCGGAGTCCTCCTCCACAAGTCCCGGATCCATCCATACTTCTCCGATTACTTCACGTATCATATCAGGCGTGATATAACCCGGCCTTAACACCATTGGCGTCTCTTCCGAAAAGTCCACAATCGTGGATTCCAGACCAATGCCAACCGCTCCTCCATCCAAAATCATCGGAATCCGCCCGTCCATGTCCAGCGCAACGTGTTCCGCCCGCGTGGGGCTGGGTTTTCCCGATGTATTTGCACTCGGCGCGGCAATATAGCCGCCCGCCGCCTGTATCAGATCGCGGGCTACCGGATGATCCGGCATTCGCACCGCCACTGTGGACAGCCCCCCTGTCGTCTCCGCCGGAACAATCTCTTGTTTTTCAAAAATCATCGTCAGCGGGCCCGGCCAGAAATGCTCCGCCAGCTTTTTTGCCTGGGCAGGTATACGCACGGCAATTTTGTCCAGATCTTCCATGCAGGAAATATGCACAATCAACGGATTGTCACTGGGACGACCTTTGGCTTCGTAAATCTTTTTGGATGCCGCAGGATTCAGGGCGTCTGCCCCCAGTCCGTATACGGTCTCCGTAGGAAACGCCACCAATCCGCCTTCCCGCAGTATTTTTGCCGCTGTTTCAATTTTCTGTTGATTCTGAATATCCTGACCCTCTATGATTGTCTCTATGATTGTTTCCATTGCAGCTCCCGGGCTGTCGCCCTTCCTAGTTCCTTACTCGCAGTGCGCGCTCTAGAGCTAACGCTCTTTCGCTCTCGGGCTGTCGCCCTATCAATCTTTTACTCGCAGTGCAAACTCAAGAGCTCACGCTCTTTCGTTCACGGGCTGTCGCCCTATCAATTCCTCTAAAAAAGCATCTGCGCTTGTGCAAGCACAGCGCAGATGTTTTTTATCGCAATTGGCACTGCTCGTAGCTATATGGACATTATATACCATGTTGGCAATTGTTGACAACTACTACATATGGTAGCTACTGCTGTGTACCAGCCGTATTTTTTGAGGGATTCTCTTTTTTATCCATATTGAGGCATTGTAAAATACCGGTTTTTACTGCCTCGGCAACCTTCTTCTGATATTCCTCCGATTCCAAAAGCTTTGCCTCTTTATAATTGCTTAAAAAACCACATTCCACGATTACTGTAGGCGACGGCGTCTTCTTCAAAAGAAAATAACTTTCATTCGCCTTTGCCTGCCGGTGGTTCTGGGGGTCTAACTGCTGCACCAGCACATTCTGCAGTGTTTCTGCCAACTTTTTCCCTTCCTGGGACTGCCCATAATAAAAGACCTGCGCTCCTTTTATTGACTCATCCGGATAGCTGTTCTGATGAATGCTCACCGTAAAAACCGGGTTCGCCTTCGTTATAATCTCGCAGCGTTTGCGCATGTCTTCCACTTTCTTATTTTTTGACGACTGCTCGTACAGCCCGCCGTCATCCGTACGTGTCATAACAACTTTGATCCCTTCTTTTTTGAGTAATTTTTCCAGTTCTCTGGCAATTTTCAGGTTGATGTCCTTCTCTTTCACATCCGTGATTCCTATTTTGCCCGGGTCGTCCCCGCCGTGACCGGCGTCCACGACAATACAAATGTCCCCCGTCTGAGCTTTCAGACTGTCTACCATGTACGCGCCCCGCCTCGCAAAAAGGCAGGCGCCTAAGAGCAGCATTACTGCCATAAATACTTCTAATCTCTTTTTCATACTTTTCACCTGGATATCTTTATAAATATCTATGATGAAACTACGGGAACTAGCACAACGAATATTAAATCATAAACAAAACTGAGCCAGAAACCTGTCTTCCAGATTCCCGGCTCAGTGATACTGGCTTATGCGTTCCGCCCTTCTTTTAATTGGTTTACTTCTTCAAGAGTAAGTCCGGAAATATTTGCAATCTCTTCCAATGCGTATTTTCCGGCTGTCAACATACGAAGTGCAGTTTCTTTCATTCCCTCTTTTATCCCCTCTTTCAGAGATTCATTTCTCATATCTTCCATAATGCGGCACATCTTACTCACTCCCTTCGGATTTTCTTTCAGATAACGTGTTCGGTCTGCCATCAATTCAAAATTCATTTCATCTGCCTTGGCGCAATTGAAATCATGCATGAGTCATGCAATCTGCAAAAGCAGCTCGTCCGGCGTAAGCACTGGAACCTCAAACTCTTCGAAATATAAGAACATCATCCATCTTATGCTCTTCACAGAGGCTCAGAACCTTTACGGGTGATAAAAACATCCTCCTGAGCAACCAACTCAAAATATTTCCCGAAATTAGTTTTAAATTCCGTTGCAGTAACAACCATATTATATTTCACCTTTCCCACCATCTTGTGCTTATTATAAGCAATTTCATATTATAAAACAATATAATCACACAAAACTAAGATAATAATATAATAAATCGTGCGATTTTTCTCATTTTTTATTTCACTGTGATTACCCTGAAATTAAAATCTCAGATAGCAATAACGATTTACTTAGCACAAAAACTGAGCCAGAAACCTGTCTTCCAGATTCCCGGCTCAGTGATACTGGCTTATGCGTTCCGCCCTTCTTTTAATTGGTTTACTTCATCAAGAGTAAGTCCGGAAATATTTGCAATCTCTTCCAATGCGTATTTTCCGGCCGCTAACATGCGGAGTGCAACCTCTTTCAATGATTCATTTCTCATATCTTCCATAATGCGGCACATCTCGCTCACTCCCTTCGGATTTTCTTTCAGATAACGTGTTCGGTCTGCCATCAATTCAAAATTCATTTCATCTGCCTTGGCGCAATTGAAATCATGCATAAGTTTTCCAAGATTGGATTCTCCACGATATTCACCATTCACATATAAGATATGTTCCCCATCCTCAAAAGATTTACCCGTGGCAAGGTTGATTCTCTCAATCGGATACACCGGTTCGCCTTTCCCATAAAAATCTTTCTCAGTAATAAAAATCGTATAAGTGTCTGGCAATTCTTTAAATTCCTGCCCGGAATGGAGATTCTCTACATCCATCACACTGGAATGGTATCTTGCCCTGTGCGGGTCTGCTCCCTTTTCCTGCCTTTGAATTTCCAGGTCATATCGCTTTCCGGCTGAATCCGTACCGTATGCATCCAGGCAGATAGAGCGCGCCCCGGTCAGCCTTTTCATGTCCTTCTGTGTTTCGCAGCCAGTAATAATTAAATCCTGCTTTCCCGTGATAATGCGTAACACAAATTCCACCAATGGTATATTATCCTTAAAAAGACAACGCATAAAATCATCGTCAATTGGTCGCAAATCCCGTAAACGCTGCAAATCTTCCTGATGTTTCTGGTCTGTCTTTTCCGTCACTGTTAATCCCCCACCTGCTTTCCCCTTTGTATTGTGTCTCTATACTATCACAACCCCCCTGGTTTTACAACCCAGGAACCACTTCTGCATACGAAAATCAATTTTCAGAATATCCCTACATCTATTAATATATCTCTATATTGCCGTGTGCTGCATATACCCACACGAACGGGACAACACTGCGGCAAACTAACTGCTAACTGCAATCAGGTCTCTCAGGAATACCTTCGAGCCCGATTTTCGTAAGCAGTGGATTTCGCCTTCGCTAAAAACGTCCCTGAATTATTCGTTTTGGGTATATGCAGCCTCGGCATCATACAAATAATATGAATAACCCATAGGGATATTTTGAAAATTGATTTCCATGCACTTCTGCAAACCCTTCCTGTTTACTCGTTTAATTTCGTCTCACGGTGTTTGTCCAGAGATACCTTAACCGCCTTCACTACATCCATCAATATATACATATCCCGTTCAGAGCATGAATCGAGAATTTCCGCCAGTTCTCCTTTCAGGACAGTCTTACTGTTCCGGGGAACATCATAGAGAAGTTCGTCCGTCTGTACACACAAAGCGTCTGCAATACTAGCCAATACGGACAAACTCAATTTGGTGTTCCCTGTTTCTATATGGCTCATATGACTTACAGAAATCTCAACCTTTTCAGCTAACTGTTCCTGTGAAAAATTACATGCTTTCCTGATTTTTCGTATACGCTGCCCTATTTTATAATAATTCATAATATTTCCGCCTATATAGTTTATTTATACTTGAATTGTATGGGCAAAAATGATATTATAACATAGTCTATATAGGCTAAAGTAGTCCTATACAGAACAATTATTAGATATTATATAAAATTTAACCATAATTATTTAATGAAAAGGATATTACAATAATGACAACCAACGAAATGAAAGACCTGCTGTTCGAAATATTGAACGAGCACGACACACTGTTTTCTGATGTTGCACTGGATGATACGAGGGACGCCCTGATAGTCACTTCCATTGACAAAAAGAAATTCTCCCTCATTGTAGAAAATATGGACGAAGGCAGAGAAGTAATCCGGCTGTGGGCAAAAGAAAATCCGGCAACGCTGAATATAGAAATTGCCCTGATACAAATGGCAGATGCAGGAATTATATCCGAAGAAGAACGTGAAAAATATCATTTAGAAACTGTGAAAAACGAGTATTTATTAAAAGAAAGATACAAAACAGGAAACAATCTATAAAAAACAGCTGCATTCTTCATCTATCCCAGCATTATGTTCAGCAAAACCTGATTTCTGTATCATATAATTTGGGTATTTATATTGTCTAAAAATTTCCTATATGTTATTCTAATTTAAATTTGAGAATTTTTATTTTTGACCGGAAAGGAGATTCTTTTTATGAAACAATCTAATTTTTGCCCAAAACATATGCTGCGCTTACTGGCAATTTTTACGCTGTTTCTCGTCCCATTGCTAAGTTTCGCGCCAAAGGCAACGGCACAGGCGGCAGGTTATGACAACCCGGCCTACACATTCACATCAACCAGCGGCTCTTCCATCTCCACAACAGCCAGCCCCAACGAGACTACAGTCATCATTTTCGGACACACAACATGCGGCTACACAAGGAGTACACTGAGCAGTGTTTCTTCCTGCGACTGGGTGAAACGCTCTGATATTCGAGTAATCTTCGCAGAGATCAATGGCCATACCCAGGAAGAAGTGCTGGCATATGAACAGGGCTATCAATGCCCGGATATGACATTCTGTTATGACGATTCGTTTGTTGGCATTAATAATGCCATGTACAAATATGCCGAACTTTTTGGCATCAATCTCAGGGATGGCGTAGATTTGCCAATGACGGTACTGATCGATAAAGACAATAAAGTTCAAAGCCTGCTGACCGGCAAAAAGACTGCCGATGAACTCCTGGTAGAAATCAACAAACTTACCGGCGACAGCAGCGGCGGAATCACACCCCCACCCTCCGGCTCGGATGCTGGCTTTGCAAATTTTGCCTACGGCCTGAAAACAACAGATAATACGATAGTCTCCACCAAAGCTGTTCCCACCAAAACTACGGTTCTTCTGTTTGGCAATGTTTTCTGCGGCATTACGAACGCTACCTTGCAGGAGATTTACGACAGCAACTGGGTCACCCGTCAGGACATCCGCATCATCTTCGCAGATGTAATGGGCAATTCCCTAAACGATACCAAAACGTTTGCACAGAAATTTCCCGGAAAAGGCATTTCATTCTGCCATGATGAATCGGGGCTTAATTTTAATTTTGCATTGTCTTATCTTAGCCTCTATGGGCATAATGGCGGCACATTCCCATATATCGTGCTGATTGATAAGAACGATAAAATACGTTTTCTTTCTTTAGGCTATCAGCCGGCAGCCGATATTTACAAAGAAATAGAGAAAATCATGAACGTGACGCCTGAGATATCCGAAAAGCCGGTGACCATCTCCGATGTCACCGGACTGAAAACTTCCGTTTCGACTGCCAAAAACGTAAAACTGTCCTGGAATAAAATCCCCCAGGCAAAGGGCTATATCATTTATCAGTATAATAATTCCAAAAAGAAATGGGACACAAAGGCAACACTTGAACAAAACACTGACTCCTATACCGTGAAAGGACTGACTCCAGGTACAAATTACCGTTTTGCCGTGAAAGCATATACCCGCTCCAAGGACGGAAAACAGGTACTCAGCAAGTCTTATGTTTCTGTATATACGGCAACTGCACCGAACGCCGTGAATTTCAAGGTTACGTCAGGCAAAAAGAAGGCAGCCCTGAAATGGAGCAAAGTGAAGGGCGCTACCGGTTATACCGTATATTACAAGACCGGCAAGCAGAAGTCATGGAAAAAACTTAAGAGCACCAAAACCACCCGCTACACAAAGACAAAGCTGAAATCCGGCAAAACGTATACGTTTACCGTGAAAGCATATAAAACTTACAAAGGAAAAACGTATACCAGCAGTTTCCGCTCCAAAAAAGTCAAAATCCGATAGATTATATCTGAAAGAAAACACTCTCTGTCAGCGTCTCAGCCGGCTCATGGTCTGGAACATTTTGTGCATATCCACCGGTTTTGCCAGATGCTCATTCATCCCGGCATCCTTTGCCAGTGCGATATCCTCTTCAAAGGCATTCGCTGACAGCGCTATGATTGGCACGGTCTGAGCATCCACACGGTTCAGGCCGCGAATCACACGCGCCGCCTCATATCCGCTCATGACAGGCATCATCAGATCCATGAGTATGCAGTCAAATGTTTCCACAGCGGATGCTGCAAATGCATCCACAGCGGCTTTCCCATTATTGACAGTCACAACCTCTGCGCCCGCATCCATAAGCATGTACTCTACGATTTCGCAGTTAATCTCATTGTCTTCCACCAACAGAACCCGCATTCCGGCGATATCGCCCTGCTCTTCCTGTTTCTCATCCACAGGCTGTCGGTTCCAGCTTTCATCAACACGGACAGGCAGCGTGATTTGAACCACGCTCCCCCTGCCAATCTGGCTGTCAAGCTCAACCGTTCCCTGCATCTGATCCACCAGTTTCTTTACGATAGACATGCCAAGCCCAACGCCGTTGTAGTTGGTTCTCGCATCCTGATGCTCCTGGGTGAAAGGTTCAAAAATATGTTCCCTGAAGTCTTCCCCAATGCCAATCCCGGTATCTTCCACCGTAAAACGGCAGCTGACGGTTCCATCGCGAAAATCCGTCTCCTCTGCCCGGACAAACACAGAACCACCCTCCCGGTTATATTTTAACGCGTTGTCAATCACATTCGTCAGGATTTGTTTTAAGTGCAGCGGATTGCCAACAACCCTGGTATGCCGCAAATCGGACATCTTAAGCTCCAGATGAATCCCGCGCTCTTCCGCCAAAGGAGACAGGAGCGTGATACAGTCTTCCAACACGACGCAAAGGTCAAACGGTTCTTCCACTGCCACCGGCCTTCCGCTCTCCAGCCTGCTCACCTGAAGAACGTCGTTCACCAGAGACAGCAGGTGCTCCGTTGACACACGTATCTTCTTCCAGCACTCATTCTGCCGCTGTCTGTCATGATGGCTTTTCTCCAGAATCGCCAACATTCCCAGAATTCCATTGATCGGCGTCCGCAGATCATGCGACATACGGGAAAGGAATTCGCTTTTTGCCGAATTTGCCTGTCTCACCCGCTCCAGAAGTTCCAGTATGGACTGCTCCTGTTTCTTCCTCGTCATCATGGTCTCTGTAATGTCCTGATGATATCCGTTCAGGCAGAAACCCGGTTTTTCAAATGTTTTGTCCGGTACCCCGCCGCAACGAACATAAATTTTCCCCAGCATCGGGTGATTCCAGGGATAAATCACTTCTGAACGCCCGGTTTCCAGTATTTCCCGCACCGCTTCCTGCACCATGTCAACATAGTCCGGTTCAATGCGTTCAAACCAGTGCCGGTAGCACTCCTCCGGCCCGATTTCATCTGTCACACCCAAAAGGATCCGCATCGTCTTGTCCGCATACATCCTTGGCGGACATCCATTCTCCATCTCTATCGTCCAGATGCCTGTCCTGGCGCCCTCCAGAATGTTCTCAAGGCTCCGCCTTGCCTCCAGTTTGTATTTCTCTTCCTGCTCCACCACGGCATTGACGTCCCGCAGCGCAAAAATCCCACAATTCTCTTCCTTCGTCTTGTCCATGGCGGAAAAATGGAGTTCCAGATGTTTCAGCCCAGAGGAACTGTCTTTCACCTGATATCGGACAGAAAACTTTTTCTTCGCCCCAAGCTGCGTGAGCACATAATCTTTTTTCGTCACGGCACGAAGCCTTTCCTGATCCTGCGGAATAACATATTCAGATATATACCGCTCCATGGCCGCCTGATAGCCATCCTTAAAACCGGCGCCCCAGTCCATCCCCGTCCTTTCGCTGTTCCGGTAGATGTCACATTCGCCTGTGTCAAAATTCACCTGATAGATGTCCAGGTAATCCACGCTAAGGGCATGAAGGACATTATAGCTTCTCTTTTGAAGTTCACGAACAAGGTTACGCCGTTTCAGGGAGGATACGATAAAATATGCCGCAGTCTGGAGCATATTTGATGCATATTCCAGCGACTTTACAGGGGGATTGTCCACACCATAAAAACCGATAATCTTTTCACTGTCATACAGGGGAACCACCACAAGGGAATGAATCCCCTGCTGTTTCAGTTTCTCATACTGAAGCGGTTCCGTCTCACGAATATCTTCCAGCCTCTCAATGACAATATGTCTGCCGATACTAAAATTCCGATACCAGCTGGCGCACACCTCTGGCGGAACATTTTGCAGGTTCTCCTTTTCCGGCTGCACGCCATCCGCCACCCACTCGTAGGTGTTGTCATCTCCGCCGGACTCATTCTGTTCAAATATATAGGTTCGTTCCCCATTCAACGCTTTTCCCAGATGCTCCAACAGCACGTCCAGCGACTGATCCGGAGTTTCCTCCAGCAAAGCAGCACGAAGACCCTCATTGATGACGGTCTCCAAATTCTGAACGCTTTGTATGCCACTGTATTGCTCACGATCCCCAACAGCCGAATCACCTTTTTCGATCCGTTCGCAAGGTTCCTTTATTTCATCCATATGCCTATCCTCCGCTTTTCCTCTTATCTTTCACCGTAAAAGCCAGAAAATGTTTCTTACTCTACGGCACTCATTAATTCCTCATACAGGCTGGGATAATCCATGTCTTCCTTCAGAATGTTCCATTCATCACAAAATGACTCCGCATTACCGCAGTTCCTATGTGCTTTATAGTCTTTCAGGAATCGAATAATTCTCTTTCTCCTGGCCTTTACAAGATTTTCCCTGTTCATCCCTGTATGATTAATCGTCGTAAGCGCCCTTTTACTATTTCCCCTTATCTCATATTCTCCTGTCGTCAAATTCAACTTCAAAAATTTATCAATATCATCCTTTGACGGATCTAAAATCGGATTCTCAAAATCCCAGTTTGCTTTTTTATAACTTGTATTACAAACCTCACAGCACCAGTGCAGATTATCCCATTCAAAAGCATACTGATAAAACTGAGGCCTTGATTTCGGCTTTAAGTGTTCTATTCTGCCATAAGAACTTACTCCAATTATTGCCTCGCAATAACAGCAATGCTGTTTATACATTTTTTCAAGTGTTTCTTTTACGTCATCCTGCCTGTATTTATTTTTAAAACTATCATCGACTTTCGCATAAGAGCCCTGTTTATCAATTTCGTCCATTAATTCCCTTGTCCACTGAGCCGAGTAATTCTTCAGGCTCTCCGGCTGCGGCAAACGGTTTACTCTTCTCAATATCCTTCTCCCAATATCTCATTAATCGACATAAATGCCGCCTCTTCGATTGCAATATCATCTTCCGGAAGCACTTCGCTTAATTCCCGAATCAAGCCTTCGTACTCTTCTCTGGCGTTATCCATCATATCTCCGGATAATTTTTCTTTCGCAAGTTCAGATAGCCTTTTTAGCTTCTCTGCTGTCTCCGGATCACGGTTATCTGTATTCATATATGTTTTCAGAACACTGTCCACCATCCATCCCTTTACTGTTTTTCCAGGTACAATCTCCGATGGCTTATCGAGAAATATATCCTCCAATTGCAAAGTAATCAGTTTTTCTTCTTTACATGATGCGATAATAATCGGCGAATGTGTAGTTGCAATAAACTGCACTTTCGGAAAGGTATTTTTCAATGCATCAACCACCCTCCATTGCCAGTTAGGATGAAGATGCATGTCTATTTCATCAATCAGGACAATGCCCGGTGTTTTGTCTGTAATATCCCCCAGTAAATTAGGATTTAAAACCGCCATTCTGTAAGCAATATCAAATACCATTCCGAGAAGATTCCGATATCCGGAACTCAGTAAACGGATGGGTAAAATTTCTTCTCCGTCAGAATATACCAGCTCTTCCGTACGTTTATCATACGAAACGTCAATCCCTTCTCTTCCCTGCATATATCCCATAAAACTGGAAACCGCTCTTTTTACTGCCTCATATTCTATAATTGCCTTTTCCTGCTGCCAGGAAACCTGCTCCATCTTTTTACACCAGTTTATTAACATCTTATCATTGGCAGCCTCTTCCAGACAGTCAACGTAACCTACTACTCTCGAAAAATCATCAGAAAAAGGATTCAGCCATTTATCCCTCTTCTGATTGGACACTCTGGAAAAACTCTGATAACTGATAACCGGTAAAATTGACTGCAAATCATCCACCATAAGCTGTGCTGTCCTGCAAATATCTCTTGGCTCTACAGTAGTCCGCGAACTGCTGATGCTCTTCTTTTGTCTGGAAAATTCAAAAAACTGTATCCCGACATCCTCTCCAACATCCAATTCCAGACAGGCATTCACACAAATTGGAGTTTTAAAAAGAATATTATTTGAACCCGTACCAGTCAACTGATTTTCTCTGCGTATTTCATCCCTGGAAAAATGAATCGTATTCACACCATCAATTCCCGAAAGAAATCCTCCAAGGGCAACAGATACCGCCTCTAAAACAGATGTCTTACCTGTCCCATTATCTCCGATAATTAAATTTACAGATCTGTCAAAATCAAAATCAGCGCTCTTAATACCCTTAAAATTTTCTATATGAATACTGGATAGATACATATCATTTTCCTTTCCCTCAACTACCATATATTCTCTAATATATATTGTAATTTTTCTTATTTCCCATGTCAATCACTTCTTGCCCCTACTCTGCCTCCCCCCACTGTTTTTCCCGCTCCCTCAATTTCTCATTCATGCGCTCCGCCTCCCGGCACTGCGCACAGTAGGAGAAAAAATATACGGCAAGAAATACTGCCGCGATGCTGATTCCCATGCCAAGCACCTGGGGCATGTTCTGAAACGTAAACCAGTCAAACAATAATCCAAGCCCCAGCACCACTACATTAATATAAATATAATAAAGAATTGTCCGTACAAGCATAGACTTTCTGGACACTTCCCTCCCATCCTCCAGCGGCAGGATGACGCTGCCCAACGCACAGACTAAGGAAAGCCCCAGTATCTGCCACAGAATGTGGACTCCAACATGCGTCTTCCAACCGTAAAATACCGGAATATAAATCGCCGTCACCACCGTGACGCCAACAACAATCTTCTCAAACAAATCTACCATAGATGCCAGCCGTTTCATCGCATTTGCTCCTTTCCCGATGTTATCCCATTTCCTAAACGCCTAGACTCTCCTTCAACGAACCTACGTACTGTCTGGAAATGATTACCTTCTCCCCGTTTTTCAATAACGCCTCATAACGCCCGCTAAACGCCGGCGTCAGGCTTTTTATCTTATTCAGATTCAAAATAACCGATTTGGACACCCGGACGAACTTCCATCCCGGAAGTTCATCCAGCAATTCATAAAGCTTGCTCTTCACCTGGTAAACCTCAGATTTGCAATAAGCAAACACTTTCTGCTCTACCGATTCAAAGTAAAATACATCCTCCGGCTCTATAAAAAACATGCCTCCGCCCTTATAGGCCGTAAGTTTTCCGCCTCCCTGTTTAAAACGATTGATTATCTCCACCATGTTTTCATCCAGAGACTTGCATTTAAAAATAATTTCTTCTTCCTCATCCGGCCCTACATCGACAATCGTCACCTTCATCCCAGTCTCCCATCCGCCTAGCGGTCGCTGATGCTTTTTCTTTTCTGCACAATTGCAATTATGACAAAGGCTATTATACCACATCCTGCCAGAAATAGTACCTGAAATACCGCAGATGCCGGTTCGTCTCCCATTTTTATCTGAATTCCCATATATTCCTTATACTCTGTAAGCACCTGCGCGGGTAAACCTTCAAACGTGGTCTGCAATATTTCCTCACAGCAGATTTCACGCATCATGGATGCCCCGTGGAGAATCGGCGTACATTTCAGCACTGTTGCCACTCCCTCCGGAAGAAAGCCCATCGGAAGGTAAATTGCTCCCACAAATCCCACCAGCGTGCCTGCCACCGTTGCGATTCCCGACCATGCATTGCTGCTTTTTATAAACAGCGCAAGAAGGTACATGATAATGGAAAAAATACAGACATTTAACAGGGTCAGGACAAAAATCTTTCCCAATGCTTCGATTCCCAGCATGGTTCCCCCGGTCGCCATAATATAGCACAGGACAACTGCCAGCGTCAGCATACACAGAAAAATACCAATCAGCACAGCCGACGCCACATACGAGAGCGCAATGATATTGCGGCTTACCGGCGCAGAGTAGAAACTTGCCAGTTTTCCCTCAGAGACGTCCGTCACGCGGTTCCCGATGACAGATATGGTAACGGTAAGCGCATTGACGACAAGGAGTCCCGCCAGCGTCCAATACTGGACGAGCTCTCTGGCATGTTCGGCATCCAATTGCGCATTACGCACGCCGCCATATTCCTTAAGCAGGAATATTACATTTTCCTCATTCATATTTCCCAGAAATACCCCCATCAGCATCAATACAATGAACATGGCAAGCAGGGAGAAAAACACCGCCGCCCTGTCCCTTAAAAATACCAGACAATTCCGTTTCGTTAAACTAACAAACTTCTTCATTCCCATCCTCCTTTGTGACATTTAAAAATACATCATCCATTGTCCCCTGTATCACCTCAAACCCTTGCAGCATTCCCTCCATCTCGCTAATCAGGGGCAGGGAAGACATGGTATCGTTTATCTGAACAAAGATTCTCTCTTCGGTCATCGTGTATTTGAGGCCATGTTTTTTCAGGCACTCCCGAACCTCCTGCCACCTGTCTGCCTGCGGAATCAAATATAGTTTGTCTTTTGCATACTTCTCTTTCAAAGAAAACGGCGTGCCGTATTCCACAAAATGCCCTTTGCTTATGATGCCGATATGATCCGCTTTCGCCGCTTCCTCCATATAATGGGTCGTCAGGAACACGGTCATGCCCATTTCCTTTTGTAACATGCGCACGGTTTCCCACACATTTTTCCTTGTCGCCGGGTCAAGGCCCGTGGTAGGCTCATCCAGAAATAAGATATCCGGCGTATGCATCAACGCCCTTGCAATCTCGCATCTTCGTTTCTGTCCGCCGGAAAGTTTACCAAACGGGCGTTTCAGCACATCCGATAAGCCCAGAATTTCCGTCACATGGGCAAGGTTTTCCTTTAATTTGCGGTTATCCTTCTCATACATTGCGCCCCGCAGCATCAGATTTTCCTTCACCGTAAGCAGCTTATCCAGACAATTATTCTGATATACCGCTCCAATATGGCGCTTAATCTCTTCATTGTCCTTTCCGATTTTCCTGCCGTTCACCCATGCCTCCCCCGCAGTCGGCTCCTGCAAGGTACATAACATGTTGATGGTCGTTGACTTTCCCGCGCCGTTGACGCCCAGGAATCCGAAGAGTTCCCCCTTCCTAACAGAAAAGCTGATGTCGTCAACGGCCTTGACGTCCTGATAATACTTTTTCAAATGTTCCACCCTGATGGATTCTTCCATATGATTTCCTCCCTGAAATATTATTTTTATTAAATTTAACATATCAGGGCAAAAAAACAAGCGCCGCATGGCTAAGATGCAAAAACCACGCGGCAACCTGCAAAAATCATAAATTTACATACTTCAATCACTAATTTACATACTTGATAATCGTGTCCCAGGCAGAAGGGCGTTCCAGTCCCAGTTTCCAGCATGCCACTCCTGCAAGCCCATGCTCTTTGTAGACCTTCAGCTTCTCCTCCAGAGACGTTTCATTTTCTATCCAGACCTTAAACGTCTTGTCCTCACTCGCATATTCCGCAACATACTGCCCATCGTCCTCCGACCAGACCATCTCGGCTCCATTTGCCGTGCAGATGTCCTCTGTCGTCTGCATCCCCTCCTCCGTGCAGGTGAAGGTATAAGGTACGTATTCCTCAGATGCGGATTCCACATCGTCCCCGGAACCATCTTTCGGCGTCATTTCCCAGATCCGGCTGTAGAACGGCAATGCCACAATCGTCTGCTCCGGCGGGACTTCCTTCAGCGTATCCGCCACGCCGTTCTTCACGAACCCAATGGAAGACACGGAACCGATATCGTCCGATCCGCTGTAGTGCTCATCATACGCCATGATAATTACATAATCCGCAAATACGGCCTGCTCCGCCCGGTTATAGAATTCCGTGTAAGAAGAAGGCACATAGTTGTCCACCGACAACACCAGGTCGTTGTTGTCACACTTGATGGATAACTCGCGGATAAACTGGACATAGGAATCCCCCGCCTCTGCACTCAATGCCTCAAAATCCAGGTTGATCCCGTCCAGGTCATATTCAATTGCCGCCGCAATAATCTGGTTGGTGAGGTAATCCCTGGTGGACGTATGGGTCATCACATACGTCGTATCAACGTCCGGATTTTCCAGATTGCTGATCAGGCCCCAGACCTCCACTCCCTGCTGGTGGCAATACGTTACATACTCCCTGCTTGCCAGGGAATAGATATTTCCTTCGTTGTCATTTAAGTAAAACCAGGTGGGGGATATGACATTGATTCCCTTTGTGGCCTGTAAAATATTCGCCACGCGCTCATTTGCCTCCTGGCTTGTCACCTGATGCCAGCCAAGGCTGATCGTTTCTTCTTTCAGCAGGTGCGTAAACTGCGGTTCCTCAAATGGCCGTGAAATCGTCTCGTTCGTCACCTCTGACAGCCTTTTCTTTTTCAGATAGCCAATCATGCCGTCTTCCGTACACACCCTGCTCCACTCGTCGCCGCTGTCGATAATTGTCACGCTGCTGCCTTTCTCCACATCCGCCACAATCGGGCTCTTGATGCCTCCCAGCACGCGAATTGCCGTATTCTTCTTAACTTCAGCCTTGGAAATCTCTCCCCAGACCGAAGTTATCTGCACGCGGTTCGGTTCCGTATACACGGAAAAATCCAGATTGGTATAGTTCTGCACAAACTCCAGCGCAAGATAGACCGCCTCCCCATCTACCCTTGCAATCGTATAGTCCGTATTATTTATCTTCTTGCCAATCATATATTTATTTTCGCCTGCATTTACCGAAATCACATCGGAATCCGTGGTATAGCGCAGGATATTTTCATTCGAATCCCAGTAAAAACGCTCGTTCAGATACTCCCTTACCGCCGTGTAATCCAGATATACATGGCTGTCCCAGTATTTCGCCTTTTCCTCCAAAAGCTGCCGGTCCAGAATCAGCGCCATATCCTCTGCGCCCTGAACATGATAGTATTCCTGCAAATTGGCCCGCTCTTTCGTAGGCGTATACTTCTTCACCACCATACTGATTAATGCGATCAAAAGCACAACCAAAATAAATGCAATGGCAACAAGTACAGGCATCACATTCACCTTCTGTTTCCTCGGTCGTTTCATTCTCTGTCTGTTTACTCTCCCTGATTCCGGCATAATCTCCTCCTATGTACTCTCCGATACGCAGCTCCCGCCAAAGACTATGTATCAGAGCATATCCCAAAAATCTCCTGTCATACAAAAAGGGGCTATTGCAACATACCCTGATTATATCTGCAACAGCCCTCCCTGTTAAATTCTGCTCAAAACCTGCAATGCGTCTTTCTTTAAAATCACATCATAGTGCTCCTCAAAATATGCGCGTATTGCAGATGAATATTTTTCCTGATGTGCGTACTCTGCTAAAATGTTACATACTTTGTTAAATTCTTCCGGCGTATGCTGGCTCTTGCTAATCACCAGATAATACTTACGGTTCACATTATTCTTATATAACACGTTGCATCCGTTATAAAATCCCTTCAATACCCGCGCCAGACGGTTGACCTCGTCGAGCTCGTCAAAAACAAAGAGCTTGGTAATATCCACCAGCACAGGATCTTCCTTCTCCTGTTTGACAGTCTGCTCAAGCGGTATAAAATTATTCTCTTTCTGAGCAGCGTCGGCAATCTTCTTCGCCTCTTCCTGGATCTTGCGGAACAAGTCCAGAATATCATCCGCGCCGGTCGCCTCAAAGGCACGTTCATTGTCCCCATTTGCGAAACCGTTTACGGTCTCATCCTCCGGATCACCCGGGGCAAACTGTGAAAACCGGGTATCAAGCTCTTCCGGGTATTCCACTTTCGTTATAATCAATATAATTGTATCCGCAGATAACGGGATTGCCTCTATCATCAGCGGTATGTCCTCTGCTTCAAATCCACACTCATATGCCGCCTGCTGCATCATATCCCGAAAAAGCATCTTCGCCTTCTCGGTGCCATATGCCAGCTCGCTCAGTTTGAGCTGACGGTCCGCCAGGTCCTCCCTGGTAAGCGTACAACGAATCTGGTTCTCACTTACTTTCTCAATCTTCATATGATCCCTTCCTTCTTCATTACACATCTGCATCAGGAATTAGTATGTTTGAATTCACCCTCGGGAAACTTCCCGGTCAGGTACTCAAAGTATATTACATAATCTTATCCCACGTCAAGTCGAAGTCTGTCGGATTTTCTAAAAAATCTGTGAAAATTCTAAATAATTCGCAAAAACTATTGCACTGGTAATATTTGTATGTTATAAATGTCCCAGAGATGCCGGTCTGGTTCAGGCAGAAAGGAGCCAAACCATATCAAGCAGCGTTCTGCAATTCTTTTATCTATATTATATCATTTTATTCCCAAAAAGTAACCTGTTTCCTTATCATCGGTCTGACAGATTTGATAATTAAAAAAGACGCCGGATGAAAAAGAAACCTTGGGAGAATATACGTTGCAGAATCGGAAAATATGACAAGTTTCGCCGGATTCTTATTTCACTTCAGGAACCGTACTTCAAAAATCACACAGTCGGCGCTGAAGAACATCAGATTTTCCAGTAATCTTCTAATTTTTCAAACATTTTATATTTCCATGCATTTTTATGCCCGCAGGGCATTCTGACAGCAACTAGTATATGAATATCTAATGCATTTTAACCCAAAAGAATTTACCACCGCCTGATCCATGCCATCCTGTCCAGCATACAGGACAACGCACCTCTCAGAAGATTTTTATATACGGCCGTCTCGGGCAGATTCCATATTAAAATACTGTGCTGGCAGTTGCGGAAACGATCTTCCGCATTTGGGAAAAGAAAAAAGAGCTCGGAATCGCCCAAAGATTCCGCCGTTTAAAAATCCGGCATTTTTAACATCTTGTACTTCTAAAAATTATATATCACGAAATAACTTCATGTTACACGAAGAAGAAAGGAGGAAATCATTCATTCGATTGCTTTTATTTTGAAATAGGATGAGAATTCTTATTCACGAATCAGAAAATTACATTTTATCAGAAGAACAGAGCGGGGGCTGTTTAGACAAGACAGCCCCCGTTTCATTATTTTGCCAGGAAATCATTGATTTTCGTTACCAGTGCATCCGGCTCAATTCCATGTACCATAGCAGCCTCTGCGATTGTCTCCATCTGGGAAGACGGACAGCCGAGGCAGTGCATTCCTATCTCCAACAGGAGCGGCGCAACATTTTCATCAATCTGGAGTAATTCTCCAATCATCGTCTCCTTGGTTACCTGTGCCATTTTATATCCCTCCTTACATATAGTATTCCGCCTGCCTCCTATTATAATACCAAATTTTTAATTATGCAATCTTTTACTTGTAATCGCAGAGGGTTTGTATTAAAATATAGTTTAAAGCTACCGTTGTGTTAGCTTAATGAATATTCATTTTATAAGGAGGAACTTATTATGGCATACGTAATTACTGACGCTTGTGTAAGCTGTGGAACCTGTGAAGGTGAATGTCCGGTTGGCGCAATCTCCGCTGGTGATGGAAAATACGAAATCGCTGCTGATACCTGTATCGATTGCGGAACATGCGCAGGTGCATGTCCTACAGGCGCTATTGAGCAGGGTTAATCTCTGAATCGTACATGAAAACAAAAGAGCTTCTATCTCACAGTGAGGTGGAAGCTCTTTTTCTACCATTAACGAGGCATAACAAATGAAGAAGAAAATTACCGCCATTCTCATCATCCTCTGGATGATAATTATCTTTGCCTTTTCTGCCCAGCCTGCACCACAGTCTTCGCAAATCAGCGGCAGCGTTGGTCTGCGGATAGCAGAATGGCAGAACAATTTCTTCCGCTTAAACAAGAGCAAAGCGGAATTATACGAACAGGCAGAGTCCATGCAGCTTTATGATGAAACAGCGCCTATGATTATGAAAGTGCCACAGGCGTTTATATCTTCTCTGACAGAATATTTCAAAAAAATGGAACAATTGGGGAAAATAGCCCATTTTGATTTTGAAAGTCTGGCAATGACTGTTTTTTCCTCAACGTTTGGTTATACATTTTTAACGGTGTCTTTTCATCAAAATCTTACGAAAACAAATAGAAAAAATTATATAAAAAACAGTGTAAAAATTTTTGTTGATGGTATTTCAAATTTGAAATAAAAGGACTGTCGCAGCAGTCCTTTTAAAATATATTAAGTGCAAGCAAGTACATGCATACAAGGAGGTAAAAAATGAACATAACAGATAGAAAGGTTACAGGAGCCGAATTATTTGTAAAAGCACTGAAAGAAGAACAGGTAGACACACTTTTTGCATATCCGGGAGGACAGGCGATTGATTTGTTCAATGCTTTATATGGAGAAAAGGATATTACCATTATCCTGCCAAGACATGAACAGGGCCTTATTCATGCCGCTGACGGATATGCGCGTTCTACTGGAAAGACCGGTGTCTGTCTGGTAACAAGTGGCCCCGGTGCGACCAATCTGGTAACAGGAATTGCTACTGCAAACTATGACAGCGTTCCGCTTGTCTGTTTTACAGGACAGGTGCCGACTAATCTGATTGGAAATGATGCATTTCAGGAAGTGGACATTGTAGGAATTACAAGAAGCATCTGTAAATATGCCATAACTGTCCGAAAAAGAGAAGATTTGGCAGAAATTATTAAAAAGGCATTCTATATCGCAAAAACAGGGAAACCAGGTGTTGTAGTGGTCGACCTTCCAAAAGATATCCAGCGGGAATATGGAAGTGATGTATATCCGAAAAATATAGAAATCAGAGGCTATAAACCCAAATCTTCTGTTCATGCCGGACAGATAAAAAGAGCAATGGAATTGTTAAACAACGCAAAAAAGCCTGTTTTTTTAATTGGCGGAGGCGTAAATATCAGCCATGCAAATATGGAAATACAAAAATTTGCCGAGATAACAGGGGTTCCTGTGATTACTACTATTATGGGAAAAGGCGCAATTCCTGCCACACATGAGCTGTATGTAGGAAATATCGGCATACATGGAAGCTATGCTGCCAATACAGCCATTCAGCAATGTGATGTTTTATTCTCTGTTGGAACAAGGTTTAATGACCGCATTAC
>CAJUOE010000147.1 GCA_910587895.1 uncultured Lachnospiraceae bacterium
GGATTTCCTCTGCAAAATGCCGCCCTTCCTTTTTAGACGCCATCCCATTAGCAATCAGCTCCGCATAGCCACAGATTGCGGTCAGCGGCGTTTTCAGCTCATGGCTCACATTGGCGGTAAATTCCTGCCTCAGTTCTACATTGCGCAAAGTTTCCTCATGCTGCGCACGTATGCGCACCGATATCAGAAACGACAAAACGGCGACCAGAAGGGTTATGGGCAGCGTACCCACATAAACATTCCAGATACTGCCCGCCTCCTTGGCAATACGCAAAATCGTTCCATCGTCCGCCTTTTTCGCATAGAAGAAGATATTCTGTCCCATGGTCTTTGACTTTCTTACGCTTCTTCCCTTCCCGTTTCGCATCGCCTGCGCGACCTCCGGGCGTTTTCTGTGGTTATCCAGAACATCATTTCCGACATAACTGTCATACAACACCGCGCCATCTTCTGCAATCCAGGTAATTCTCAGCTCATCATGCGGGCTGACGACTTTTTCATCCTCCATCCGCTCCATGAAGTGCAAATCTTCCATCATTTCCGCAAAGGAAGAAAGGTCTGCAAAAACCTCTTTCTGAAAAAAACGATAGGAAACAATGGTGGTAAAACACACGCTTAAAATAATCGCCACTACCGTAACGACCATAAAATTCAAATTGATTTTTCTTGCCATTTGCCCGCTCCTTATCCCATGCCACAATCCCTGCCGGTTCCCGCGCACTTATTGCAGGAGATATCCTACATTTCTCACGGTTTTGATATGCCCTCCGGCATCTCCAAGCTTTTTGCGCAGCGTCTTGATGTGAACGTCCAACGTCCGCGACTCGCCGAGAAAGTCAATGCCCCATATTTTCTCCATCAAGGCATCCCTGGTCATTACTATCCCGGCATTGTGCATAAGAAGGGATAACAGTTCAAATTCCTTGTACGTCAGCTCCACCATCTGTCCCGCTGCCTGGCAGGAGCGGTTCGCCCCGGACAGCACAATGTCTGAAAATATCAGCGCATCTTCTGTCTCTTCCGGTTCTGCCCTCCGAAGGAGCGCCTTAACGCGCGATATCAGTTCCATGACGCCAAACGGCTTGGTGATATAGTCGTCGGCGCCCGCATCCAGCCCCTTCACCTTATCAATCTCCGTTGTCCTGGCTGTCACCAGAATAATCGGAAGTTTCCTTGTGTCCGAACCAGCGCGCAGTTTTTCCAGCACCGCAATGCCATCCTCATCCGGCAGCATGATATCCAAAAGGATCAGCGATGGTTTTTTCTCTTTGATGCATTTCAGAAAATCAGCGGCACAGGCAAACCCCTCTGCCTCATAGCCGCTGTTTTTCAAGGCAAACAATTCTATTTCACGGATGTTGGCGTCATCTTCCACAACATAAACAGACTTCATATCATCATTCTCCCATAACACTTCATGAATCATACAGGTATTTTTCCATTTTTACATAGTTTTCTTATTGCCTACTGCCATCATATCACACAATGAATAAAATTTGTATTATTGTTTTATTTGTGTCATAATAGGTACAGAAAAATTGTGCATTTTCAGTTAGATGGAGGATATAATATACAATGGAACAAACAGAAAAAAACATCTTATTTGAACAGATGCCCGTGCCCCGGGCGGCAGGGCGTTTGATGATACCGACAATCTTAAGTTCGCTGGTAATGGTAATCTATTCCATGGCGGACACTTATTTTGTGGGGCTATTGAACAATCCCATTGAGAATTCCGCCGTCACGCTGGCGGCGCCGATGCTGCTTGCCTTTAATGCGGTAAACAACCTGTTCGGCATAGGCAGTTCCAGCATGATGAGCCGTGCGCTGGGCGAAAAGGATTTTGACAAGGTACGAAAAAGTTCTGCTTTCGGTTTTTACTGCTCGCTCTTTTTCAGCCTTATGATGTCGCTATTGTGTACGGTATTCTTTCATCCGCTGCTGCGTCTGCTGGGCGCGGACAGCGCGACCATAACCGCCACAGCCGCCTATCTGAGATGGACGGTACTGCTGGGCGCGGCGCCCTCTATCTTAAATGTGGTAATGGCTTATCTGGTGCGCGCGGAAGGAGGGGCGCTCCATGCCAGTATCGGTACGATGAGCGGATGTATTTTAAATATCATCTTAGACCCTGTGTTTATCATGCCGTGGGGGCTTGATATGGGCGCGTCAGGCGCGGGATGCGCGACCTTCGTCTCCAACTGCACCGCCTGCTCCTATTTCTTTGTATTGCTGTATGTAAAACGCAAAAACACGTATGTCAGCATCCATCCCCGGGATTTCCGCCTGCAAAAAGAGATCATCACCGGCGTATGCGGCGTGGGGATTCCCGCGTCCATTCAGAATCTTCTGAACGTCACGGGAATGACAATTTTAAATAATTTTACGGCTGTCTACGGTCCGGATGCGGTAGCCGCCATCGGAATCGTGCAGAAAATCTACCTCGTTCCGTTACAGGTTGCCATGGGTTCCAGTCAGGGCGTGATGCCGCTTGTCGGCTACTCCTTTTCCGCCCGAAATTACAAACGCATGAAGGAGACAATTCTGTTCATCGCCAAAGTCATGCTGCCAATCATGATGATTTCCAGCATCTTTTGTTACTTCAAAGCGGAATGGCTCGTGGGGCTCTTTATGAAAAAACAGGAAATCCTCTATTATGGAGGCATGTTCCTGCGGGCATACGCGCTTGCGATGACATTCCTCGCCATAGATTTCCTGGCGGTAGGCGTATTTCAGGCTATCGGCATGGGTAAGAAATCCCTGCTTTTTGCGGTTTTGCGCAAGATTGTATTTGAAATACCAGCATTGATTCTGTTAAATATAGTATTCGGCGTTCATGGAATTGCCTACGCAGCGTTTGTGGCTGAATTTATGCTTGCACTCTGCGCAACGTGGATGCTGCGAAGGATATTTAAGGAGAACACAAATGGATAGCAACCGCACTTACATTGCCATTGATTTAAAATCATTCTATGCCTCCGTAGAGTGCGTAGAGCGAAACCTTGACCCATTGACCACGCACCTTGTCGTGGCAGACGCCAGCAGGACAACAAAAACCATCTGCCTTGCGGTATCTCCGTCCCTGAAAGCATACGGCATCTCCGGGCGGGACAGACGGTGAAAATGATGGCTTCCGGCGCTTCGTATCAGGTTGTGGAGTGCGGCTATCTGCTGCCCCTGGGGATGGAACCCTGTGAGTGCCTTCGGGCCGGTGAAGTGGGATATTTTACCGCCTCTATTAAGAATGTGCAGGCAGAACTTACTTTTGGAATAGGTTCATAAAGAGGCAGAATACAGAAATTTATACAAA
>CAJUOE010000148.1 GCA_910587895.1 uncultured Lachnospiraceae bacterium
CACGTAACAAACTGGCGAAATGGTTGCATGATACCGCCATACAAAATCGGGATGTCCCCAAAGCCATAGCACCCAGAACCATATCTGAAAAACTGTTGTTGAAGGAAGGGATTCTTTGTTATCCGATATGAGTTTTGGGACGCTACGCCTTTGGAGACACCCCGGTTCGTTTGATAATTATTAAATTTTAAGGTTCTTTGTTGTTGCTTGCTTCTGCCGTTCTTTTACGGATACAGCTTTCTTCCATTATTGTAATGAATATGACATAATTTTAGCATATTTTACTATCTTTTCATCCCCATAAACTATAGGAAATGCACAAAATATTTTATATTATATTTAGTTTTTTATATTTTAGTACAAAAAATTGATAAAAAGATGGCTGCTTGCCATTCTTCCCAGGAAATGATAAGATATTACCATTAAGAAAGGAAAAATATATGAGAACAGTTTTATGCTACGGGGATTCCAATACCTACGGTTACAATCCGTCAAACGGATTCCGCTACCCGGAAAACATTCGCTGGACCGGAAGGCTGCAATCTGCGCTGGGGGATAGTTACAAGATCATAGAAGAAGGCTGCAATGGCAGGACAACTATTTTTGACGACCCTTTGGAGGGTTGGAAAAACGGGCTCGGATATCTGCGCCCATGCCTGAATTCCCATAAGCCGGTAGATATCGTAATTATGATGCTGGGGAGCAATGACCTGAAGGAAACCTTTCATGCAAGCGCAAAGCAGATCGCGAACGGTGCGGCAACGCTTGTCCATGTGATACAGGATTTTACTGCTGAAAAGCAGGGATTTGTGCCGCATATCATTTTGGTCTCTCCCCCTGAAATAGGAGAAGATATCCGCAACTCATCTTTTTACGGCTCATTTAGCGAGAATGCCATAACCCGTTCCAGGGAATTCCCCAAATGGTATCGGATGGCGGCGGAAGAATGCCACTGTATCTTTTTCGATGCGGCAGCGCATATCAAGCCATCAAAGGAGGATTCCTTACATTTGTCTCCGGAAGGTCATGCGGTGTTGGCGCGGGAGTTGGCAAAGGTTGTTTGCCAGATACCATACGAATGAACAATCAACAAATTGACGAGCCGGGAACCTGCATCCAGGTTCCCGGCTCGATCATTCTTTCGCTGATGTGTTTGTGCTTATTTCGTAATCTTTACGCTCTTCTTCTGCCCTTTGTTCTTCATGATATCCTTGTATTTTCTCAGTTTCTTAGCGGGCACCTTAATCTTTGCCTTCTTGTTGATGCCATAGAACGCTTTGCTCTCTATCTTTTTCAGCTTTGTGCTCTTGATGGTAATCGTCTTTAAGCTGCCATCCTTATAGAACGCTTTCTTGCCTATGTTGGTGAGACTCTTGCTGTTCAGTTTTACGCTCTTTAATTTCTTACATCCAGAAAATGCATTTGCGCCGATCGTTTTTACATTGCTGCCTACCGTCGCGGTAGTGGCTTTCTTGCAGTTCTTGAACGCGGAGGAACCGATCGCTGTAATCTTATAAGCTGCATTCTTAATCTTTACTGTATTTCCTACCGTAATTTTCTTGCTGTTCTTGTTAGTAATTCCTGTAACGGTTACGGTCTTTTTCGCAACATCGGTCACCTTGTAGGAATATCCGGAAACCTTGTATACGTCTCCTTTTTTGACGATATTGGCTGCGTTTTCCGCCTGCGTTTTCAACTGCTGGTATGTGCTCTCTGCTGTCGTCAGCAGATTGTAATTGGTTACCAGGGCTTTCTGCGCAGCTGTGAGGGCATTGTATGCATTCCTTGCAAGATCTATCTTGCCCTTGCTCTCTGCCGTGTAGGCTACTGATCCAATTGCGGCAATCTTATCCATAACTGCCTTTGCCGCAGCTTTGTCTGCCTCACTATCGCCACCGATGCTGCCTCCCTCTTCCAGGGTCTTGTAATCAGACTCTGCTTTCGTCAGCACGTTTGCGTTTGTAACCTGTGCCTTCTGCTCTGGCGTCAACATCTCATAGAGTGTTTTAGCCGCATTGATTTTTGCCTTACACTCCGGCGTGAGCGTTACCGTACCAATCGCTGCAATCTTTTCCATGACTGCCTGAACGATATCTGCATCCCCCTCCTCTGCCGACTGCACTTTTTTCATGGAGAAGTCATCAATAAAGAAGATGACAAGCTCATCCTGCGTGGGATTTTCCTTGTATTCCGTCTCCACCAGGAGAAGCACCCTGCTCGTATCCGCATTCTGTGGAACGGTGTAATCACCCACGAGGTTGCCCCACTCGTTTACTTTCAGTTTCTTTGTAACCATAATTTCTTTTGTTTCATTCGTTCCATATAAGATTGAAACGTTAAATCCAACTTCTGCTGGCGGATTTGGATTTTGATTCTCACCGTTTCTATAAGTTGCCCAGCCGTCAATCGTATAGGTGTCTCCCGCTTTTACCTTGCCGGTTATGTCATGGACGGTTCCAGAAGAGGTAGTCTTGCGGTTTTCTACCTTCAGGGAACGGGCTGCATTATGATAGGTAGACCAGCCCTCGCCAAGGGTCGTACCCTCGCCGTACGGCGCCCATTTATTTCCTGTATTGCCCTCGTCAAAAGTACCATTTTCTATGATCTCTTCCCCGGAACCAAGGCCGTCTGCACGGACAAGCTTTAACAGATAGGTCTTGAAAGTCGTATGATCCTGCGCATATACTTTCAGGGGCAGGAAGGTGGTTCCTTCCTTTAGGTCAAATACCTGCGGTTTCGCCTCGTTTACCAGCTTTCCGTCAATATACAGAAGGCCGCTTCCGGTTGCCAGCTTGAAGTTCAGGGATACACGCTCCGTTGCCGACGGTACCTGAACGGTATAACCGTTCTGTGAGGTCTTAACCTTTCCTGCCGATGATGTCAGGTCTTTAAGATTGGCATCATTATCGTATGCGCGCGTCAGATACAGACCATTTACCACGCGTGCGCTGTCCTCTGTGGCGCTTCCGCTCTCAAATTTTACTTTTACAATGTCATATGTCTCATTGCCAACCTGCAGCGTCTGGGATGCTGCAATCTCGCTTGCCGGAATCTCAAATGATTTCTTAAAGAACGGCTCTTCCCCCGTGTAATTCTCTACCGTATAGTTTGCTATGACGGTAGAGCCAACGGTAATTTTGATCGTCTTGCCGGCATCTTCCTTTGCAAACTGGCAAACCAGGGAATTTATCTTATTCTTATCCACCTTCATATTGTACTGGAAATATCCGCCCGGCTGCGCCCTGCGCGTGCTGCCAATGCCGCTAACGCCAGTTTCAAAAACAGACTTATTTTCCTCCATCTGATGAGTTGCGTCGTTCTCATACTGCTGGTAGCCCGGCTGTATGGAATCCACAACCGCCTCTGCAAATCGTCCCTCTTCCTTCTCAGCGAGGATTTTATCTTCTGCCGCATCTTCTGCGCTCTCAAAATACCAGTAAATGCCGTAGCGCTCTTCGTTCAATGTGTTAAACGGCACAAAGGTCAGTCCTTCTCCGCCAAATACGGATTCCGCATCGGTTCCGCGAAGGTGGAACTCCATCTTTCCATCCGTCTTTTCCAGTTTGGAGTTGATGTTATTCATAAACTCCCTGGTACTGTCCTTGCCCTGGATGGCAATGGTTTCCGTTCCCAGAATCTGTTTGATGGTCTGTCCATAGGTCAGCTCAAGGCGCACATTTTCGCCGCCAACCACCTTGTATGCTGGTGTGGACAAGTTTGCCCCGGCCCATACAAGATCGTCCCATTTTTCCGTTCCCAGTTTGGCTGCCAGAACGGTCGGGCCATACTTGAAGGCAAAGACGGATTTGTTATCCGATAAGCCAAAGGCTTTTACTTCCATGGGATAGGTGATTTCCACCTTATCGTTATTATTCCATGTCCTGTCAATGACGAAATACTGATTCTCAACATTATTTTCTGCTGCCTGTCCGTTAATCTTGACGGTTACGTCGCCAGATGCCCAGTCAGGGACACGCAGTTTTAACTTCGCTGCCACAGGCTGTGCATCGTTCAGCAGATTTACTGTAAACTCTGCCTTGTCGCTTGCCGTCACGTCGCTGCTTTGCGTGAGCTTGAGGTCTTTTTCCTTCCAGGTAACCTCAGACGCCACATACTGGTTGACCGTCAGGGAGTCATCATCCTTGAAATAAATGCTGTCCCCAAGCTTGGTATAATTCTCCATGCCGGTTCCGGTACAGCACCAGAACATATTGGTGGCAGGATCCGCCGTTCCGAAGAACTTATAGTAACCGGTTGCCATCGGCGTGAAATAGGAAAATGCGCCTTCTTTGTTGACTGCACCCATGATGGCATTGCGCAGCGTATTTTCATAATAATCGGCATACTTCCTGTCGCCGGTAATCTTAAACAATTCTTTGGAAAGCTTGAGCATATTGTGTGCACAGCAGCTCTCACAGTTCGCCTGGGTCCTGGTCGCGTCCAGTTCATTGTCCCCGCGGAAATGCTCCATGTCGCTGGTTCCGCCTGTGATATACGCATGGTTCTCAACTACCAGCGTCCAGAAGTCCTCTGCATATCCCAGGTAATCTGCTTCGTTCGCATTCTCCACTTCCTTAAGGGCAACATAGCGGTTCAGCGCGCCCAGGAATTTGGGGATGGTTGTGTTGGCGTGTCTGCCCTTCAAGGTATCGCCGGAACCGGAGAGGATAATCCCATATAAATCCGGGTCGTCAAACTTGTGGGCTGCCTCTTTGTGCTCTGTCTTATGGGTATATTTGTACAGGTCATACAGACAGTCGTTCATTCCGCCATACTCGGTGTAGGAAACCGTTTTCTGCTGCTGTACGGTCCACTGGCTTACGCGGTTGTATACCCAGTCCCCCATTTTGGATGCCACTTCCAGGGCTTCCGTATTTCCTGTATATTTGTAGGTGTCCACAAGACCCTGAATGGTCTTATGCATATTATACCAGGGAACCCAGGTTTCCCCCTTTGCATCTCCCTGCACGACATCAAACTGCAGTTCCACATTACTTGGATCCTTTACGTTTGCTGCGAACAAAAATCCTTCTTCGGATCCACCGTAGTTGCCGGCATTGTCCTGGCATTCCTTGAGCCCGGAGACAATTTCACTCAGCTTTGCCTCCAGCTCCACATCCCCAGTCAGCTTAATTGCCTGTGCGGCTGCCGTCAGGTAATGCCCCATGCCATGCCCTGCGATAAGTCCGTTCTCCCAGCCGTTATAGCGCGCTGCTCCCTGCGTGTCGATGCCTGCATTTTCACGGTAGCCCACCAATACGCGGTCAACGTCAAATTTCTTCAGGAAGTCAACGTCCAGATTCTGTGCGCCCTCGTAATAGGCGTCTGTCACCTTTACCTCATCCAGCCCAAACTGCTGCTCCCTGTAGGCTGTGTACTGATTTTCTTCCACCACAAAGGGCACGCCCTTCAATACGGTAATCGTAAAACTCTTCGTATCCGTTACCTCTCCACTTTGAATCGTCGCCGTCAGTACCACCTGCTTATCTTCATCCGTGGGACGGATGACCTTGCCCGTCGTCTTGACAACGTCTTCATTGGAGCTGTGCCAGCTGATCGTACTGCCCTTCTTTCCCTTAGTCGGCAGGGAAATACTGCTGGTTATCTTATCCTTATCCTTGTTAGCAAACGGATCAAGGGCTGCACAGTCCGCGGATACAATTTCTTCCGGCGTCAGCACTTTCAGATAGGTCTTATACAATGCCTCTACCTCTTCTGCCGTCGCTGCCGCGCTGTAGATCTCATACTGGTCAAGATCCAGCGTCGCATATCCTCCACCATACTGTGGCGAGTTAAATCCCAGATACTTATGATCCGTATCATTTCCCTTGATCTTCGCGGCGCTGGTAGCCGGGGTAGACGGTACAACCTCGCCGTTGCGGTAGAAGACAACCTTCCCATCCGCGCTGTTGTAGGTGATTGCGATATGTACCCACTCGTCTACCGGGAAAAATGCTGCACGGTCGGTTTGAATCGCATACTCTGTCAATTTCTCCTGATTAGAACCTACCGACAATTTCAACGGCTCCGTATTGCTCAGGCAGGACAGATACCAGCCCTGTCCATCCCATGCGCCGTTGGGCTTATTCCACATGATGATATGCTCACCGGCAAGGGCTTTCGTCGCCTTGAGCCAGAATGCTACCGTCATATTTTCGGGCTGCAGCTTTGCGCTTGTTCCCAAATCAAGATACGTGCTCCCATCCAGGGAAAGCGCAGAATTCGACACTCCCTCCGCATACTTTGCATCTTTCGCCGCACCACCTGCAGCATGGGAAGTTACCGAAAATGCGTTGGTGGAGCTGTCGGTCAGGTTATCGTCAAACTTAAGCTCCAGAACTTTCGATGCGTTCAGCGCGCTCAAATCCGCCCCCGCGTCGCTGCCCGCCGCCTGGGTGCATAAGGGTTCCATACATCCAAGCATCATGGCGCCTGCCAAAAGCAGGCTGACTGTTTTTCTCCATAGATATTTCTTTTTCATTCTCTCTCCTTCTCTCCTAAATTTATAATATATAGTTCTATTGTATTGTATATTATGACGAAATCCACCCACCCAAACTAAAGTTTTTTGTTTGTATATCTGATAAATCCTTTAGTTTTTAATATTTTTAGTAAATTATCATTGGTAAAATAACTAAAAAAACAGTGCAAATTTATCTTTTTTAGTAAATAAAGACAATTTGCACTGTTTCCTATCATTCACATATGCATAAATGCATCTCTGATACCCATGACGGACAATCTGCGCTTAGGCATGGGGGATATTGGTAAATTCCGAAATTTCCCGGTTCAACGTCACCAGATCGTCCACGCGCAGGTCGTGTACGCAGCTGTGGCCGGTAACCCGCGCAAAGGTTTTCAGCTCTTCGCGTGTCACATTGAGGTAATTTGCTACCCGTTTCGCAGACTGTTCCACCTTCAGCCGTTTCCGCAGCTGTGGATCCTGTGTGGCAATACCTACCGGACAGTTGCCGGAACCGCAGATGCGGTACTGCTGGCAGGCTGCCGCAATCAACGCCGCACTTGCCACTGCCACTGCATCCGCGCCCATGGCAAGCGCTTTCGCCACATCAGCGGACACGCGCAAGCCCCCGGTAATTACCAGAGAAATATCGGAACCCACAGAATCCAGATATTTCCGCGCACGGTACAAAGCATAGATGGTTGGAACGGATGTTGCCTCGCGCAGCAACAGCGGACTGGATCCGGTTGCACCGCCCCTGCCGTCTATCGTGATGAAATCCGGTTCTGCATAGACGCAGTATTCCAGATCCCGTTCGATGCGCCCGACTGCAATCTTAATGCCAATCGGCCTTCCGTCCGAACGGTTTCGCAGCATGGTTACCATATCCTTCAGATCTTCTTTGGAATTCAATTCCGGGAATTTGCTGGGACTCTGCACGTCCTCGCCCTGTTTCTTGCCGCGCAGCTTTGCAATCTCCGCAGTCACCTTCTCTCCGGGCAGATGTCCGCCCATGCCCGGCTTCGTCCCCTGTCCGATCTTGATTTCTATGGCGTCTGCATTGCGCAGGTTCTCATCTGTTACGCTGTATTTATTGGGAATATACTCAAATATGTATTTGTAGGAATTCTCCCGCTCCTCCGGCAGGATTCCACCCTCGCCGCTGCACATCGCCGTCCTTGCCAGCGCGGAGCCCTTTGCCAGCGCCACCTTGATTTCCCGGGACAATGCGCCAAACGACATATGGGAAATGTATACCGGGCTGTCCAGTATCATTGGTTTCTTTGCATGTTTGCCAAGCACGGTCATCGTGCTTACCGGGTCATCCTCGTCAAGCGGCGGAGGATTGAGCTGTGCGCCCAGCAGCAAAATATCATCCCAGGAAGGCATTGCCATCTTTGTTCCCATTGCGCCGCTAATCGTCTTGCCGGTCACCGCCATCTGATGAATCTCTTCCATATAGCGGCAACTATCATCGTTACGGTAGAAATTCTTATCATAACTCAATTCCATAGCAGAAACATCTTCCTGTTCCTGCGCTTTCCCACTCTCTAAATCCAGCGTGCTCACGCTGTCGCTTTCTAAGGGTTCTTCCCTGAACTTTTCTGCCGGCTGATGGCAGACGGGGCATTCCTGCGGCGCGCTTTCCCCTTCATGGACATAGCCGCAGACACTGCAGACAAATCTCTTCATACGCTTCTCCTTTCAAATTCGTCAAAAATACCGACTAAAATAAAGTATATGTTCATTTTAGTCGGTATTTGTACATCAGTCAATATTCTCGTGACATGATTCCATCAACCGCCACGGCTATGGCACATATATTTGCCAAATCTGCCCCATGCCATGCTCCTCCAAATATTCTGCCTGCCTTTCATTTACCCATATCTGGCGGAGATTTTTGCATTTTACGAGAGCGGACAGCTCCGTAACGCCAGTGTCATGGATGTCAAGAAATTGCAGGCTCGGCATATCGGCAACTGCGGAAATATCTTTAATCTCAATATCATTCATTGTAAGATTTGATAATTTCCCCAATGATTTCAGAGGCGCAAGCTCCATCTCAGAATGCCCATGGAGGCACAAATATTCCAGGTTCTGCAAAGGTTTTATAAAATCCAGCCTGGTATCATGATAATCGAAAAGCTCAAACTCCCTTAAGTTCGTAAGGCGGGAAACCTCCTCCGCAAGCTCCGCCTCTGGATTCCAAATTAAAAGTCTCACAAGCTCTGGCATCTCTTCTAAGAATGTATAATCCCCGTTTACCACATTCACCTTACGGATTGCCATCCATTCCACAGACGCTCCTTTCAGGCAATCCAGGTTTGCAAATGTATTTTCATTCATCTCCAGGGATTTTAGTTTCGGGCATTTGGAAAAATCCGGCAGATAACGGATGGGATTTTTGGAAATAAACAGCTCTTTTAAATTTGGAAGGCTCTCCAGTACCCGGAAATCCTCAATCTGATTCCCCGAAAGATACAGCTTGCGGATGGGCAGCCCTTTAAGCGCCCCAATATCCGTAATTTTCTGGTTATAAAGGTATACCTCAGAGAGGTTGGGCATTTTTGCAAGCAGGCTGATGTCTGCAATCGTCCCCTGCCCAAAAGTATTCAAATAATTCTCGTCCTCGTGAGCCATGCTGTCCAGTTCAAAACTCTTTGTCATATCATATATGGTAGTCCCAATCACGGCAACCCGAACGACGTCCTTCAAATCTTCTTCCGTAATCTCCTCTTTGTTCAGGGAGGCTGCCGCCGCCCGCATAAGCAAATCCCCGTCTGCCTCTATGCCGTCCCCCGCCTGCCCCTGGTTACCCTGAATCTCTCCTGTTCCTGCCTGATTCCCCTGAGTTCCCTCAGCCTTTCCTGTCTCTGCCTGGTTCTCCTTTACATCCGCATTCTGCTGCATCTTCTGCACCTGTTTTTGGACTTCCTTTTGCACTTCCTCCTGGACAGCCGATTGCAGGGATTGTCCGTCATAATTTCCAACAAAGACGCCCGCCAGGAAGACAACTGCCAGCACTGCCGCCCCACCGAATATGTGCAGGACTTTTTTCTTCTTCCGCGGCGCGTTCCGTTTCTGCTCCAGCAGCAGCATCCGCCTGACCTCCTCCATTCCCTGGTAGCGCTTTTTCGGGTCGAATGCACAGCATTTCTCCACGATGGCGGCAAAACGCCCGCCCCTCTGCCTGCATTCCTCAACCTGGTAGTCGCCGGTCAGAAGGTAGCACAGCACCTTGCCAAACGCATAGATATCCGTTCTTGCATCCGTCTGCGCATAGCCGTACTGTTCCGGCGCAGCCGTCTCCTCCGTCCCATAAAACCGTGTATCCTTGCGCTTCTTGCGGTCAAAATTCCGCGAAGTCTCAAAATCAATCAGATGGATCGTACCATGCCGGTCAAGAATCAGGTTCTGCGGCTTGATGTCCCGGTGGATCATCGGCGGTTTCAGGTGGTGGAGCTTAATTAAAATATCGCAAATCTGCAGGGCAATCCCAAGCACCTTCCCCGTGTCCAGGACAGGATTCCTTTCCAGATATTCCTCCAGGTTCTGCCCTTCGATATACCTCCGCAGCAGGTACTCCTTTCCCCCTTCCACCCAATACTCTATTTCCGGCACAAACATTTCTTCCCTGCCGGAATATGGCTGCTGCATCTGTTTCTTTACCCCTTGAATGCGCATCTGCTGCTCTTTCTCTATATTGAGGTTCCCCATCTGCCCGGTATTTCCACATTTGAGCAGGTACTTTTCCCCCGTTTCCATGCTACGCAAAAGAAAACTGGCATGTGTCTCTGATATGTGGATACATGCCAGCAGCTCAAAGCGCCCTCTCAGGCTCTCTGGCAGCGTTTGCTCTTTCAGTTGTTCCTCGCGGTATATTCGGATAAATTCCTTCGCCTCTACCATATGATGTCCCTCATCCTTACTAACAGGAAAATGTTCCACGCCTTTTTCAGAATTTCTTTTTCTAAAACAGGGATTTTTCGCCGACTTCCGCCAGCAAATCCTCCACCTCTTCCACGCTGTAATGATGCTCAATCCCATAAATAATCGCTGCATCAAAACGAATTTTCGGATAAAGCTCCTGTTTCTGCCCCATTTTCAGTAATTGCTGTGTTTCTTCTATCGTAAGTCCAAATATGATTGCAAAACGAAGCAGGATAATCCGGGTCGGCTTGCGCCTCCCGTTAAAAATCTGGTATCCATAAGACGGTTCAAGAATCAGCATGTCTATCGCGCGTTTTATCTCTACTTTCTTCTCCGCCAAAATATCCTTCATCAGCTCGCTGACATCCATGCTTTCTTCCCGAATGCTGTCCACGAACTCCTCCCGCTGTGCTTTCTTTATCAGATTCATCAATTCATTTGTGCTTTTCATGTATTTAACATTCCTCCTGATGACTTCTGATAAGAATTTTACCATATATTTATTTCACACTTGTGTGCAATTTTGCACTATTTCCTTCCAAGATGCCAAATTGCATGGCCTCATCCAATCAATACCTCTTTTCCCCGGAACGCAAACCCATACTTCCGGATCCTGCCCCTGTCAAATCCCTTTTCTTCCAGCACGGCGGCATAGTTCTTCTCCTCAATCTGCTGCAATGCCGCTGCAACTGCCGCCTCCAGATCCTTATCCTTCCTAGGGTTGTATACCTTGAATTCCAGGATGATGGCGTCATCCTCACCGCCCCGGGGCTCCAGCATCACGTCGTACCTGCCGAAACCGCTCTCCCGGTTGGAGGTCAGCGTGTAGCGGTCTGCAAGCTCCACCATCAGCCCCAGCACGAACCCATGGTAGAACCGCTCCGGCTCCGCACCGCCTGGCTCCTTTCCTGTGTCAAATTTGTCTTATCAATATAGAAATAATTCTTTTTTATAATCTCATCAAAACTTTGGATGCCAATCGCAACTGTTCTTGCCATAAATGCCCTCCTGCCAGTTCCAGTCAAAAAATCCGCTATACTTTTCTTAAGTATAGCGGATTTCCCTTCCTATTACAACTTCCGGTTATAAAAACAATGCATTAGAAAATAATACCAGGCCCATCGTGCTACTTACTGTACCGCCCCTATAAGCTCGTTAATATCTTCCACGCCGTATTCTTCCATATAGTCGCAGATGCCCTGCACAATCTCCATCGTCACCTGTGGATTGCGGAAATTCGCAGTTCCAACAGATACCGCACTGGCGCCTGCCAGCATCATCTCTATAGCGTCCTCCGCCGTCAGGATGCCGCCCATTCCGATGATCGGAATATTAACTGCCTGCGCAGCCTGATAGACCATGCGTACGGCTACCGGATGTATCGCAGGGCCGGACAGCCCTCCGGTCTTGTTCGCAAGTGCGAACTTCCGGCTGCGGATATCTATCTTCATGCCTGTAATCGTGTTAATTAAGGACAACGCATCCGCACCGCCCGCTTCCGCCGCTTTCGCCATCTCGGAAATATCCGTCACATTGGGGCTCAGTTTCATAATAACCGGCTGTCTGGCGTGTTTTTTCACTTCTTTCGTAATCGCCTCGACCGCCGCCGCGTTCTGCCCGAAGGCAATGCCGCCCTGCTCCACGTTGGGGCAGGAAATATTGATTTCCAGCATATCTACCGGCTGGCCAGCGAGACGTTTCACCACTTCGCAATAGTCCTCCGTCGTCCTGCCACACACATTTACAATGATTCTCGTATCAAATTTTGCGAGATACGGAATGTCACGTTCCACAAACATATCAATGCCGGGATTCTGAAGCCCAACCGCATTCAGCATCCCACCGTAAGTCTCTGCAATTCTCGGTGTCGGATTGCCTGTCCACGGCTCGCTTGCAACGCCTTTCGTCACCACAGCGCCAAGCCGGTTCAAATCCACAAATTCTGAGAATTCCTTGCCGGATCCAAACGTTCCGGACGCCGTCATGACAGGATTTTTAAACGTTACACCCGCCAGATTTACTTTTGTATTCATCAGAATTCCACCTCCTCTGCACGAAATACAGGACCTTCCTTACAGATTCGCTTGTTATTGACATTCGTATGTCCATCCCGTTCCTTAGATTCGCAGACGCATCCCAGACATGCGCCGATGCCGCACGCCATGCGCTCCTCCAACGAGATCCAGCATTCTATATTCCTCTCTTTCGCATATGCTTTCACCGCCCGGAGCATAGGTATCGGTCCACAGGCATAAATAATCTCCGCATCCAGCCCGTTTTCCCGAATCGCGTCCATGACATTTCCCTCCGTGCCGTAACTTCCATCTTCCGTCGCCACATAGGGATTCCCCAGCCGCCTGAATTCCTCCTGCAAAAACAGGGAATCCTGAAAGCCCAGGATAAACTGCTTTTCGCACTTTAATTCTCTGGCAAGCTGTAAAAGCGGCGGAATGCCGATGCCGCCTCCGATCAGAAACGCTTTCTTCTCCTTTAAAGGAAATCCGTTCCCCAGCGGTCCTACAATATCTACATTCCCCCCCGTACGCATTTTGGAAAATTCTTCCGTCCCCTTCCCCTGTACGCGATAGACAATGCGCAATGCCTGATCCATCCTGTCAACCTCACAGATACTGATGGGTCTTGGCAGCAGCCTGCTGCCCTCATGACAATAAATCGAGATGAACTGTCCCGGTTTCGCCTTCCCTGCAATCCGCTCCGTCTTCAGCCACATACTGTATATCCCATAGGAAATCTCTTCCTGCCGGATAATGACTGCCTGTTCCTTAAATTTTTCCGCCATACTCTTCTCCTGATTCTCTTTACCTGTTCCTCTCAAGCGCGCTGCCAATATCTTCTATCATTGCCTCTACTGCCGCCCTTGACGCCTCCGCAAAATGCTCCGCGCCGAATTTTGCATAGTCTTCCTGTTTGTACGCCGCAATGATTCCCCTGGAGGAATTCACAATAGCGCCCAAACCATCTTCGTTAAAGAAATGCACCAGATCCGCGCCCTTTCCACCCTGTGCGCCGTAACCGGGCACGAGTATAAAGCTTTTGGGCATGATTTTTCGCAATACTTTTCCCATCTCCGGATAGGTCGCGCCTACCACGGCTCCAATCGCACTGTAGTCCCTGCCCATGCAGTCTGCGCCCCACTGTGCTACTTTCTCTCCTACCCACTCATACAACGGCCTGCCGTCAATGAGCCTGTCCTGAAATTCTCCGCTGGACGGATTTGACGTCTTAACCAAAATAAACAGACCCTTCTTCTCTTCCTTGCATACATCAACAAAGGGCTTGACGCCGTCCGTCCCCAGATAGGGATTGACGGTTACAAAATCCTCCCCAAATGGCGTATATGTCTTATTTCCCACCTGTATATTTCCGATATGTCCCGTCGCATACGCTGCGGACGTAGAGCCGATATCTCCACGCTTGATGTCTCCGATCACCACCAGATTCTTCTCATGGCAATAATCTACGGTCTTTTTAAAGGCCATAAGCCCGGGAATGCCAAACTGCTCATACATGGCAATCTGGGGCTTTACCGCTGGAATCAAATCATACGTGTGATCCACAATCTCCTTATTGAACTGCCAGATTGCCTCTGCCGCTCCCTCCAAAGTCTCACCGTATTCGGCGAACGCCTTTTTCGTAATCTGCTCCGGAATATAGCCAAGCATCGGATCCAGCCCCACCACGATCGGCGCATGGGTCTTTTGAATTTTCTCCACTAATCTGTCAATCATATTTATGCCCTTTCATAGATAACTCTTCCATCCACAATCGTTGCCATCACCATTCCTTTTACTTTCTTACCTGCAAATGGCGTATTTCTTCCTTTGGATTTGAAATCATTCGGCTCTATCACGTATTCTTTCTCCGGATGGAAGACAACCAGATCCGCCGTCTTTCCTTCCTCCACCGTGCCTTTGTCCAGTCCCAGGATTCTGGCAGGATTATAACTCATCTTCTCCGCCATCTGCATGATGGTAAGAATGCCCTTATCCACCAGCTCCGTCATGGTAATCGCCGCCGCCGTCTCCAGTCCGACAATGCCAAACGGCGCCTTTTTGATGCCCACGCCTTTCTCGATTGGCGTATGCGGCGCGTGGTCTGTGGCAATCACATCTATAATGTCATTCTTCAGCCCTTCACGCAATGCTTCCATATCCGCTTTCGTCCTCAGAGGTGGATTCATCTTATAGTTGGCGTCGTCACCCGGAATATCATCACTGCAGAGGGTGAAATGATGCGGACATGCCTCTGCCGTCACACGAATTCCCTCCTGCTTTGCCAGCTCTATCATGCGCACGCTGTCCTTTGTGGAACAATGGCACAGATGCAATGCTGCGCCGGTGTCTTTTGCGAGCATAATATCACGCGCTACAATCACATCCTCAACGGCATTGGAAATCCCTGCAAATCCCATCTTCTTCATGGTCTTATCTGCATTTACCACACCGCCTTTTACCATATTGGAGTCTTCACAGTGTGCAAGCATTGGAATATCATATTTGACCGCCAGCGTCATTGCCTCCCGGTAAAGCTGTGCATTCATGACCGTCTTGCCATCCTCGCTGAGAGCCGGAATCCCTGCTTCCACCATCGCCTCAATATCAGACAGTTCTTCGCCCCGCTGCCCCTTTGTGACAGCCCCTGCCTGCAATACATGGACGAGACGCATATCTCTGGCTTTGTTGTGGACATAATTAATTACATCTTCATTATCCGCCGCCGGTTTCGTGTTCGGCATGGCAACAATCGTGGTAAATCCGCCGTGCGCCGCTGCCCTGGCGCCGGTCTCCACCGTCTCCTTATGCTCCTGCCCCGGATCGCGCAGGTGTACATGCATGTCAATAAATCCCGGCATGACATAGCAGCCGGTCGCATCCACCACCCGGTCTGCCTTTACCTTCTGTTTCGGTGCAATCTTCTTAATGATTCCGTCCTCCACAAGCACGTCTGCCACTGTCTCTGTCTGATCTGCCGGATTGATTACCGTTCCTTTTTGAATAAGTAGTAACATGTCAAAAATCCTTTCTTAATCATTATAAAAACAGTTCTATATATTTCATTCTAACACAGAAAAAAAGGAGGGGCAACCTCCTTTTCCTCAAATTGCACCCTCATGTAAAAAGACGAAATTGTTCCTTATTTTTTGTAAAAAGCAACGCCAGAAAAAACTTACCTGCCAATGAGGCATATTGGAAAATGATACAATTGAAATCAAACGTATCTTTATATATAATTAAATTATTACAATAGTAATTCTTATCCCAACTTCTGCCGGGTTTACAAAAAGAACAGTGGTAAAATGGAACAAGGCATACCAAAACCTACACGGAAGAAAATTTTCAGGCAAACGAGAAAAGGCTACATATAAAATGAAAACAAAACCAACAACCGATAGCTGGAATACCATCTTAAAACGATACAGTGCATCCATCTTATTTTTCGGCATTTCCATTTTCATACCGCTTTTTATGGAAAACGGATACCTGAACCTGACAGAGGCCAAGGCGCACGCCCTATACCTCACTGTCATCCCGGCGGTAATGCTGTCCGGAATTGCCAGCTTTACCCAGATCATAAATTTACGTGGCAAGAAACATGAGGCACACAGAAAAGCAGACATCAATGGTCTTGACTGCATCCTGGCCTGTTTTGCCGTTACCATCCTCTTCTCCGCCCTGTTTTCCAGAAATACAGCCGAGGCATTTTGGGGAAATGCAGGCTGGAGCGTAGGCGCTGCCACCATGCTCTGCCTGGTCGCCGCATACTTTATCCTTTCCAGGCACTACGCAGGGACAGCGAACGCGTGGTTTTTCGTGCTGGCGGCAAACACTGTCATATTCCTGCTAGCCATTTTCCACTCTATGGGGCTTGATATTCTGGGGCTCCACGCCAACATTGTTCCCAGGCAGTTTTACCTCTATGTTTCAACCGTGGGAAATGTCAACTGGCTCTCGGGATATCTTTGCCTCATCCTTCCGGCGTTTTTTGTATTTTTCCTGATGGCGACAGATCAAATGACTGTCATTTTATATGGGTGCGTCCTGACCCTCGGCATGATGAATGTGCTGCTCTGCCTCAGTGAGAGCATCTTCGCCGGCATATGGATATGTGCATTTTTTGCCTTGCCATTCATATTAAGAGACAGCAAACGAATCAGGCGGCTGGGAATCCTGCTTTTTTCTTTTGGCATATGCACTCTGTTGGTTGCATACCTTCCTCTGTTTGCAGAAAAACAGAGAAGGGCGCGTGGGCTGTTTTCCATTCTTCTGGACTGGAAAGCCGCATTCCTGTTCTGCATTGCCGGATGCCTGTGTTTCTTTGTCCTTCCAGCTTTATGGGATAAAATCGGAAAGAAGGCTGTAGAGAAGATTATCATTTCCACCGAGATACTGATGGCGGTTTCTTCCGTTGTGGCAATCTGTATCTTAATCCGTTCTTACGATAACAGTTGGGGAAACAATCGCGGACAGATTTGGAATACTTCGATAGAAATATTCCGAAATTTCAGCCTGAAAGAGAAACTGATCGGCGTAGGCCCAGAGATGCTCAGATTCTATTATGACGGTATGACGTCGCATTCTCTGCTTGTCCTGACCTCACATAACGAATGGCTACAATGGCTGCTGACCACCGGTATTTGGGGCGGCATTTTATGGGCGGCATTATTCCTGTGGCTTATCATTTCCTACTTCCGTTCCCATTGCCGGGAACATGGGAAAATTGCATTTTTCCTTCCGCTGATGGCATACCTGGGACAGGCGATGCTAAACAGCCCAAACGCCATGAACATCTCCCTGCTCTGTTTATTTCTGGCTTTATATCGAAAAAACTGAATGGGCCGTTAATTGCCCCTGCCAGTTCTCAGCCTGCTGCACTCATATCTCTGCATGGTACGCAGGCACGCCTTAAGCTCTTCGTATCGCAAGTCCAACGGTCCTTCTTCAATGACAACGTCCAGGACAACCGCCATATTGTTGATCATGCGATCTGTCACCTCTCCCCGCATGTCAAGAAGGATATTGTACCTGTCTTCCGCCGTATCAGCATCAAAAAATGCCAGCATCTTATCTTCCGTGCTCATCTCTTTTTTGGGCGGTTCCGCCTTCATGGGTTCCGGTTTCACGGGTTTTGGTTTGGACACCTGTGATTTCACTGGCTCTTCCTTCTTCACCTGTGGTTTCACTGGCTCTTCCTTCTCCACCTGTGATTTCACGGTCCCTTCCTTCTCCACCTGCGGCTTCACGGGCTCCGCTTTCCTGAATTCCACCCACTGAAAACGGTACTTCTGCTGCACCTGCGGATATTTTTCCCTGTCCACCGGACTGATGAACATGGAAAGCGGCCTGGCATACGTCTGAAAAGTTCCATACAATGCCTGATACACCACAAGCTTTTCCCCTGTCTCGGAATGCTGTGCGATGGCTGTAATCTGATATAACTTATTTTTAAAATGCAAATACTTTTCTCCCGGTCTTGGGTCTCCCTGTGGCATATATTTTCCTCTTTTCTTCCAACTACCTTTTTGGATCCTTTTTCTGCCCTATAACTTTTTTACAAGATGGTCGATATCGACCTTCTCCCCTATTACCATCAAATGCTCGTCTGCGGTAAATACATAATCTGCGCTTGGCAGAAGAATACTCTTCCCGTCCCGCTTGATCCCAAGTATATTCGCATTATATTTTGCCCGGAAATTTGTCTCTTTAATCGACTTCCCAACCCACTCATCTATGGGTTCGATTTCATAAATCGAATAATCCCCGACTTCCATATAATCATACACATGGTTGGAGCTGACTTTGATGGAAATCCGCTTGGCAATATCCCGGTCGGGATAAACCACCTCATCCGCACCATTTCTCAACAGGAACTTTGCCTGAATATCCCTGGTCGCCTTGCTGATAACATAAGGAGCGCCCAGCTCTTTTAACTGGCTGGTGATTTCCAGACTGCTCTGGAAATTTGTCCCAATACATACAAAGCAGATGTCAAAGTTACTGACGCCAAAGCTTTTGAGCACCTCTTCCCTGGTACAGTCTGCAATCTTTGCACTGGTGACAATTGAAAGGATGTCCTCGAGATTCTCTTCCCTCTCATCTACTGCCATTACATCATTTCCATTTTTCACCAGATCCATGCATAAATGTTTTCCAAATCTGCCGATTCCTATAACCAATATTGATTTCATACCTTCCTCCTTTTTCGCGGTAGCGGCACGCGACGCAATGCGTCACCTGCCATATGCCTTCCTCCTCACCCAATTGTGATGCGCTCAACCGGCAACTTGACCGGCGCGCTGTGTTTTTTCTCCGTAAATGACAGTGCAAATGACATGCTGCCGATTCTTCCGCAATACATGAGGAAAATCAGCATATATTTTGACGCCAGCGTAACGTCCCTTGTAATTCCGGTGGAAATACCCACCGTCCCAATCGCCGAAAATACTTCCATAAAAATATCCGATAGCGGAAGGCATGGCTCCATGCCAGCCATTGCAAGGCAAAAAATTGCCGCCAGAAGAAGGTTGATAAAAAATACCGTAGCGGCCTTTTTGATGGAATCCTCGTCCATCCTCCTGCCGAAGATATTGAGGCCGCTCTTGTTGCGCAGGGTAGACCAGACATACAACAGAATCACTACCATTGTCGTCGTCTTGATGCCGCCTGCTGTAGAGCCAGGGCTGCCTCCGATAAACATCAGCATTACGGTAAGCATTCTCGTGCCTTCTGTATAGGCTCCGGTATCAATCGTGTTAAATCCTGCCGTCCGGGGCGTCACCGCACCAAACACAGATGCCAGAACCTGTCCCTTTGTATCAAGGGCTGTAAGATTCTGATACTCCAGGAGATAAAAGCAAATGCTCCCGAGCACAATCAGCACAAACGTCATCGCAAGCACAATTTTTGTGTGCAGCATATATTCTTTTATTTTCCAACGATGGACGGAAATATCATCCCAGACAATGAATCCAATTCCACCGATTATAATCAAGGCCATGATTACGACATTTACCAGTATATCATCCGAATACAACATCAAAGAACTGTAAGGCTCCATCTTCCCCATCAGATCAAAGCCCGCATTGCAGAACGCGGATATCGAGTGAAAAATACCATACCAGATACCCTCCGCAATGCCAAATTGCGGAATAAACCGAATCATCAAAAGCAGCGCACCGACAATCTCAAAAATTACGGTATACCGCACAATCTTAAGCACCAGGCGCACGGTACCGCCAATCTGCAGCGTATTCATGCTCTCCTGAATCAGGTTCCGCTCCTTTAATCCAATACGCCGTTTTAAGAAGATAGAAAAGAATACGCCGATGGTAATAAATCCCAGGCCGCCAATCTGAATTAACAGAAGGATTACCGCCTGTCCAAACAGACTCCAATGCGTGTACGTATCTACCACCACCAGCCCGGTCACGCAGGTACTGCTTGTGGCAGTAAAAAGCGCATTGAGGAATCCCGTTACCTCACCGTTTTTTGATGAAATCGGCAGCATCAACAATATTGTCCCCACTGCAATGATAAGTAAAAATCCAAGGGCAATCGTCTGCACCCTGCTCAGTCTTTGTTTCATGATATCTCCTTGCATAAATGTTCCAAAAGTGAGCCCTTTTTAAAAGGAGCATTTCGCGGCTCCCACAGGCGCCACAAAACACTCCTTCGTGTTTTTGTCTTATCTAGTATTTGCCAAATTCCCCATCCAGAGAAATGATGCGTTCATTCTCATCCGATTTGTCACCCATTGCAGAATCCTGAAGAGGTGCAATATTGGAATCTCCGCCTTTCAGCTTGTACTGTCCAATCATTGTACGTAAGGACATTGCCTGGTTCGACAGCTGTTCGCTGGCTGCCGCACACTCTTCACTGGTAGCAGAGTTGGTCTGGACAACCTGTGATACCTGGCTGATTGCCTGGTCTATCTGGCTGACTGCCGTCGCCTGGTCATTGGATGCCACAGCAATACTGTTAATCAGGGATACAATATGGTCTACCTCTCCCAGAATCTCTGTCAGGGACGCTGCGGTTCCTTCTGCAAGCTTGGAACCATGTTCCACCTTCTTGATAGAATCTTCAATCATCTCTGCGGTCTCACTGGCTGCAGATGCACTCTTGCCTGCAAGATTTCTTACCTCTTCCGCTACAACCGCAAATCCTTTTCCGTGTACGCCTGCCCTTGCTGCCTCTACAGCGGCATTCAGAGCAAGAATGTTGGTCTGAAATGCAATGTCGTCAATTACTTTGATAATCTTGGAGATATTCTCAGAAGACTCGTTAATCTCTGTCATTGCACCAATCATGTCCTTCATATGGCCGTCGCTCTGCATAGCCTCATTCTTCATGCTATGTACCGACTCATTTGCCTGATTTGCTTCCTCTGCATTGCGTTTTGTACGCTCTGCAATCTCAGTAATGGATGCTGTAACCTCTTCAATTGCGCTTGCCTGCTCTGTAGAACCCTGTGCGAGCGCCTGGCTGGCATCTGATACCTGCTCTGCTCCCATCGTAAGCTGTATGGAAGAATCTCTGATGCCGGACAACATCTGGTTATTCTCTCTTATGATGCTGTCAAATGCATTTCCCAAAACGTCCTGATCGCCTTTTACTTTTACATCGAGATCAAGATCTCCCTGTGAAAGATGCCCCGCGACTTCCGCCTGATATTTTATCGTATCCACAATCTTCTTAAAGTCGTCTACCAGTTCACCAAATTCATCATCACGGAACTTCTGCAGCTCTACATCAACACGACCATCTGCAATTTCCATGGCAGCGGTACTAAGCATCTTCATGTTCCGCTGAATATCCTTAAGAAGTGAAGTGGCCATAAAAAGCGTAATAACAATGGCAACAAATACCAGGCCACACATAAACATTTCTGCATTCTGCACGTAAGTATTAGAAACATTCTTTTTCCTGACAGTTGTCAGTGTATTGATCCCGGCAAATGCAACCAGGCCCGTCAAAAAAATAACTATAGCAAAGCAGCCTATCAACCGTGTCTTTAACTTCATATTCTTCATTTTCTCTTCTCCTTTACCTTATGCCTCTGCAATTTCACCCGCAGATGCACTACCTTCCAGCGCGTCCACGTCCTCGTCCCGGATTAATTTCTCCGGATCCAACAACAGCTTCACTTCATTTTCCACCCTTACCAGTCCAAATACATATTTGCTGTTTCCACTGGTGGACTGTGACAATGACGGTGGAAGGATAATTTCTTTTTCATTGACGGTAATGACACCCGCAATTTCATCTACAATCAATCCCACCGTTGTGGATTTCACGTCAATTACAATAATACAGGTTCGGTCGGTATACTCGCGCGGAGTCTGTCTGAGCCTCACCCTAACATCAATAACCGGAATGATTTTTCCTCGGATATTTATCAGTCCTTTGATATAGTCTTCAATTTCCGGAACTGCTGTTATGGATTGGATTCCAACAATTTCCTGCACGAATGTGATGGCAATCCCATAACACTCATCTGCAATCTGGAATGTCATGAACATACCCTTCTGGCTGTCATCGCTGCCATTCAAATCATCATTCATCAAATCCAATTCTTCTGACATATCCTACTTTTTCTCCTCTCCGGCAATCAAGCCTGCAATATCCAAAATCAATGCAATGCTTCCATCTCCAAGCTGTGTACAGCCGGATAATCCCTGAACCTTCTTAATGTAAGGAGGTATCGGTTTTACTACGATTTCCTGTTCTGCAATCAACTGGTCAATGAACACACAGACATTTTTATTCTCATGCTCTAATACCACTACGATACCATCTTCAATCTCCGCTTTGGAATCATCCAGATGATATCTGCGGTTCAAGCGAATAAAGGGATAACATTCTTCTCGGAGCATAATGTACTCTTCGCCATCCGGCTCCTTGACAAGCATATCTTTGCGTACCCGGACAAACTCTTTGATATCGTTTGTCTCAATGACAAAGGTGGAATTTCCAACCTGCATGACAATACCATTGATAATCGCCAATGTAAGCGGAATCTTCATTGTCATTTCACTTCCGCCGCCCTCTACGCTGTCAATCTCCAGGTTACCGCCTACTGCCTGGATGTTCTTAACTACAACATCCATGCCTACGCCTCGTCCTGAGTATTCCGTAACCTGCTCCTTCGTAGAGAATCCGGCAAAGGTAATAAACTGGTAAATTTCCTTCTCGGTAAATTCTGACATGGCACGGTTGCCTATCAGGCCGTTTTTCTTTGCCTTATCATACAGCGCCTGTTTGTTGAGACCCTTGCCGTCATCCCGGACAATGATATACACCTTTCCACCCTCGTTCTTGGCTTCCAGGGTAATCTTTCCTTTGGGATTCTTACCTGCTGCAAGGCGATCTTCCTTCGATTCAATTCCGTGGTCTACGGAGTTACGAACCAGGTGCATCAGCGGGTCAGATATATGTTCAATAATGTTCTTGTCAACCTCTGTGTTCTCTCCGATGACCTCAAGTTCAATATCCTTACCCAGTTTTCTGGATACATCGAATACGATACGGTTCATCTTCTGGAACGTATTTGTCAGCGGCATCATTCGCATGGACATGATGACGTCCTGCAGCTCCGTTGTAATCTTGGAAAGCTGGCTGGCTGATTTCTGGAAGTTGGAAAGTTCCAGTCCCGGCACTTTCAAATCCGGATTCTGGAGTACCGTCGCCTCGGAAATAACAAGCTCTCCGATCATATCCATAAGCGAATCCAGTTTCTCAACATTTACGCTGATATAAGTCTGTTTCGGCTGCTGTTTCGGCTGGTTCTTGGCAAGTTTCTTGCTCTTGCCAGCCTCCTTATTCTTAATGACATAGTCACCGGGCGCCGGCTCTTTTTTCTCCGGTTTCTGTTCCGGTTCCTTATCCTTGTCTTCCAGCTCAATGATAATCGGCTGTTCGTCATGCTCGTGGAATCCTAATTCGAATTCCTGTTTTGTACAATCGTTGACCTCCACGCGGTCCATGCCGGATGTCTCTCCAATTGTAGATATAATATCATCCTTGGAGCACTGACATTGAATCAGCATATGGAAACCATCTTCCAAAATTACATCGCTGCTCTCCTCATTACTGATGATATCATCCGGAATGTACTGCAAATCCTCTGCCACTTCTTTTAAAGCATACACGGCTGTGTAAGCACGAATATTACACATCTGCGTATCGCCACGCCAATAGATTGAAACTTTGTAATACTTACTGCTCTCGCTTTCCGTAGGCGCTATATAGAACTGGCTGGGTTCCACATAGGTATTTTCGGGGGGCAACTCATCACCCTTTTGGGAGATTCCGGTTTTAATCTTTGTCAGAAATTTATCAATCTCATCTACAAGCTTACTCTCATCACCATCCGGCGTATCGCCGTTCTTGATTTTTTCCAGCTCGCCTGTGACAAAATCCGATACCTCCAACACATGATCTACCAATTCCAGATGCGGAACATTCTCTGGATGAGATTCTCTCAGATAATAAAATACATCTTCGAGTTTATGGGAAACCTTTGTAATATTTTCATACATCATGATACCGGATGAACCTTTAATTGTATGCATGACGCGGAAAATCTCATTGATGGACTGTTCGTCAAAACACTCCTCGTCTTTCTTCTCTAAAACAGTATTCTCAAGGGTCTCCAAAAGCTGTTCACTCTCATACAGAAACATATCCAACATACTGTCTGTATTGAAATCTTCTCCCATCTTCCCGCCTCCTTTCTTCTACAATGTAGTTTTTGCTCAATCTATCAGTTCCAGTTTCTTAAGAATTTTTTCAAATTTATCCAGATCTATGGGTTTGCCCGAGTAAACCGTACAGCCTATCTCGAAAGCCTTCTTAACATTGCGCTCCTCATTCAAGGCGGTCGTCATAATGATTTTGGCTCCGTCATTTCCCTGAATTCCGCGCTCTTTTTCGATATCACGGATTGCCTTCAATGCCTGATAACCATCTAATACGGGCATCATCACGTCAAGACAGATCAAGTCATACGGTTCCCCATCCTCCAACGCCATGAGAAATGCGTCCACTGCCTCTTCACCGTCAACGGTAATATCGCAGTCTCCATACTTTCCCAGATAATTTGACATGAATTTGCGGCTCGCAAAATCATCTTCTGCCAATAAAATCTTCATGAATTCTCTCTCCTTTCCAAGGTAAGCATTTGCCTTCCTCCTCTAATTGGTCCTTAATAAACCGTATATTTTATTTGTTATGCTTGAAAGTTCCATCTGATACTGGACTGCTCCGATATCATATGCAACCTTTGGCATTCCATACACTACGCAGGTCGCCTCATTCTGTCCAATGGTGACAGCTCCCGCCTTACGCATTTCCAGAAGGCCGTTCGCCCCATCGCCACCCATTCCGGTAAGGATGACACCCAGTGCATCCCTGCCCGCCGTCTTCGCTACAGAAGAAAACAGGACGTCTACGGAAGGACAATGGCCGCTTACCTTCGGTCCCTCTTTACATTCCACCTGATAAACGCCGTTTACTTTTACCAAGCGCAAATGTTTGTCTCCCGGCGCAATCAACACGCGTCCCGGAAGAACTTTATCGCCGGTGACTGCCTCTTTCACCGCCACCTGGCACTGATTGTTCAGACGGTTGGCATACATTTCCGTAAATCCGGGAGGCATATGCTGAACCACCACCACGCCCGGAATATCCGTCCGAAACTGTTTGACTACTTCAAAAATCGCCTCTGTTCCTCCGGTAGAGGCTCCAATGGCAATGACCATATCTTTCTTAAGGGCAGACCCGCCGTTTACCGGATAGGATTCTACGCGTTTCAGGTTTCCCACGCGAACCGTCGATGCGATCTTAATCTTCGTTCCCAGCTCTTTTCGTATGAACTCGCTGACTTTCGTGCGATCCACGGTGCTCGGCTTACATACGAAGTCAACGGCCCCTGCCTCCATGGCGTCAAATACTTTTGCATCCAGAGCGCTGATTACCACGACCGGCAACGGATACTGCGGCATCAGTTTCTTCAAAAACTCAATCCCGTTCATCCTTGGCATTTCCACATCCAGCGTCATGACATCCGGACGGTACTTTATAATCGCATCCCTCGCTGCATATGCGTCTCCTGCCTGAGCCACAACCTCCAGGTAAGGATCTTCACTCAAGCTCTGTACCAGCAAATTGCGAAATAGTACAGAATCATCAACCACTAACACTCTAATCTTCTTCATCTGATTCTCCTACCCTCTATTTCTGATAAATTGACGGCTCGATATACTTGAAAGCTGTCCCTTTTCTATTTAGCGCTTCTGTTGTCCCGATAAATAAATATCCTCCCGGCTCCATATGGTCATAAATCTTGCGAAGCAGCTGTAGCTTCGTCGGTTCATCAAAATATATCATAACATTCCGCAAAAAGACCACATGAAAAGGCCTTCTGAACGGAAGTGGATTCATCAAATTAAATTGTCGGAAGATAACTTCATTCCGTAGTTCCTGTTTGGCCTGGTACTCTTCTTCATTCACCCTGTCAAAGAATCTTCTCTTCCATTTCTCCGGCAGCGGCTCAATCTGCTCCGCCAGATATTTTCCCTGCTGCGCATGCTGCAACACTTTCGTGGAAATATCCGTTGCCAGAATCTTGGTATCCCAACCATGCTCCAGTCCAAAGAAATCCTGTAACACCATGGCTATTGTATAGGGCTCTTCCCCCGTTGAGGATGCCGCCGACCAGATGCGCAAGTCTTTCCTTGCCGCCTCTTTGACTTTCAATTTGGGAAGTATGACCTGCCGTAAATACTCCATATGCTCAAATTCCCGCATAAAATATGTATGATTGGTAGTCAGGGCATTGATCAGATTCCTTGCTTCCTTGCCTGCCGGATCATGCTCGACCTTTGCCATATATTCGTCAAACCCGTTATAGCCATTTCTTAAAATATAATTTTCCAGTCTCCCATTGATTAATACTCTCTTCTCACTAAGATCGATTCCGGTTGTATGTTTTACATAATTCACAACCCGGTGAAATTCACTATCTGTAATCATCTTGACTTACTCCTATCATAAAAAATTTCTACCGATCAATTTAGTAGTATCGTTACCCGCCGATTTCATGCACCGGTTCTATTTACTATTCGCTTAATGATACTATATTTCTATATGCTTGTCAATTCTTGTAAGATTTTGGCAAGTGCTGTTTGATCGCGTTGTTTTCTGACAACAATCCGGGATTCTGCCCCGGTCAGCTATGCCGTAACTGGTTCCTGATTTTCACCAGCACATTTACAATGTCCGGGTCAAACTGCGTACCGCTTCTCTCCTTTATTATCTGAATGCACTCCTCGGGGCTGTAAGCCTTTTCCTGTCCTTCTCCTCCTGTCATCATATCGTAATTGTCTGCGACAAAAGCAATCCTGGCGGAGAGAGGAATCTCTTTGCCCGAAATATTACTCGGATAACCGCTTCCATCCCAGCAGGCATGGTGATAACGCGCAATTTCAATTGCCATCGGCAAAAAGCTGTTCTCCGGTGTATTCTGATACACCCTCTCTAAAATCTCTGCGCCCTGCTCCGCATGGTGCCGTACTGGTTTCTCATCCTGTGCCTCCTGCCTCACCTCCTCAATTTCATCTTTGGGAACGCGCAATTTACCAATATCATGGAGCCGGGACGCCACCTCTATCGTCGCAATAAATCCCTCTGATATTTCTTCGGGAAAATCCGGACTGAACTGCAGGCTCTGCGCCAGCATCCGACAGTTGTACGCCACATTTTCCATATGGTCTGCCCGGTCGGAATCTCTCTGTTCCGTGAGCGCCGCCAACGCATACAGAATATTCCTCTGTTCCTCTTCAATCCGCCTTGCCTGGCTGCTGATAACGCTGTGGAGCCTGCGGTTGCTCATTTCCAGCTCCTGCTGCATCTCATACAGTTTCAAATGGTTATTCACGCGCATGGTAACCTCTGTCACTTCAAAAGGTTTGCCAATATAGTCCACCGCGCCCAGTTTGAATCCACGGACTTTGTCTTCACTGGAATCCGCTGCCGAGATAAAGATAACAGGAATATCCCGGGTCTTTGGATTGCTCTTCAACCGCTCGCAGAATTCATATCCATCCATTTCCGGCATAAACACATCCAGAAGGATTAACTGAGGCCGACTCTCTGAAACCAATGCAGCCGCCTCTGCGGCATTCGCAGCACATCTGGGAATGTAGCCCATCCCCTCTATGATATTCTCCAAAATAAGTAAATTTGTCTCCACATCATCTACAATCAGGATTTGCGGTACTTTTTGGGACTTGTTCATATTTTCCATTCTACATCCCTCCGACAGTTTCCTCAAACAATGATTTCAAATTACCGTACTGTTCCATGCTCTTATCATAATCTGACTTTCTTACATTCATTTCCAGGCGGAATGCGGAACGTTTCAGCTCCCTTGGCGCCTGCTCCAGCAATTCCTTAATGTTGTGCGCGAAATTTTCCGCTTTGTCCCAGGCCTCAACCTCCATGCATAAAATCAACTTCTCCATCTTTCCCCTGATTTCCTGCACATTCTCCGGCGTGCCAAACTGGAAAAACTTCTCCACACTGTCAAATTGAGGCATCTCCTGATTCTGGTTGATAAATTCAAACTGTTCAGCAGCCTGCTGTTCTTCCTTTGCCTTCTGCGCCACATGCATCCGCACAGAAAATGAAAAGCTGCTGCCTTTGCCCTTCTCACTGTCCAGATGAACACTGCCCTGCATCAGTTCAATCAACTGTTTCGTAATTGCAAGCCCTAATCCGGTGCCTCCGTACTTTCTGGTAATGGAGGCGTCCACCTGTGAAAAACTCTTAAATAACTTATCCTTCTCCTCAGGCGAAATTCCGATGCCTGTGTCCGACACCACAAAAAACAGCTCTATCTCATCATCAAACTGAAGTGTCTTCGTTACTTCTATATTAATGTATCCCACGCTGGTAAACTTTACCGCATTCGATAAGAAATTATTCAAAATCTGTGTCAGGCGCAATTCATCGCCTATCAGATATTTCGGTATTGTCTTGTCAATATTAACCATAATGCGCAATCCCTTGGCATTAATCGTAGGAATATTCGTCTCTACCGCATGATTTACCATCTTATAGAAATCGAATTCCTTCTCTTCTATGACAAACTTGCCTGCCTCGAGCTTTGAGAAATCAAGGATGTTATTGATGATCGCCGACATATTATCACAACAACGGATAATGATATCCAGCGTGCTCTTTACCTCGCCCGACACACCTGCCTCAACGAGGTTCGTCACATGTCCGCGGATTCCATTGACAGGCGTCCGCAGCTCATGCGTGACGTTAGCCACAAATTCATTGCGGACTTTCATCGTCTCTTCCATCTCATCCTTCATGCGGACAAGCTTGCGCTCTGTCTCCACCCGCCTGGCAATATTGATGGCAAACAGAAGATGCGTATCCCCACCTTCCCTGACCTTCATCCGAACCGGGAAACAGGTTCCGTTCTTCCGGTACATCATCCCTTCCGTCATGCCAAGTATGGTCTTTAAAGGAAACCCTTCCTCCTCACTCTGGAATTCTGCCGGAAACAGAACCGCCATGGTCTGGGACTGCAATTCTTTCCCATATCCCAGTTCCTCCTCGGCCAGCGTATTTGCATACACAATATTTCCATCGTTGTCAAATCTCAGAATAATCTCCAGAGATGCATCCGCAAAACTATGTATATCATCTAAGGGCAGCGCTGTCTGTCCCATTCTTCCACCTCTTCTCAAAGTCATAGAAATACCAATTCAAATGTGTATATTTGCGCATTGATACCACTATATCTAGTATACGATTTCGAAAAAAAAGTGTCAAGTGAAAAATGCGTGAATCATAAGAATCCATAAGGAGGGGAACAATGTTCCCCTCCTTATGGATTGCTCATTTTACTTAGCACCTGCCGGACTGAACAGATACTCTCATCCAGACAGTTAATTCCTTCCTCAACACAATCTTCATGATATGGTGCTATTTCTTATTATACCCTTCTATTGCAAACTTTTGTTGGCATTTTTGATGGTAAATTGTGCATTTTCGAGCTTTATAATCAAAAATCCCTCCATCGCGCGCGCAATGAAAGGATTCGAACCGTTTTGGTTTTTCCCCACAGTTCACTCTTATTACTTGCTATTGAATGGATGGAGAAGGATTCCAACCGCTTTGGTTTTTCCCCACAGTTTACTCTTATTACTTATTATTGAATGGATGGAGAAGGATTCGAACCGTTTTGGTTTTTCCCTACAGTTCACTCTTATTACTTGCTATTGAATGGATGGAGAAGGATTCGAACCTTCGAAGGCGTTGCCAACAGATTTACAGTCTGCCCCCTTTGGCCACTCGGGAATCCATCCATATGCAAGGGCAATTCATTTTTGCCCTTGACAATATCGAATTATAGCACATAATTTTTGTTTTTGCAAGATTAATTTTATTATGTTTGACCTTTTCTGTATTTTAATATTTTTATAGGAGATCAAATTCATCTGAAATGCCTGCGCCACTACCAGTCCAATAACTGAATACTCCATTCCCTTATCCCTCAATTCCCGATACAGGCAATAAAGGAATTTTTGTCTCTGATTTCTTACGCACACAACGCCTGTTCCACTCTTCTTTCGTTATGTCCCTTCCATATATCTCCAAACAGCACGCTATTTCTTCCGGCGTCCCTCCTTCAAAAGCATCCCCTATATTCCTTACGCATAGATATCTATAAAGGATATCTCCGCTATACATCCGGTTCCTACGCTTTTCTCTCCCATGCCATGCCAAGATAAAATATCTCCCATTTATCGCCCAATGTTTCCAGATGCTTCAAATTAAAATTCCATCCGTTCCTCATTTCCGATATTTTTCAAAATCACCGCACAGTTTGCCGGAAGGCTGATTTTAATACGTCCATTCATCACACGGTAGATTTCCGGTTCCAGAGAATAGGAATCCCGCGTCGTCATCATGATCCGCTCAAGCCGCGTTTCACGCTCCATGCCTGCTGGCCAGATCCGCCATTCCATATGACGTTCCACGTAATCATTGTTGATTACAATGACAAATTGCTGCTCGCGGTTGAAACGCCCGTAACACATAACCTGATAATCTCCACCCAGGAATTTAAGCGATCCGGTACGGAAAGCTTCGTTTTCCCGGTGAATCCGGATAATGTCGCGGTGAAACGCGATAAGCTCCTGATCTTCATGTCCCCAGGGATAAGTCCTGCGGTTATCCGGGTCGGTAAAGCCTACGACGCCAGCCTCATCACCGTAATAGAGCGTCGGCGCTCCCGGCCACGTCATCTGGATCACTACCGCTTCTTTCATCACGCCTTTATTCAAATCTTCTCCTGCCGCCTCGCTGCCGAGATGGTCAACCCTTCCCACCTTATGATTGGTACGGGTCAGGAAACGCGAATGGTCATGGTTGGACAATTCATTCATTGCACATTGCAAAGACGGCGTCAGAAAACGCGTCATATAGTAATTCATCGCCCCCTCAAAATTCTGGAAATTACCCAGCATATCCTGGCGGTAGCCATCGCTGTGTTTCTCCATTCCAGTGAGGAACCACGTCAATGGCTCCATAAACGCATCATAGTTCATGACGGTATCCCACTGGTCGCCCCGCAGCCATTCTTTAAAATAATACTTTTTCCGGTTAACCTGCTGGCTTACTTGTATCTCCCCTTCAAGGCTGATACAGAATTGATCCAGCGGCAGTTTCAGCCCAAACCCGGTAGCTTTCAAAAAGCTTTCTTTCAATGTCCAGAGACGGTAAAATGTGGCAGCCTGCCTTTTTTCTTCCTGTTTTAAAATATATCTGTACTCTTCTGGGCAGAAAAACCGTTCTGCCAGCCCAAGCCCTGGTGAAACTTTAGCATACTCTATGTCACATCCCGCTTCTACATCCGAAAATACAGCTATTGCCCTCTGTTCTGAATGGGAAATATTGAAATAAATCCCTGGATGCCCAGGAAGGTATGGTTTTCCATTTTCCCCTTCCACAATTTTTTCCTTTTCATCCAAAAGGCCATACTCTTTTAACCCCAGGTTCAGCAAGGCTCCTGCGGCCAGTGAAAGCTTTTTATCCTTCATCATCCGGAAACTGTCAATCTTCTGGCGACGGCTATTTGTAGCTTCTTGGTAATATTTCTGGAAAATATGTGGATTTTCAAGCTGCTTTGTATCCATCTGGTAGATTTTATACATATTTCCTCCATCATTGCTATTCATATCTGTTTTTAGAGCCTCCAGCTTTTTTGTTGGTA
>CAJUOE010000149.1 GCA_910587895.1 uncultured Lachnospiraceae bacterium
CGGTATTATTTGGGGCTTTTTCTTTAATAATTTTTTTGATTAAGTTAAAAGCTTGGTCACTAAAAGCTTCTCCTCCAGATGCGTGATCTGCTCTTCCGTGATCTTTGGCTCTGGCGGCTTTAGCTCTCTCTGTCGGCTTCTTTCCTGCACCTCTTTTCTCTTCCTGGCAATCCACTCTGCCTTCTCCTCTGCAAACTTTATGATCCTCTTCATGGAAATACTTCTGGGCGCTGTGATCAGCACCGAGCCTTCGGGCGGCTTGATGTAGAGGTTAATATTTTTGACTCTCCGGTGTTCAACGGTGATTGGGATCTGATTTACATAGATTGTCTTTGCCATAATTTTTCCTTTTGTGATATAATGATTTTACGTAACAATGATTGGAGCGCGATAACCATGGAATCTGAATATATTACCCACAATTTTGCGCCTGTCTTCGACAGTCATTCCCGCATCCTGATGCTTGGCACGCTGTCCAGTGTGTAAGTAATGATTTTCTTGTAGCCCATCGCCTTTGCCGCCCGTGCCGCCGCACCATAGAGCATACTGCAAGCGTTCTTTTCGCCGGTAGTGCAGAGCCGGGTGACTTCCAGCGTCATAGAGCTTTCTTCGCTCATCCGCAAACTCCCTGCGGAATCCTTCATAAAGAGCGTCCTTGACCTTATCTCCCAGATTGTCGGACAGTACATCCGCAACTCCCTTCGACAGGCTGCCCGGCAGTTGCTCCATAACTTTTTTGAGTGTGCCATCGGTTGAGGTTGCCGATAGCTTTTCATCAAGCAGTTTGCCGATGCTTTCATTGGTCGCTATATTGTCGGGCAATTTCACCGTTATCGGCCCTTGATTGACTGGCTGCGCAGGTGGTGGCGTTGCCTTCGCTTTGGTTTCGAGGGTCTCGATGCGAGTGGTGTGGTTGGTTACTATCTTTTGCAGGTCGTCAATCTGCACTTCTTGTTTCTTGACGTCATCATAGAGTTTCGACATATTCAGATTCTTCTTGATTTGCGTTTACGTTTGGCTTCTTCTTTCTTGATGGCGTTTTGAGACGCCTGTTCCTCCGGGTCGAAACCGGGGCCGAGAGTGAACAGATTTCCGATTGCCCCGACGGTGGCTTCAATCACATCTTCCACAAGGGAGGACTTTTGCGTCGGGATATATTCGACGGTTACTTTCGGGTTCTGCTGGATAGAGTCTGATTGCTCAAATCCTTGTCTGCGGTTAAACTCAAAGAGGTTGTTCAGTCGGCGGTATGTGAAAGCACGGTCGATTTTAGACCCGTTGACCGTTATGTCACCATCTGTTTACCCCTATATTATGCAAAAAAATGCGGAAAGTTAATCTCCTTCAGCAATTCTTTGTCAACCTTTGAATGCTCCAAAAAATCCATTCCATATCCGAAATTTACAGGAATTAATTCTTTTGAAAAAGCCCTTACTACATAGACATTATCCACAAATCCCTGATAATTCAGAAATACGGGGGATAGAGCGGATATATTCCCAAGCTGACTTATATATATTTCGCCAGCTTTCACCTGCTGTCCTTGCAGCAAATATGCAATTTTACCGTTATAATTCGTATATCTGTACAGATCACCATGATCTTTCGGGGAAATAACTTTTTCCGGCGTTATAATTCCCGATCCCTCTGCTGTCCCACCTAATATATAAGACGCTTCCCACTCATCGAACGCCTTTTGGATTGCTTCTGTCACAGAAGAGAAAGAGGCCGCTGCTCCGGACACAAAATAGGGCGGTGCGGAATCCTTGACAGAGCATGTCAGTACCGTATACGCATAGTCGCTGGAAAGCAAAAGAACAAATATCGGAACGCCATCCTTTTCATATCGTTCCTTTCTCCGCCTCACATTTTCCGGAAATTCTTTCGTCTCAAGCTGATATGGCGACTGCTGATACAGCCAGCTTCTCACTATAGCATCTCTCTCAACCAGCTCAAGCAGAGCTGCATTTTTTGCCGCGACTGAAATCTCGTTTTTAATGCAGTATTGATAATCCTCCACAAGCTGAAAA
>CAJUOE010000150.1 GCA_910587895.1 uncultured Lachnospiraceae bacterium
CAAGCAGAAAGTCCAGAAGCTCGTCCAGCTTGGAATAATCGCTGGAACTTAAGGAGCTTAAAGAGATTTCCTCGTGCCCCGTGTTTTTTAACATTTCTACCGCATATTCTTTCAGCCTGTCCGCATCGCGCTCCCGCACGGGCCGATAAATTTGGCCCGCCTGACAGAACCGACATCCCCGGATACAGCCTCGCTGGATTTCCAGAACGACCCGATCCTGCGTCACCTTGATAAAAGGCACTACGGGTTTTAGCGGGTAATGGGCATCCGTCACATCCGTTACGATCTCTTTTACGATCACGTCGGGGATATCCTCGTATTTTTTACGTCGTCCCGCGATCGTGCCGTCCGCATTGTACAGTTCCTCATAGAACTGCGGCACATAAATACCGGGAATTTTCGCCGCGCCGTGCAAAAAATCCTCTCTCGTACCGCCGTTATTTTTGTTTTCCAGATACCAGTCGAACAGCGGTCGGTATTGGGTTTCCCCCTCCCCGATATAAAACAGGTCAAAGAAATCAGCGATCGGTTCCGGGTTATAGACGCAGGGACCGCCGCCGATCACAAGGGGCATGTCCTCCCCGCGATCCGCCGACAGAAGTGGAATCCCGGAAAGCTCCAGCACCTGCAAAATATTGGTATAGCACATCTCATACTGGATGGTGATGCCGAGAAAATCCATATTCTTTACGGGATCCTGAGACTCCAGACAAAACAGGGGGATGGATTCCTTTCGCATGATCTGATCCAGATCCGCCCAAGGGGAATAGACGCGCTCGCACCAGACATCCTCCCACTCGTTGAACATGCCGTAAAGAATCTGGATGCCCAGATGTGACATGCCGATCTCATAGACGTCGGGAAAGCACATGGCAAAACGCAGGGCGATTTTTTCCCTGTCCTTTATGACGGAATTGTATTCGTTTCCGATATAGCGGGCGGGTTTTTCCACCTGCATCAATATATCGTCGCGCAGCGCTAATTTTCTCATAAAAATGTACCTTGCCTTTTTGTAGTAAGTATATCAGACGAATCTAATCGTATTCTTCCACTATAAATTTAAAATCTTCGGTGGTTTCTATTTTTTTAAGGACGCGGCTTTTTACCCGCGCTACGAAAGTTTCCGTCGCCTTTTCAAACAGCCTGTTTCTTAGGAGACCGCCGGCGCACATCAGCATGACGCCGAGCGCTTCATACTCAAGCGCCAACCTGTTTTCTATGGGAAAATCACCGCTGTTGTCCGCCACTGTGACATCGCCGTCATATTTGTCAATAACTGCCTGCACTTCCCCGGCCGTTGCCGTTTTGGCGGCGATATCGACTGCCTCCCCGTCATAAAACTTCTCGACAAAAATCCGCGCAAGCGTCTGTTTCCGTTTCATGATCGCATCGGAAACCCGGTCCGCCTCCGCCTTGACAAATTTCAGAATAACCCTCTCGGGCGCCATCACATTCTTGAAATAAATGTATAGCAGCCGTGTGCCGGAAAGCATAACCTTTTCAATATCGCCGTTCCCATCGTACACCGTCGTGAGCGCTTCGGGCATCAGCTCCCGGGGAACCGTGTACAGCCTTGCCTCACCGCCGTACAGTGGCACGTTGTATGTGAGGAGCTGATATTCGCTGTCGTAGTCAAGTGTCAGGCAGTCGCCCTCGTCAGTGTCGATTTCGTGAAAGAGAAATTCGCCCGGTTTGTATTTCAATGGAATTTTATAAATGCTCATCTGTATGTTCTCCTTCCGCTTTCGTTTGCTGTTATCATCGCGTTTTGCAGACTTTGTCCGGTGAATGGTTAACGTCCTTATACTACCACAAATGCACATGCAATGCCATTATATTTTGTCAAAACTTCGCTATCCGTTTTATGTATTTTTACTTTATAGGATCAGGGAACCGCCCGCAATGGAAAAATATTTTTGAATAATGTCTTTATCCACAATTTGTGGTTAATCCTTTTAAACATAATAGGAAATTCGATTTCTTACTGGAATAAATCCGCAAGCTCCTCCATCACGGCATTCTCACCGCCGTCGTACAGATGAAAGCTGTCCGCCACGATCATGTCGTAGACGTCCCCCGTACTGTACGACAGGATCTTGCTGTCCCTCGTGTCGCAGAGCAGAAAACCCACAAAAAGGAGGACGGAAAGCGCCATCCTATACTTAAATCCGCTTGTGGCATTGCCCGGAATGCCTTCTCCATTTTCTGTATTTCCGTAACCGGGCAGGCTTTCGTCCCCGTTAAGAAGCCCTTTCTCGTAAAGCGGCATAGGACTTTCCTTCCCGTACAGAATATGCTCCCGCTGTCTGAGTTTCAGGCGGTTTCCCAGATTTTCCTCCCTGATATATCTCGCCAGTTCCATTCTCTTCTCCGGCGTCACTTTCTTTTCTGTCATTTATGAGTTCCTTTATTTTTTATCCCTATATTTTATTCTAAATTGCGCAAAAAAAGAACGTACCCAAAAAGGTACGCCCTCCATTACGCGGCATATATTTCTAAAAATGACGTGATTTTCCCATGTGTATATTCACCCTCAATCAGACCAAACTCCGGATCATAATATTTATTATTATAAAGCAGCGTCCAATGTGTATATCCCGCATCTGTGTGAACTGTCAGAATCGAATATTTGTAGGGAACAGGATTCTTCTTGGAAATCCGTTTGTTTCTTTCACCATGTCTGATGCCATAAAAATCAAGTATTTCTATCAGTTGACCGATACTCGTAGCTCCATCTGTTTTCATATCTTTAATTACTTCTTCAACACTTTTTCCGGTAATCATGGCAATGCACGCTTGTCCACACGTTGAAAAAGTAGGCTGCATAATTAATTCCATGTATTTTACTCTCCATCAATTTTCGGTTTCTGTTTTGCCTAATTCTCCGACAAACGAGAGCAACTCAAAATCGCTGAACCCTTTTACTGGTTTTCTTTACCCGAAATTTTCATCGCGTAGAAATTGAATGTTGACCAGCAAAGTCAATTATCGCTGCGCCAGCTCCGTGGTAATCTCTTCCCAGGTGATATTCTTCTCCGCCATCAGTACCATCATATGATATAAAAAGTCTGAAATTTCATACTTAATTTCGTTGGCGTTGGGATTTTTGGCGGCAATGACGATCTCCGTCGCCTCCTCCCCCAGCTTCTTCAGAATCTTGTCAATGCCCTTGTCGAAGAGATAGTTTGTGTAGGAGCCCTCTTTTGGATGGATTTTCCTGTCCTTGATCACGTCAAACACCTGCTCAAAGACCTTGAGGGGGTTCGTCTCCTCGTACTCCTTTGCCATAATTTCATTGAAGAAACAGGAATGGGATCCGGTATGGCAGGCTGCGCCGATCTGGGAAACCTTGGCAAGAATGGTATCCTTGTCGCAGTCCGCCGTGAGGGATTTCACATACTGGAAATGACCGCTTGTCTCGCCTTTCACCCAAAGCTCCTCTCGGCTTCTGCTATAATAGGTCATCTTCCCTGTTTTCAGGGTCGTGTTGTAGGCCTCCTCGTTCATGTAGGCCACCATCAGCACTTCGTCGGTCTTATAATCCTGCACGACCACAGTCACATGTCCGTCGCCGTTCAGCTTAAACGCCTCCCAAGGTATCGCCGGTTCAAAGGTGTTCACAGTAATATCGTTGTTCTGGCACAGCGCCTTGACAGCCAGCAGTTCCTTGGCGTTCTCGTTGATGGCATAGCCCGAAATGCCACAGATATTGTCGTTTGACAAAAGCTCCAGAATCTTATCCAGGGAAACCTCCGGCACCGACGCGATCATGGGGAAACGGGAGATTGAGATGGACTCTTTCAGACAGGTTTCCTTCACGAGAATGATCTCGCTGATATACTCGTCAATGAGGGTTTCGTTTCTCGTAATACTGTCTGCCTCCGTCACACACGCCACGATTTTTTCTTTCCCGAACCGTTTCGATACCTCGGCAGTGATTTCAATGTTGCCCGGCTTGGAATAGTTGAGCGCCGCCTTTTTACACCCTGCATAGAGCAGCTTCTTGATATCCTCCACGCGCTTCACGTTTCCCGCGCCAATCACGGGGATTTCCGCTTCGCTGCAGATGGCTTTGACGATATCCAGCGCCTCCTCGTGTGCGGCGTCGCCCTCAGACATGTCGTATACGATCAACTCGTCCGCGTAGTTGTCACTGTAAAATTTCGCCAGTGCCACCGGGTTATGTGATGACTGATTACCGCTCGTTCCGTCGCGGTGTCGATGATTTCTATAATTTATCCTCCCAGCGGGTATCAGGCAGACTATCCTACAAACACACCCGTCGCGGACTGTTCGCCAACGCTTTCGTGATGCAGTCGTGGAGTCACAATCCTTACACAATGGCGAGGATTTCCTAATAGTTGATACTCTGATAATGCTGAATCATAAATATTAAGACTTCTAAACACCATACAAGGGTACATTTTCTCTGAATTATCC
>CAJUOE010000151.1 GCA_910587895.1 uncultured Lachnospiraceae bacterium
CCTAAAGGTATCTACACTCAGTTGTTCTCAAAAATTCCTGTCAGCCACGCATCATAGGCAGGAATCCATCCCTCTGTATAGCCGTACCCATGCGGTCTGCCTTCCAGCACATCCACTTCTACCGGAACACCCGCTTCCTTTAACGCCTCCACACATTCTTCAAACTCACCTACAAACGGATCACGGGTGCCGTAGCAGAAATAGGTAGGCGGCAGATTGGACGACGCAAATTTGTCCGTGTCAGTGGACGCGACACTCAGGCGTCCATAAAAGGAATAAATCATGCCGTCCGCGCCTGCATCCGCTGATATACCGTCAAGCTCATCCGGAACATAACTGTCATCCAAGGCACTTCCGTTCACCGTACCGTCAAAATTCAACAGCATTTCCCCTGCAAGAATACCGCCTGCCGAAAAACCCATAACGGCAATATCCGTTTCATCAATGCCATAGACATCTGCATATTTACGGACAAATCGGACTGCACGGGCCAGATCCAATGCTCCTTCCTCCTGTGTATAAGGGCGCAGGCGGTAGTTTACCACAAAACTCTGATACCCCAGTCTGCTAAGTTCCTGCGCTACAGGGGTTCCCTCCATCTGGTCGCTTCTAAACTGAAAAGCGCCGCCTGCATTGATCAGGACAGCACCTTTCACTTCTGTTCCCTCCGGAACAGGAAATGTTACCATATAAGGACGGAAATCCGGATCATCCGCATAATTTCCGTTGTTCTCTGTATACTCTGTGACCGCAGGCATGTTGCCTTCTTCCCAAAGGTATAAAATCTGCTGGTCCACAGGATCAGCCACCGCATCTGCCACTGTATCACCACTATTGTCCGGCGCAATTTCTGTCGCGTTCAGTCCCAGGCTTTCCGCCCATGCCACTACATCTTCCTCGCTGTCCGCTACACTGTTTCTGGATAAGGACAAGGTATTCTCACTTACATGGGCGCCAGGCTGCAGTTCCGATATAGTCCGGATGGTTCCCGAAAAACCGCTGCCGCCATGTGTCACAAAGGGGATAATGGTCTTTGCACCAAAATCATATTCTTCCAAAAATGTATAGACCGGCATTGGGAGATCTGCCCACCAGTTCGGAAACCCTAAAATAATGGTTTCGTACTGTTCAAAATTCTCCACATGATTCAAAAGCTCCGGGCGTTTCTTCTCATCCTGCTCACCCGCTGCCTGATCTACCAGCGGATCATGGTCAAGCGGATATTCTTCTACCGTCTCAATACGAAACAGATCCCCACCGACTGTCTGCTGGATTACTTTTGCCACATACTCGGTGTTGCCCATTTTTTCCCCATCCCTGACTACAATACTGGCTCCGGCAACCGCATCCGTTGTTTCCACATCCTCCGGTATGGAAAAATAGGCAATCAATATGTTGGAGCTTCCTACTTGGGATTCACTGCCTGCATCTGCACTTCCCTGTTTATCCGCAGCGATTTCCCCTGCTCCCGAATCGCCGTTTTCATTTTCACTGCCGGACACTTCCCTTTCTCCTGACTCCTGAACAGGACTGCTCCCGGTACTGTTATCCTTGCCCTCTGCCCCGCATCCGGCTATGCCTAATATCAATAATGCCGTCATGCACAGACACAAAATATTCTTTCGTTTCATCGTCATCTCCGCCTTTCCTTTCCCGTTATATCCCAATCACTTTGAAAACAACCACCCCATAATCTCCTCATCATAGGCAAAAAGTCCTCCTCCGCCATGCTCATTCGGGGCATTCCTCCCGGTAAAATAATCATGCTCCTTAATGTCCAGCACAAGCAGGCTGTCAATTTCTTCTTTCGACAATCCCTGCCGCTCATACAAGTCATAAAGCGTATCATACGCTCTCTGCGTTTTGGCGGAACCGTAATACTCATCATTCCTGCCTATGGCAAAATAAACAGGCAGCCGGTTATCCACAACAGGCTCGTATTCGCCGTCCCACTGTGAACTGACATGAAGATATGCCGTAAACAGATCAGGACGCTTTCCCATTACGATAGACATGGTTTCGCCTCCGCCCGAATAACCGTTCCCATATACTTTCGATGTGTCGATGTGATACTGCTGCAGAAAATATTCCACCAGTGCAATCGTCTGATCTGCCGAAGTTTCTCCCCAGTCGTTAAGCTGCGGCGCAACAATAATCATCTCGTCATTGTACTTCTGTGCCTCAAATCCAAATTCCTCCGACTCGATATTGGCAGCGACTCCCTGAAAATACAGCCCTTCATAACCGGGCAGCGTAAAATACAAGGCATACGGCTTACTGCCATCATAGCTTTCCGGAATATATACATTGTAATGAATATCCCCTGCATCTGCGGAATGGTACACATTGTCAATCACAAAATCCCGGTAGACTTCCGTTCCTTCCGTGACATCGGGGCGTTCATCCGCTTTCAGAGCAGTATCCGCCATATCTGTTTCTGATTTTGCCAAACCATCTTTTGTATCCTGCTGTTCGTCTGTCTGCTCCAACATGCCAATCCGTTCAAGCCATGCTGATACATCTTCCAAACCGGAATTATGGACACGGTATCCGTCCAAAACCGTCGCGCTGCCTGAAACCTCCCGGATATAATCCATGCTTACATCAATCCCATTATCCGTGCTGGTACAAAAGGGAACCACTGTTTTCCCTGTCAGGTCATAACTCTCTAAAAATGTCCCGACCGCCATCGGTGCATTAAACCACCAGACAGGATAACCAATATAGATCACATCATATTTATCAAGGCTTTCCGGCTTTGCCGCCAGCCCCGGTCTTAAATTCAACGCCTCCTCAATCCATGCGGTAGCTGCCGTTCCCCAAAAAGCGCTGCGGTAATATCTGTCCGTGCGGATCTGAAATAAATCCGCCCCAGTAAGCTGCGCAATCATTTTAGCCGCAGCCTCCGTATCGCTTTCAGCCTCGTACTGATTGGAATTGGGCGAAGCGGAGGAGGCGGCATCTATTCCATCCGGTATAACACCCTCTCTGGAAAAATAAACGACCAGCGAATGCGTCCCTTCGTCTCCGACAGCCACATTATCATCTACTCCTGTAATCTTTCTACCCATGAACAAATACCATGACGCCCATACGATCAGAACCACCAGTATCACCAGCTCAATCACCGTTCTCTTTTTTATTTTTTTCATACAATCTTCTCCCTTAAACCAGCAGATTTGTAATGAGTCCTGTTATCAGAGAGAACACCATTACGAAAGCAATATATAGAA
>CAJUOE010000152.1 GCA_910587895.1 uncultured Lachnospiraceae bacterium
GCATGGTCGTACAGATAGTTGCAGATGATCAAATCCACCGTGACATCCTTCTTCTCCCATTCCTGTATTTTCTTTAAGAGCTTTTGCAGCTCCTTTTCATCTACCCAGTCGTCGCTGTCCACGACCTTGAAATATTTTCCGGAAGCATGGGACAGTCCGGAATTCACCGCGTCCCCATGTCCGCCGTTCTCCTTATTGATCACTTTCACAATGGACGGAAACCGTTCCGCATACTGCTTCCCGATCTTCTTCGTCTTATCTGTAGAACCGTCATTCACGATCAGGATCTCCACGTCCTCACCTGCCGGCAGGATAGAATTGATCGCTTTTTCCATATACGCTTCCGAATTATAGCATGGAATCGCAAACGTGATATACTTCATTTTTTAATGTTCTCCCTTCACTCTCCGCTTTCCCGTCATTTCCTCCACCACAAGCTTCATCGCCGTCGTTCTCGGAACCGCCTTTGTGTGAAAATCAAAATGCGTTTCGTGGTAGTGGTCTGTCATGATGGTCAATGCTTCCATCTTCTCTTCTTCAGATACGATCTCTACTTTTCCTCTTCCGATCACGCTCTCATACTCCATCGTGCAATACCCCTTTTCTTCTGAGGAAACCAGCCTGTGCGAACAGTCCATCTCAAAGGAGGCACGGCTGTCCTTCTCGATCAGCTCGTATTTTTTTCCTTTCTCCGCTCCATGAAAGTACAGCGTCACTTTTCCCTCCTGCACCTTCACTCCGAAATTCAAAGGCAGTATATAAGGATATCCCTCGTCATTCAGCGCAAGCCTGCACACATCGCATCGTTTCATGATCCTGATCATTTCATTCACATCTTTTACTTCTCTGTCAGCTCTTCTCACTTGTATGGCCCTCTTTCCTATTTTTAGATCCTTCATGCTGTTTTCCAAAATAGCATGGTAAAACAGAGATGTCAAGGCTTTGCCGGCTGTTTTTCAGAATAAACGCACGAACAGTAAGACGGACTTATTTGCCCATTTATTTGGCCAGTTCGTCAATTGCATCCAACATATCATTATCGTATAATACTTTCAGGACAGCAAGAATCACAGGAATCTCCGTTTCCAGGTTTCTGCCTATTTTGTTACGGATTCGCTTCATGCTCCTATGATAGTAAACTTTCAACAACTTTATAATGAACATGACAAACCTTCTGACCAAGCCAAGATTGTGTATCCCGTTTTTCTCTTTGGAACGCAGTTTATCTTCTTTGAATACGATATCGAGCACCCAATGCAGCCCATTTTCGATATGCCAATGCCGACGCGCAACAATTGCGAACAGTTCTGCGATCGGCTTGATACTGCACAGATAATACCGTTCCTCTATGGATTCTTCTCCAGTCTCCTTTTTGGAAATCGTTTTTCTTTCATACCCTATGGATGTCAGTTTTTTCCAGTCTTTCCTGCCTTCAAACCACTTGATTTCGTCTGTGATCATGTATTCTCTTGTGATGATATCGTAGGTCGTTTCTTCGGTTTCCTTGAAATACTGCCCCTCCTTTGCCTGAACTTCTTTCAGGAGTTCTTCACAGGCAAAATATTCTTTTACCTCAAGGTATGCGGTTTTCTGGTTTTCCTTCAAGGCAAGGCAGTAATCCCCATGTGCCTCTTCTATGATGGCTTTTGCTGTTGTTTTCTGTGTATTCATCGCATCCGCAGTCACCACACAGCCTCTGCAGTCGAGTTGTTTCATGACCTTCCGCATTTCCGGAATCTCATTGCTTTTTTCGTCAATTCGTGTGGAAGAAAGGTTGATTCCCCATTCCGTTGACATCACATTAAACTCATTGAGGTTGCGTCTTTCTGTGGGATCTTCGCTGTTTTTTTTGCCGGTATTGTGAGTTTCTTTTCCATCCGCCGCAATCACATCTCTGATATAACAGCCCAGCTCATCATTTTTATAAAGATATTCATCCAGCTTTTTACCAGCCACTGTGACAATCCGTATCAAGATATTTACCAACATACTCTGTAGTTCGTCCGAACGTAGGATGAAGAAGACTCTCTGGATCGTATCATGGGAAGGGATCCCGTGAGGCAGTTCCAGATATTGTTCCAAAGTCTCCCTTTCGTCTACCGCAAAATCGGCAATATCTGTCCATTCATCGTTTCCTGCAAGGACGCCAAAGAAAACAATCCCGACAATATCTTTCACGGAATGCCATACCTTCGCCTGTTGCCGACTGTCAGTAAGCTGATCTGCCTGTATTAAATACTCTTCCATAAATATTTTGTCTAAATCTTTTATCCCCAGTCCCCTCAATTCTTCTACTCGGATATGGATGGTTTCTGATAAACTCTGAAGCCTGGTATCTTTCTTTGACATCTCTTTTATTTGCCTTTCTAAACTATAATCTGGTTCATTTCAGGCATAGTATACACGATTTTCGATGTCAGATAAAGAGTATTGGAAAAATATACCTTCGTAAATATGCATAATTTTTTCTGTAATATCCCTACATGTTCATTCATGCGTTTATTCTGTTTGCATATGTGGTAGAATTTTTCACATTTTCGTGGTATAATTATTATGTAATTTTATGTCCATACGCAAGGAGGGCAATTATGGTTGAGATATTAGAGGTAACACAGGTAAATAACGCACTTGCGGAAATGGTTGCCCTGTTTCGGGAAACTCTGCGCAAAGC
>CAJUOE010000153.1 GCA_910587895.1 uncultured Lachnospiraceae bacterium
ATGCGCCTTATCTGAAACAGATGATCGAGAACTACGCGGCAGGGCAGGATCTGACAGACCCGTTGATTTCGCCGTGACACGGCGCTTACGCTGGAGAAAATGGGTATCCCTGTGGAGTATTCCCACCATGAGGTGGGCCCGTCTCAGCATGAAATCGACCTGCGCTATGCCGACGCCCTTTCTATGGCGGATGCGGTAATGACTTACAAACTCGTGGTGAAAGAAATTGCCATGAAGCACGGGGTTTATGCTTCCTTCATGCCAAAACCCTTAGCTGATGCGCCCGGTAATGGCATGCATATTCATCAGAGTCTGTTTACTCTGGACGGTAGGAATGCGTTCTTTGATCCTGACGACCCCTCGGGCTATCGACTTTCACCTACCGCAAAACACTATATTGCGGGACATCATACTGATTCCCTGCGTTTGTCCTTGCCAATGTCCCCCAGATGATTCCCCAACCGCCACTAAACTTGGTTCGTGAAAGCAGACTGATAACACTCAATACCCATATAAACCCCACAAACAAAAACGAAGATGCCAGAATATACAGTACATTACCCAACTGCCAGGAAAGGCTCCCGGAACGCTGAACGATATAGTAATGAGCATTCCCCTCAAAGGGTGCTGTGCTAAACAGGAAGACTGCACTCACCATAAAGACCATCTGACAAATGTAATCATTCATCAGATGTGGAAAAGCCCACGGACTCACTTTCTCACCAACCGCCTGTGCCAGATTAGCCACCGGCTCCAGATAGGAATAGATAAACACAGCAAGAATCATGAACAGAATCAGTACCCTGACCTGCACCAATTCTTGCTTTAGCTGAAAACAAAACACCCGAAGTCCCTTACTCATTCTCCACCCTCCTTTTCAGCTTCTGGTAAAACAAAATACCAAATCCCACAGTCAGTCCCAGCACCAACAACGCAGAACACAAAATGGTGAGCTGATCTGTTCCGGCGGAACTTCTACCCTGTAGCCATAAATCCAACCTTAATCTGACAGGAATCTTCAAAACAAAAAAAGCCCGCCCTGTCAAAAAGGACAGAATCAAAGGAGAAGCCACTGTCACATAAATATTAGGGAAATATGACGATACCAGCAAAGCTGCCGTTGCCCATAACCCTCCGGTCAAAAACAAAAGGAAGATAACCGCTGCAAAGTAGCAGGCAGCATTACCTTGCAGCAAAAATTCATAATAAGGAAAGGCTTCTGTCTCCGGCAATCTGGCCCGATTGAACAACTGAACAAAAAAACTTGCCAGGAGGATAAAAGTAATCCCACCTGCCGATACCGAAAGAGCTCCCGACAGGAACGTCGTAAGCACCTTGGACATGCAGTATTTCTTCTTCCCTGCTTTCATGAGCAGCACCCTCAGCATATTCGTATTGTATTCCTCGCAAAAACTTACTGCATAGGGAAGCGCCGCCAGCATCGGAACCACATAGATACCATAAAAGCCTCCAAATATAAAAGAATTACACCAATAATAGTATACATCCATAGTCTCAGGAGATGTCCACATAAATGGTATCTGGTTCCAGGTATCCAGACAGATGCACAACACCACGCCGACCGGTACAAGGAGAAATCTCACCGTCAGACTCCTCTTAAATTCAGCACCAAACAGACGGGGCAATGCCCTTTTATTCTCCATAGGATAGATTACCTCCCGTTATCGCATTGATCCGCTCCGCACTGCTGTTTCCCGAAGGCGAATCTATCTGCACACACCAATAAGGCACCAGCTTATACTGTTCCTGCTCTTCCCAGTCCGGTACAACGACATATTCCAGCCATATCCGGGAGATTGTAACCTGCGAGTTCAATATGGTATTCACATAAATTCCCTTTACCGCTTCCAGTGCTGCCTCCGCTGAGATAATCGTCTGCGCCTCTGCTTCCGGTCTGGCGTCAAAGCTTCCACCCCTACTGACTATATAGCGAATCCCATCCTTATCAAGCATCATAGTGATTCGGGTTTCAGCCGTCCAAAAGGTTTCCACTGCCATGGATATGCCCGGCTCATTGATGCCGCTATAAATTGGCAAACCATCCTTCGTCAGTTCATACTCCATATAATATATCTCATCTGCGTCCGACCAGTCATCGACCGTAGTTTCTTTCCCTGTCTGCGCATCTTCCTGGTATTTCTGAGTCTGCCTGTACTTCTTCTCCAACTCTGTCAGTATTTCCTGATTCAGCGCATAAGCAGCAAGAACCTCCGAATCCTGTCCTGTCAGCTCCTTAATCTTTTCCTTTCCCATCTGAACGGCCTTTTCTGCGTCCAGGAAGGATAAATCCTGTATTTCTTCCTTCTGAAAAGAACAACCGCCAGCATTATAATATGCGGATTCCACCAAATATACGATGTAGTCGTCCCTTTCCTCGTCCTTCGCATATGTAAAATTTCCATAGGGATCCGTACTAAAGTATCCGCCCTCTTCCGTTTCAGCAGAATATGCTCCCACCCATTCTGGGTGAGCCGTTACGGCTGCTTGTGACACTCCGAAAAAAACATCTAAATCTTCTCTCGGAAACGCTTGTTTTGTTAACGCATACGCGCTATATACCTGGTCTTTTGGCAAATCTACCTCCGCATCAATTACCAACTTATCGGACAACTTCTCACTAATATGGTTTGTTCCAGATTCCGCCCCTCCTACACTCCCCTGCATCGCCTCTGTGCTGCTTCCCGTCGGTGTACTCTCCGAAGATCCTGCTGCCGTACCGGAGCAGCCAGTCAACAGAATACCGGCAGACATAAGCACAGACAACGCAAACATATTTTTTGAAACGCTCTTTTTCATAATATCCTCCTCTTTCCCTCAAATTGGTAGTGTCAAAATCAATACCCCAAATCGCCTTATCCCCTGTACAATAAAAGATTCAGCTTCTCGATACCTTTACCCCATACCTCTTAATTTGATCATCAATACTTTTTCTGCTCTATGAAATCAATGACAATTCCCATTATCTGTATTTCTGTCATAATTTCAACCCTTTTTGCGCGAAACGACATTTTTCGCCTTTGTTTGGTCATTTTACTCCATTTTTTATCAGCATTTCAAATATGCAGGGTATTTGCAATACTGCCGATAACATGCCAATTGCTATACAGACCGAATATATATGCAAGTTACACCAAAAGAAACTGCATCTATGAATAAAAAAATAATTACAAGCACAGCCGTTATCTTTTTATAAAGACACTTTTCAATTTGGTTTAATAATTGCATTACAGCGACTTCCTCCCACACAAGCCGTTGTAATAGCATGGTAGAAGGGATGCCTCATCCTATCAAAAAACAGCGGCTTTGATTTTCTCAAACCGTTGTTTTTGCTCTTAAATGGACATATGAAATCGTCTGCCTATCAGCGGTTTTTTCTTTTCTGCCGCTGGGCAGATAAAACAAATATAAGATAATAAAAAATGAGCCGATAATCGTGACAAGGCTAAGGTTCACGATTTATCGGCTCTGCGTCAATGCATCTGGCTCTTTTAGTGTTGCGATTTTTTGGTATTTTACACTTATTACAGTTTCATGCTTACACTTTGGGCAGAATAAGGGAAAGTTTTCAAGGATAGTATCTGCTCTAAGTTGTATGCGGGTTTTGCTGTTACACACTGGACAATACAACCATACCCGTCCAGACATTAAACCACCTCACTTTCCGGTTTGTTAAACACAATTTCATATTTGATCCCCTCTAAATCTTTGAAAAACATCGCATCATAATAGGGCCCGTGTTCTTCAAAAATTCGTGGAGTATAAATTATATTTGCCCCTATTTCTTTGATACGCAAATAGAGTTCATCCACTTCTTTTCTTGAATTAGCTCTAAGCCCTACGGACAAAAAGCAATGGATTGTAGACGAGGAAACCGCCGCTGTGGTGAAACGAATTTTTGATTTATGTATCGCCGGAAAAGAACCTATGCAGATAGCAAAAATCCTCAAAGAAGATAAGGTGCTGACTGCCAAAGCCCACTACGCAAAGAAAAAGGGAAATCCCTATAATTGGAGGGATAGTACCATTGTCGGTATTTTGGAACGCATAGTTAACTCACCTGCTATCTCCGCGTGATTACAGGCTTTCCATCAGCATCTGCCAACGGCGTTAATCCTCCTGCATATCCTGAGCATACAAACACCCCATCGTCGGCAGTAAAACAGGTATGTCCACCTCTGCGCATATATTCGCATATGATGTTTTGCATATTCTTTTCGTCTTCCACAATTAGAATGTTCGCCATGAGATCAACCCTCCCCGTTTTTACCTGCATCTTTCCCCCTGCTGCAGCATCACCGTAACCCTGAACACCTCTCCCTCCGCCTTTACGTCCATAGATCCGAGGTAACGCTCCGCCACGTCCCACACGTTTTTAAGCCCGATCCCGTGCTCCGGCAGGATGCCGGGTCGCCCGTCCTGCTTCGTCGTTGCCGGAAAACGTTCTCCCTCTCTCCATTCCAGTTTCCCGTCGAAATTGTTCTCCACCTCGATAAGCAAGAAATGGCTCTTTCTTTTCAAGGTAAGACTGATATGGCGCTTCTCCTGTTCCAGCTTTTCACATGCCTCTATGGCATTATCCAAAAGATTATTCAGTATGATCCCAAGGTCAAAAGCGGAGACCGTATCCGTCTCCCGGTATTCAAATTTTACTCTGCATGTTATTCCGACGGCTGCCGCCCGGCGGTATTTGTCGTTGATGATGACGTCCGTCACGGCATTTCCCGTGCTGAATTTATAGTCCAGCTCCTGTATGGTCGCGTCCAGCTTTTCAATATACGTCTCCACTTCTCCATACTTTTCACCAGCGACAAGCCCTTTGATGTTAGCCATGTGATTCTTCATTTCATGTCTCACCTTGCGGATGCTGCCATAGAAATGCTCCGCTTCTTCAAGCCTCCTTTTCAATGCGTTCGTCTGCTGTTCTTCCACAAAATGCTTTTCTCTCTCATCCTGCAGTTCCTTGTATTTCCGAAAAATATAGACCGCAGATATCTCCCCTGCACAGAGCAAAACCGCGATCATTGGTATCCGCCATACCATCTCTCTTTTCTGGGTAAACAGGCAGAATATCTCCTGCTCCATCGGCACCATCAAAAGATCAGTGACCATCCATACCAGCATACTGCCAACCACATTGAGGACGGACAGGAAAACGGTATCCTGCCAGTTCATGGACAGCGGACTCTTTATCATTTTTTTCAAAATCCAAGCCGCAAAGCTAAATGCGAGCATATAAATCAGCAGAATACAGCCCTGCCCGATCAACAGTTTCCGATACAGTTGAAACATGTAAGCCGCATCCTGAACATCCAGACTTCCCAGCATTTCATCCATTATAAACTGATAAATACTGCTTGCAACCAGAAAACTCATCCCGTGGAAATTGTAAAACAACAACATCGTAAAAACGGCTTTTTTCAGACACCCCCTGCATCTGATATGACAATAGGTCAATACAATTGCCGCTGACGCCACATACCTTCCCAAGCCCGGAACATGCGGGCACAGGCGCATAAACACATTGACCGCTGCGAGAATCCCCGCAAAAATCGCTTCCCTTTTCCCTCTCTCCAGTCTGAAAAAAATATCCCATATCACCAAAAAGAGCATCGTCTGCAAAATTGCAAGATATAGATCGCAGAAACCACTAAATGCTTCATATCCCGCCCGGCTCATCTGCCATTCTCCGCAAGATATGCCAGATATGCCTTCACAAAATCCTGATACTTATACTTGGAAATCAGAAGGCAGCTCCCATTTTTCATCTGCACCTCCGTCCGGCTGTATCTTTCCACATACTTCATATTGACAAGATACCCTCTGTGGGTCCGGAAGAAGCCGTCCTGCAGTTCACGCTCCATGCCGCCGATCTTCCCGTAGCACTCTATTTTTTCATTCCTCATAGCTATGATAATTTTCCTGTTGTTGCTCTCGATATAATAAATATCCTCTATCGGAAGATTTCTTGTGATGTTTCCATTCCTGACCAATATTTTCTGCGGCTCCATGTTCTTTTTCCCCTCCAGATGGCGGCACTCCCGCAAAGCCTGCGCAAACACATCCGCAAACTCCTTTTCGTCTATGGGCTTTATAAGATACTGAAACGCATTGACGGAAAAAGCCTTCGCCATATACTCCGGATGACCTGTCACAAAGATCAGCAAAGGCAGACCTCCCCACAAAGATTCCTCCCTTTCCTCCTTCCAGTCTCTGATCTGTTCAGCCGTTTCCATTCCGTCCGCACCCTCCATGGCAATATCAAGAAAAAGAATATCTATCTGTTCCCTGTCCTCCCGCTTCCAGAACTGCAACAGTTCCCCACCGGAAGAAAACTCTATGATCCGACAGTCCTTCGTCTGCTTTTCTATCAGTTTTTTTATCAAACAACGTACATTTTCTTCATCATCGCAAACCGCAATATTCAATCTTTCTCTCTCCAAGTCTTATGCTTTATTTTCCGTATACTTATTTTATCGGCAAAAATACCGAGAAAGAAAGAAGGGTTGTTGCGTTCGGGCGCCTGACGGTAGTGACTGGACATACTACTCTTATAGGACTATCGCAAAGGTCGATTGCAAACCGAGGTTCCCGTTTTGTAACCAAGTTTCACCTTTTGCAAGCGGCATTCAAATTTTGTATCCGAAATTCCACTTTTGTATCAGGATTCCCGTTTCTTCAACTGATTTTGTGCTATAACTCCTTTCGCAGCCGCGAAAGCGGGTGATTTTTCTGATGTCCCCTTTCGTAAACCCTCAACGCCGCGCACTCCCGAATAGGCGGTGATTTTGCAAACTTTTTGAAAAAATTTTGCCGGGGAACTCAAAACGCCCGTCTACAAAGGTCAAAGTTGGTCAAACTGATTTTGACATTAAATTTACTCGGAAAGGTCGTGAATAGCTATGTTATGCCAAAATTGTCAACAAAACCAAGCTACGCTACATTTAACAACAA
>CAJUOE010000154.1 GCA_910587895.1 uncultured Lachnospiraceae bacterium
ACTTTTCTTTTCCTTCTGTTGAAAATACCTTATCGTACTAAAGCCTAAATTATCTTCCTGCCAGCGTCTTATTCGTCCTCATCCTCTTCATCAAAGAAATCATCTTCAAAATCGTCCTCAAAGTCATCCTCGAAATCTTCCAGATAATCCGGTGTAAAGAAACGATATACGCCATATACAATCGCAGCTACCGCTACAATTGCGCCTGCAATTGCACAAACCCAAAGCAGTTTCGATTTCTTCTTCTCCTGTTCTTCCTGTTTGTGTAACAGCTCATTCAATTTCACTGAATTTAAAAATCCATCCATTTTGTCTCTGTTCATGATTGCCTCCATTCCGTGCCTTCACCAGCACAAACCGTCATTCTGCGAAAGACTTACGGTGTCCTTTCACAATAACCTTTGCCATATTATAGCATACCTTTACCGATTAGCATACCAGTTTTTTGAAAATTTATACTTTTTTTAGTTTTGCAAATGAGGCGAACATCTTCTTGGTTCCAACCCTGTCAAAATCCACGGTAACCTCATAATCCCTGCCGCCTTCCACAATCTGCGTAACCGTTCCCTCGCCAAATTTGATATGCCTTACCCTATCTCCCGCCCCATACTCCAGCGATATCTTACTGGTCGTGCTGCTGGAAAACGAAGTGCTCTGATAGGGGTTCTTCTGATAGGGATTCTTATGTGACGCATTCCCAACCTTAAAAATCGGATTCACCCTGGAACCTGCCTGTTGGAAGGATCGTGTCTTCACTTCCCCTGACGCATCCCCAGATCTTACATCCTTCGCTTTACCGCCCAGCAGATTTCCCGGAATCTCCTTCACGAAACGAGATACTTTATTATATTGGGTTTCCCCGCGAATCATACGTTGTCTGGCACATGAAATTGTAAGATCTGTCATGGCGCGCGTTATTCCCACATAACACAGGCGCCGCTCCTCCTCAATATCCATGGGATCATCTGAGATAATGGTCATGTAACTGGGAAACAGGCCGTCCTCCATGCCTGCCAGATATACGTTGGGGAATTCCAGCCCCTTTGCACTATGTAACGTCATCAATACCACATAATCATTGCCCTGCTGCAGATTGTCGATATCCGCCACAAGCGCGACCTCCTCTAAAAATCCGCTTAAGCTGGGTTCTTCCGCAGTCTCCTCATAGGTAACCGCCTTGCTGATTAACTCGTCAATATTCTCGATACGCGCCCTTGACTCCTCCGTATCTTCCGCCTCAAGCTCCTCCACGTATTTCGTCTCATCTATGACTTCATGCAATAACTGAGATACGCTCAGATACTCTACCTTGCTGCGCATGGACTGGATCAGGGTCACAAACGGTTTAATCTTTACACCGGCCCGTCCAATGGTGGATATATCATCTGCCATCTTTAAGGCATTATAAAAACTCATGTCATTATCCGCAGCATACTCCTGCACACGCCCAAGCGTCGTCGCTCCGATTCCGCGTTTCGGCACATTGATAATACGCCGTACCGCCAAGTCATCCCTGCCGTTATCAATCGTTTTCAGATAGGCGAGTAAATCCTTGATCTCCTTCCTCGCATAGAAGTTTACGCCGCCTACCACACGATACGGCAGGTTGCTCACGACAAACCGCTCTTCAAACAGCCGGGACTGCGCATTGGTGCGATATAAAATCGCGCAGTCGCCATAGCTGCATTTCCCTTCCTGAACTTTCCTGCGGATATTGCTCACCACGTAATCCGCCTCGTCGAAAGCAGAATCAAACTGCTGGAAATTAATCTTCTCCCCCTCGTCATTTTCCGTCCACAGCTTTTTCTCCTTCCTGCCCTCGTTGTTGGCAATCACGAAGTTTGCCGCATTTAAAATATTCTGTGTGGAACGATAATTCTGCTCCAGCTTAATGACCTTTGCATCCGGGTAAATCTCTTCAAAATTCAGGATATTCCTGATATTGGCGCCCCGAAATTTGTAAATGGACTGGTCATCATCCCCAACCACGCATAAATTCCGGTATTTTGCCGCCAGAAGACGGACCAGCTCAAACTGTGCAGTGTTGGTATCCTGATACTCGTCCACCATGATATAACGAAAACGTTCCTGATAACTGTTCAAAACTTCTGCATCATGTAAAAACAATTCCACGGTCTTAACAATCAAATCATCAAAATCCAGCGCGTTATTCTTACGGAGCGCCGCCTGATATTCCCGGTAAACTGCCGCCTGCCTCTCTTTTGCAAAATCTCCCGCCGCACGCAGCGCAAACTCTTCCGGCGAAATCAATTCATCCTTTGCAGATGAAATCACGCCCAAAAACGCCTTCTCTTTATATATCTTCGTATCAATCTGCAGCCGCTTGCATATATCTTTCATCAGCGACTTTTGGTCATCCGTATCATAAATCGTAAAATGGTTGTCATAACCCAGCCTGTCAATATACCGCCGCAGAATCCGCACGCAGGCCGCATGGAAAGTGGATACCCAGATGCTTTCCGATCCATACCCCACAAGCTTGTCAATACGCTCCCGCATCTCCTGCGCCGCCTTATTGGTAAACGTTATCGCCATGATATGATAGGGATTAACGCCCTTTTCCTCTATCATATAGACCGCTCTGTGCGTCAGCACTCTGGTTTTCCCTGAACCGGCTCCTGCCAGAATCAACAGCGGCCCTTCGGTATGGAATACTGCCTCCCGCTGCATAGAATTTAAATTATCAAACATACTTATTTCCTCCCTGTGTACGCCAGGCATGTCCAATGTTGTCCACCGGCGTATACACTCAAACATATGTTTATTATAGTGTATCTGTTTTTACATTTCAACTTTTTTTCTTTGACTCCTGTAGAAAATCATAAAATACTTGTCCTATGGTTTTGAATACTATATAATGTGTTTGAGGTGAAAATTAATGACAATTGATGAAAAAGATTTACTGAACAGCATTTTAAACAGCTTGTCCGACCTTGATTTTATCAAACCGGAGGACTTTCCCAACATTGATTTATATATGGACCAGGTCACGACTTTCATGGATACGCACCTTTCCGCCTGCAAGCGGCACCCGGATGACAAAGTGCTGACCAAAACGATGATAAACAACTATGCCAAGAACAACCTGCTTCCCCCTCCGCTCAAAAAGAAATATTCCAAAGAGCACATGCTTGCCCTGATTTTTATCTACTACTTCAAGAATATCCTGAGCATCGGAGACATACAGGCGATTTTAAATCCCATTACGGACAAATATTTTGCCTCCGACCTGAATTTCAATCTGGAAAATATCTACGAAGAAATTTTCCGCCTGGAAGAATCTGGCATGAAACATGTCCAAAAAGACCTTACCAGAAAATACCAGACCAGCCTACAGACTTTTTCAGATTTACCGAAAGAATCACAGGCAGAATTACAGCGTTTTTCTTTTATCTGCATGTTGTGCTTTGACGTCTATATTAAGAAACAGCTCATTGAAAAAATGATTGACGCGAGGCTCCCGGGAACATCCGCAGAAAACAAAACTCCGGACAAAGATAAAACCAACGGGAAAAGCAAAAAATAAAGGAGACGGTGTAGCCCTTTTACAGAGTTACACCGTATTTTACATAAATACTTCCTTTTCCTTCGCTCCTAACAGTCATTTTATTGCTCCTGCTTTTCCTCCCCCATTCCCATTCTGGCAAATACCATGTCATATCCGTCATTTCCATAATTCAGAGAACGATTCACCCTGCTGATGGTTGCCGTAGATGCGCCCGTCTCTTCCGCAATATCCAGATATGTCTTCTGCGTCCGCAGCATCCTTGCCACCTCAAATCTCTGCGACAACGACAACAGTTCATTTACCGTACACACATCTTCAAAAAATTTATAACACTCTTCCATGTTTTCCAGACTTAATATTGCTTCAAATAAATGGTCTACGGCTTTTGTCCTCAATTTTTTGCTCATACCCATTCTCCTTCTATGTATTTCTGAGGCATTATTTTCCTCTTTCTCTAACGATTTTATCATATTAAAGTTGTAAAGTAAACACATTTTTTTACTTCGGCGAATAGTTGATGTAATCATATATCGCATCGCCCTTTGTGTTCATAATCAATTCCTCCGGAAAACCTGTTTCGGCTAACATTTCCAGCGCATATTCCTGGGAACCTACCAAAACATCGACATGCGCATCCGAATCCACCACAATGGGAACCTGGTATCTTGCGCATAGATCCAACATCCTAAGATAATTCTCCCTGGCATTCATGCGAAAACTTAAGGGTGACACCGACGTATTGTTGACCTCCAGCAAGACATGATATTCTTTTGCTGCTTTGACCACTTCCTCATAGTCAATGGGAAAACGGCTGTCATCCGGATGGGCGATGATATTTACATACGGATTTTTCATGGCTCCAAGATAAGCCGCCGTGTTTTCCTTCATTGTTCCGGACACATAGCATGGCGGATGTATGCTCGCAAGCACCACGTCCATCTCCTGTAATATCTCATTCGGCAAATCCACATGTCCAGCATAATCCAGAATATTCAACTCCGCGCCATACAACACCGTCATGCTTTCATGCCTGCGTGGCAGCACCCTGAAATTGGAAAAATATATCTGCTGGCAGCTGCCCGGCATAGCAGGTGCATGTTCCGTGATTGCCAGAAGTTCCAATCCCTTTTCATAAGCTGCCTCTATCATTTCTTTTCGTGTATTGTAAGCATGTCCACTGGCAATGGTATGCGTATGCAAATCCATCTTAGAATTCATCATCCATCTTCCCTTCCATTTCTTCTCTTCGCTTTCTCCCTTTCACCTGATATTTTAGCCTTTTTGCATAAAAAATACAAGGGCGGATCACACGTTTCCTGAAACACATAACATCATGCAGCACATGGAAACAGGGCTGCAAAACAGGAAACGCGTAACCGTTCTGTGGCTTTTACATAATATAAACAAAAAGCAAAAGGACGAAAAACATGAAAAAACATTTATTCCGCTGCCTGGCTATGCTCTCATGCATCACCGCCATCCTGGGTGTTTCTCTTCTTACGGGCTGCTCTGCTCCCAAAAAAAGCCAGGACATCACAAAAGTGACATTAAACGAAGTGGCACATTCTATCTTCTACGCTCCAATGTATGTTGCCATTGAAGAAGGTTATTTTAAGGAAGAAGGAATTGATCTGACGCTGGTCACCGGTTTTGGCGCAGACAAAACTATGACTGCCGTTTTATCCGGCGAAGCGGATATCGGATTCATGGGACCTGAAACAACCGTCTATACCTACAACGAAGGGGCACAGGATTATGTAGTAAACTTCGCCCAATTGACGCAACGTGCCGGGAATTTCCTGGTAGCACGGGAAGAAATACCTGATTTTAAATGGACGGACCTGAAAGGCAAAGAAGTTCTGGGCGGCCGTAAAGGCGGTATGCCGGAAATGGTTTTTGAGTATATACTCAAACAGAACAACATAGACCCTTCTACAGACCTTTCCATTGACCAGAGCATTGACTTCGGCTCCACGGCAGCCGCTTTCTCCGGTGGAAAAGGTGATTTTTCGGTTGAATTTGAACCCGGCGCCACCTCTCTTGAACTGGAAGGGGATGGCTACGTAATCGCCTCTCTCGGCGTAGATTCCGGTTATGTGCCTTACACCGCCTTCAGCGCCAAATCCGAATACATGGAGAAGAACCCCGACGTGATCCAGAAATTTACGAATGCCCTTCAAAAAGGAATGGATTATGTAACAGGCCATACCCCCGAAGAAATTGCCAAGGCGATTGCTCCCCAGTTCAAAGAAACCGATGCGCAGACTCTTACCACCATCGTCAAAAGATATTACGAACAGGATACCTGGAAAGGAAACCTCGTATTTGAGGAAGACAGTTACCAGCTTCTTCTGGATATTCTCTCCGATGCCGGAGAACTTACCGCCTCCCCTTCTTATGAGGATCTGGTAGATACCAGCTATGCAAAGAAAGCTGCCGGCATCTGACAAAATATCCTTTTCTCTCTTATATTTTCGTTTGCGGCGGGGCATATCCATGATAACGTTCCGCCGCAACGGAAATTACTCGAATACCGCCTCAAACATGATATCTTTATCTGTTGTCTGATTATCCGAAAACCACTCATTATTTCCGATATTTCTCCATCCCTTAAATATATGCCCGCTCTTTTGTGGTTTCTTCGGCGTAACAATGACGCCTCCCTGATATAACGAATATTTCTCATACGTCAATCCATCCACCCGGAATTCTACCATGCAATAATTCTTTTTTTGCGCGTATTCTTCCAAAATTACTGTCTTTCTGCATACTGCCTGTTTCTCCCTCGCATTTACCGTCTGATACGTTCCAGTAACTTCTACATCCAACACGCCCTTTTGCGTATCCGCAGTCAAAATCTTTACCTTTATATCTGTATCCGAAGAAATATGTACCAGCAACGCCTGTTGAAAATCTGCTATCAGCTCCCGCTCATCCCCTATCTCATAGCCTCCATATTTTTTCAACTGTTCCAGGCTCTGTTCCACCGCCGTATTCAATGCTTTCTCCATCTCGTTTTCCCGGACATCCTTTCCGCTGACAATCATTACCCCGGCTATCACCATAACTGTCAATGCCAAAAGCGCCACGCCATATATTACATGTTTCATATTGCCCCCTTCCTATCTCTCGTCCACAAGAACAGAAATCATTTCCTTACATATTTTCCGCTGGCCATCCATTGCCGTCAACGAAAATGTATAAATTCCTCTTCTTGAAAACACTGCCTGATTTGTCTGCTCCTGATAACATTCCATGACACTTGCGCCATCCTGATTTATAATATCTGCAACTGTTATATCAATGTTGCCTCCTTCTGTATCTTTTGCCGTAAATACTGCCGGAATAAAAAGTATTTCTCCCACTCCCCACAACTTTTTCCCGGCACATTGAATCGTCGGTTCACCCCTCTCACACAACTCCTCCACTACTCGAGTATCCTCCATCTGCGAAAAATCCTCTCCCTGAACGTCCATGCGTTTTCCTATTTTGCCAAATATGACTCCTCCTGCAAGAATTGCCATCACACCCAAAAACACAATTGCCGGAAGAATCATCTGTAATACTGTCTCGTTTATCTCTTTCATTGCATCCTCCCAATCTCCATATCGTTATCTTTTCCCACACACTTTTGCATGGCAAGGTCTTTCTTATAAGACAAAAACTGCCCTCTGCATTTCAGAAGACAGTTTTCATCCTTTTTGCCGTTTGGCTGCTGTTTCCCGCCGCCCGGCTTTCTGTTGCTTTATTTTCCTGTTACTTTATTTTCCTGCTCTTTGTTGTGCTGCTCCACGGGCCGTACAGCCTTATTTCCTTTCCTCCGGATTTCACGCTCTTATAGGCGCGCACCCGGACGTAGTACGTCTTTCCTTTCTTCAGCCCTGCAAGGGTCTTTGCGGAAGTGCCCTTCTTTTTCACCAATGCAGTCCTTTTGCCCTTCTTAAACTTCCGGTCTGTGGAACACCGCACCTGATAGCCTGTTGCGCGGATATCCTTCTTCCACCTTGCCTTCAGTTTCCTTTTCCCTGTCACTTTAACAATAGCTTTCTGTTTCTTCGGCGTGACGTCCACGGTAACTTTCACCGTCTTCTTCCGGTATTTCACCGTCTCCCCGGCTGTCACGGTTATGGCTGCCCTTCCGGTTCCCTTTATGGTTGCCTTGCCGTTCTCCACCTTCACTACCTTTGGGTTGGAGCTTGCATAAGTGAGCCTGCCATCCCCCTTCCTGTGCCTTACGTTCAGGGAAAACGGCCTGCTTCCGTATGTCTTTTTGATGGATTGGCTGCACGCAAGTTCCTGCTCCTGTTTCCCATTTCCTGTCCCGGTCTGGTTTCCAGAACCCTGCGTTTCCCCGTTTCCAGATCCTCCCGGGTTCCCGCTTCCTGGTTCTTCTCCCGGCTGCCCCACATATATCGTAATGCTCTCCCGGATTTCCTTTCCGTTGTCGTCAAAGATTGCCGTGATGGTCGCCGTCCCGGGGTTTTTGAATTTCAGGTACAACCTCGTATACTTGTTGTCCTGGCATACATATCCCCCATCGTCGGTCGGGGTTCCTGTCCGATAAGTGGAATCTACCTTGCTGACTATCTCCACAACGTCCTGTGCGCTGTTCTCAAACCTGGTCGGCATGTCGCCAGCGTACCCGTCTGCAAACGCCACAGCTGCCATCATGCCACCGGGGGCAAAGCTGCCTTCCTTCCTCCCATCCGCCATCTCTGGAAGGACACAGGCAGGATACCTGTCATCCGTCTTGAATGTCCTGCCGTCCCCGGCATGGTCAAGCATGAACGTCCGCATGGTGCAGGCGTCATAGACAAGCACGTCCACGTCCTGTGCATGGCCGCTCTCGTCCGTGCCGGTGATGGTGCATCTCCCATACTCCTTCGCTGTGATCTTGCCCTGTATGGGGTCTATCCCAGCGACTGCCGGGTTCCGGCTCTGCCAGGTGACATTCTCCGTAGTATCTTCCGGGACCATCGTCCAGCAGAGCTGTGCCTGCTCCCCTTTGGAAAGGATGAACGAATTACTGGCAAGCTCAAACCCTTCGGACGCCTTCGTGGCAATCCGGACGGTGACGTTGTCCCTGCACTGCTCGGAGACTGCCGCCTCCGCTGCCGCTTTCATTGCCTCGTTCTTCACGGTCACGGTCGAGCCTGCCGGGAGGTCGTAGAACAGGTCTGCCTTCATGATTCCCGAGGGCGCATCATGCTTGAACACGATGTTGACCGGGGATGCCATTCCATAGAAGGAGCCGTATATTTCAGAAAACAAATGCTCCACAGAGGAAGGGACGATGATGTTTTTGATTCCTCCCACATCCTCAAATGCACATTTCCAGATTTCTTCTGTCCCTTCCTGGATATGGAAAATATCTGCCTTCTTTGCCTGCGGATAATAATATAAGTTATTTTTTTTGAGTCTCCCTCCATTTTTACCATATAATGCACCATCAACTGTATAAAGGGTATTGGACTGGGAATGCACTGCCTCCATGGACAGGCATCCTCTAAATATGTCATCCTCTATTACTTCCATGGTTGCCGGCAGGGATATTTCCTTGAGGGAGGTGCATTCCGCAAATGCACATTCCGCTATCCCCCAGAGCTGCCCGGACAGTTTCACTTCCTTTAAGTTCCCGCAATGGTAAAAGGCATTCTTCATGATCCGGAACACGTTGTCCGAGATGTCCACCCTCTCCAGCGTTGGGTTGTAGGCAAACGCATTCTTATTGATTTCCTGCACCGGTTTTGTGCCAATGTAGAGCGGGATTTCCACTTCCGTCTCAGCCCCGGCATACCCGTCAATCGTGACCCCGTCATACCCTGCAAGGACTGCCTTGTCGCTGTAGATCAGGTGGTCTTCGGTCTCCTCCTGGTTCTCGGAGAGGATGGCAAAGCAGAAGAATTCCTTCCCGGAATAGTTTCCCATCCCTCGTATGTCAACAATCGGTCCCTCCTCATTTCCATACTCATTCAGAAAAGAACCGCAGTATGGCTCTACTGGTGAGGACCGGTCATTATTCCTTGTGTCGTCATAGGACAGCTCATAGTCCTTTCCTTCCACAAGCAGGTATTCCCCATCCATGATTGTCAGTTTCGGTTCCACCGCATTCCCGGTGTACCTCTGGCTTGGCAGAATCCGGATGGTTCCCTGCTTGTAGGTATCATAGTATGGCACTTTATAGGAACGTTCCCCTAAGGTATCCACATATGTACATTCCGATATATCTTTCTTCTCTTCCTGCACTTCCCTCGCCTGTACATAGAATCCAGTTACATGAATACTGGAAAATAACACCACTGCCACCAGTGCTGCTCCTGTTATTCTTTTCATTTATACCCCTGCTCCTTCCCTCAAAAAAATATCATTCGTATTACTTATTTACACAGTAACACTGTTTAAAGCAAAAAGCAAGAACTTTTGTTCGCATTTTTTATCTCCTGATATTCAATTTTCAAGGTGCAATATAATATCATCCTTGCTACTTTTCAAGAAAAATTTAAGTTCCACTCCTATTTACTGCCTGCAATGTGCAAACTTTGCAAGGAACTGGCGGTTTGCCTCCTGCCCGATCTTCCAGTTCCCTTCCCCGTTTTTAGTAATCCACTCCTGAACTGCAAGCACGTCCTCATGGCTGAAGTCCCAGGTCTCCATGGGCGTCCCGTTCCTGAGAACTGTCTTTAAGTATGCAAGGTTCTCCGGCTCCCGCCAAGTGGAGCCTTCCTCCAGCGTGTCCAGATATTTCTCCGATATGTACCGGACATAGTATTTCGGCATCTCCGCGATGGACGCGTCCTCGTCCCATACCATCACCTTCACGGTCCTGTAGGTGGTCTTCTTGTAGGCATCCGTCACCTGGTAGGTCACGTCGAATTCCTTCTTTGGTTCTGTCTGCATCTTAATCGCCTGCGGGTCGAAGTCCTTGAGCGCGAGCTTTGCCGTGACGTCGCCGTCCTCCGCATCCCGCGCCTTCACGCGCCGGGTGAGCGCCTCCCCCGTGATTTCCCCGCGGTTTGCCTCCTCCTTGAGGTAGTAGAAGGTGTCCTCGCTGTTGATTTCCGGGTAATGGTTGTACTTCACCTTCACCGGTATTTCCTCCTCGGTGGTGTTCCCCGTGCTGTCGGTGACGGCGAAGGTCACGTACACGTCCACGGATTCGTCCTCCTCCAGTTTCAGGTAGTAGGTGTCCAGGAGGAAGCCCTCCGGCACGTCCTTTTCATATTTTTTTTCATATGCTGCCTGGCTGTGGTTCTCAGGTTCCGGGTAGGAAATTTTCACGATGCGCAGCTTATCATTCATGTCTGGGTAGCTTCTGTTATTGTCCTCATTGTCATGTGACGTCAGGCGCCGGGTGAGGTCCTCCTTCGTGACGTCCTCACCCTCATAGAACTCGAGTTTCTCTCCCGGCGTCACCGCGATGGTCGGGAAGGCGTTCCACTTCGCCGCCAGGTTGATGTACTCCTTCGCGTGGCTTTCCCCCCGTGCTGCTGCCGCCTGCAGGGCATCCTCCCAGCTCCCCTGTGCGCCCTGGGAAGTCTGGTACGTCCCCATCCCATCCAGTCCAGAGAGGACGCGGACGGGCTCTGCACCCTGGTAGGTGCTGATGTCTTCCGTCGTGTGGTCTGAGATGGCTCCATAACCGTCTGCCGTATTATAAATTGTGGTCATCTTCTGTTGCTGTTTCTCAGAATAAGGTCGCCCTCCCTTCATCTCCCATCCCTGGAAACCGTACTTCACCGTGCATTCATACTCTTTTTTGTCTGCCGTATACTTCTTCTCCATCTGCTCCTTTGTAAACCCATTGCCCCGGAACTGGTACATGTCCTCCAGCGACACGTCGTATTCCAGCGTGTTCCTTCCTGCGGTCGCGCCGTTGCCGCTGTACGCCATGTTGACGTCCCTGTAGCGGAAGTACCGCTGCACCGTCCCCGGCTCCCTCACGTCCCTGGCCTCCGTGCATCCGTGGTACTGGTACAGGCCGTATGCCTCGCCCGTGCCCCACGCGCTGCCCGCGATGCTGCCTCCCAGGGAGACTGCCTTCGGTTCCTGCTCCCCGAGCCTTGCAAGCGTCCGGAAGCGCCCGTCCTCGTAATATACCATGCGGTCATGGAGAACCCTGCCG
>CAJUOE010000155.1 GCA_910587895.1 uncultured Lachnospiraceae bacterium
ACAGCACCGCCTCTATTCCCTCCTCCAGCTCTGGGTCCTTCAAGTCCGTATACACCTCAATATCCAGCGCATTCCTCTTAAAATACGCCACCCCGTCCGCAGAAATTAGATATTCCCATGCTGATCGCGGCCTATAATGAACTTCGTTTTTCCCCGGCGGTCAATGTGGCGATGCGGCTGGATGCGCTTTCGGACGATAAGAAACCGTCCGCCTGCATCGGCTGTAAGAAATGCACCAGAATCTGCCCGCAGGATATCGATGTCCCAGAGGCAATGAAGGGACTGTCAGAGGAGCTTGCGAAACTGCCAAGCTGGGCGGAAATCTGCAGACAGCGCGAGGAGGCGGCAAAGGCAATAAAATCAGATTGAATGTAAAAGGCACTCACTTGTGAGTGCCTTTGCTGCCCTTACGGCATAAACAGTCTATACCATGTATGAAATATTAAATGTGATGGACGATATGCTTTCGGAGAATGGTTTTATCAGGATACACCATTTGGGATCAGGCAAGACAGAAGGATAAAGGGGCGAGGTAGCAACAAGTTTGAAAAACAAACTTACTCATATTTTGCATAGCATTGTTAATCGAAATGCGTTATTATTGATACATATGTTAAAAAGTCTGGAGGTATTTGTTTTGATAGACAATATGGATTCGCGTATATTGAGCAGGGTATCCTTGTCAACATGAAGCATATCAGTAGGCTTGCCGATACGAAGGTGATTATGGATAATGGGGAAGAAAAATATATCAGCAGACGTCGTTATAAAAGCTTTTTGTCAGAATTTAATTTTTTTAGTTCGGGAGGCTGGATATGAGTATCGTGCGGGATTCTGTGAATTTTTTGGCAAGTATCAGCAACATTGTATTTGGACTTCTGTATATAGAGATATTTGAGAAGAAAAGAAATGCGTCAAAGCAGATACGGCTGCTGCTTATATGCTTAACGTTTATTTCTTTTTTTATCAACACTTTTGTAATTGATAAAATTTTTGCTCGCTCAATTGTGCTTTTTTACGGTTTCCGGAAAGGAAAGCTGTATCGTGTTCTGGTCAGGAAAAGCATGGACAAAAAAGATAACGTGCATTATAAGGCGTATTATGTAGATGAGGTGCTGCAAAGGAATGTAAAAGAACTGTCGCTGGAGCATAAATATATGTTTGAAGCCGGATTTGAAGATCAGACGGAGGATATGTTGCTGTTCACCGTGGAAAAGCCGACAAAAGGGTATTCCTCAGAATGATATCGGGAAGTGCGGTGTGAATATATCGCTGTTTGGGACAAACAGACGGATCAGCCGGAGCACAGCTTTGGAAAACTCACATGGATAGAGAAGGATATTCCGTTGATACATAAATTCCGGTTTAAAGAAAGGCAGGCATATCAGGTCAGGGTAAGAAAAAGCAGAGATAATTCAAAATGCTATATGGTCTGCAGCATGGAAAAGATCACCGGAGAGCGTTATGAGAGGCTGAAGGAAAAAGCGCAAAAGCCGATTATGCTGACTAAACCGCTCGGTACATTTGAATGGAACAAAGCTTTCTTAGCGTTTGAAGGAAAAATGGATTATTTAGGGGAAGCCTGTAATATCCGGTTAAGGACGGATAACGGCGAACTGACGGCGGATTCCCAGCTTGAAAGGCTGAACGGTATATACAGACAGCTTGAAAAGTGGGACATAGAGGTAAAAGAATTTGCCGCATCAGGCAATTAGAAGATTCGATGAAGCAGATGAATAGCTTTGATTTTGGCTGCATACAAGGTGTTTGCGATGGAATGCTTCTGTATGAAGATAATGGGGAAATCGTCAAAATTGATATTAGGAAAAGCGCTGGGCATCGGTGGGATTACCATAACAGAAACACGATAATGAACATATTGCTAAAGAAGCGTGCAAAGAACAAATTTGCCGGAGATAAATGCTTTGCCTATACAGAGGCATATATCAGATTGTATGCGGACGGAAAGGAAATACTTTTTAAAAAGAAATTTCCGGATGAATGGGATACAAATGATGCGTGTGAATTCAGAACGTGGTGGGAACAGATTAACAGCGATTTCCATAAGCTTGGATATTGGCTGTTTGACGAAGGATAGTGTGCCTGATGCTCTGTAGGGGAGTGTACGGACCTGAAACAGGTGAACAGGCTTGAATGGAGGATATATGTACACAACGACAGTAAAAACAAGAAAAATATTAGGTGATAAGACGGGGCTGAAAATAGCTGCTCCGATATTTATATGGCTTATGGCAGAGCTGGTCGTCTTTTTAATAGCAGTTAAAGTGCATTATTTAGCAATGCCGCTTTTCGTGATTATATTCTTTGCCGTTATCCCTATTGCCTGCCATATGCGTAAAAGAGCGGCTGAATTTCGCGGAAAGGAATCATTCCAATATGAAGAGATTACCTTTCATACTGCCGATGGGGAACTTTATGTTGACGATATAAAGCTGGATGTTACATATAACGAATCCCAAACAGAAATTTTCGTAGATCATATTATGGAGTGGGAGACAAAATTCGGACAGACAGCCATGTGCGCCGACTTTATAGGAATTGTTGAAGAACCGTATTTAGAGGACTTCGTCCGTTTTTTGGAAAAAGAAGGGGTAAAGATACATCAAGAGTCTGAAAGATGCAAAAATTTTTTTGAATAGTAAATTGAACGAGTATAGTACAAATACATCAAGCGTCTGAAAGATGCGGTGTGCATTATTAAGTATTTCGTCGTCGGAAGAAAGCACAGTATCTGAATGTATTAAACCGCGAAACAAATAAAATGAAGGAAGTATGTTTAAATATGATTGAGATAGATAAGAAAGAACTTTGCAGGTTGAAGAAAGCAAAGAGAATCCGAAGAGTTTTCCGTCTGCCAATGCTTTTGGTGATGCTGATAACTTATTCACTGGTGGGAATTTTGCTCATTTTATATGGTATTTTTTCAATGCCGGACTGCTGGTTCAAAAAATATATTATTGGGAATCCGGCGGTGGGCATAACGCTTTATCTTGTGACAGGCGTTCTCATCATACCCTTGTATTTTGCGATTCTTAACAAGGCATCCTCTATGGAGAAGAGATTTGGTGAATATCTATGTTCCATAGATATATCTTCAGATGAGGCATTGTTAATAGGGGAAAAATATGGCTTTGATGGAGCCTTTGAGGTGGCACTTCAGAAGAGATTAAGGGAACTTGGAATATCGGAAGTTCCGCGCAAATGCACAGATGGAAGAGAAATTCTCAGGTTGCCAACAAAAGAAGATTTGGAATTTCGGAAAAGAAGGATAAAGCTGGATTTATTCAGCATTCCATGTGAATATGATGGCTATGACATGGTCTTTGAGGAAGGAATTACAGATGTAAAGCTTTATGAAACGTTCAATGAAGTGATTACGGACAGGCGATACGATATAAATACTCTGTCGGAGTATCATGTGTTGCTTGACCATAAAGATGAGAAGCATTTTGATACCTTCTATGACTGCTGGATAAGAGAATTGGAGAAAAATAATTTTGTTTTTCCGCTGGACAACAGTGTTGGGATATTTAGCTTTGCAAAAGAAATTAACAGAATTCTGCGAAGTATTGGTTCAGGAAAACAATTGGACGAGGAGAGGGTAACTTCTGAATATCGACATGAACTCATGAATTATTCCCTGTCAGGAAAAGAGATTACATCTGAAATAAATTACGATGTATTGGAAGCCAATATTGTTGCCAAAGAACTTAGAAAAATTGGATATGAATTGATTTGCCTGTTTAATGGCTTCGATAATAACGTAAAGGCAATTATCAGCATGGACAGAATATCTGAGCTGAAAGAGATTGAGGCCAAGATAAAAGAGTAATATGCATTCTTCTTAAAAAATGTTCAAAGGATTGATGGGGTTATTCCGGCGCTTGATAAAGGGTTTTACAATAACAATAAGCAGAAACCTGAAATACTCTGTTTAGAATGTCGGATACGAGATTGCAGGAAGATTGTATCCTGATTTGTACGCTTACTAAAGCGGGTAGATGGGAGTGAAGAATAAAAAGAGGATTTTATCATGCTTACAAATGAGTTTAAGGGACTGAAGCTGTCGCGTCTGGGATTTGGGACGATGTGTCTGCCAGTGCGGGATGGAAATGCATCCGATATTGATGAAAAGCAGGTGGACGAGATGGTTGACTATGCGATTGCGGGCGGCAAGGTATATAATTTGCAGAAATTAGATATTCCTATGCTGATCGCGGCCTACTTTAGCTTTCTTCTAACAATTTGTGAATATTCCAGCCTGGCCAAATCCCTATACCCCCAGTCTTTTTCCAAAATATGCGCGCTGGGACAGCGTTCGCGCAGCGACGTGGCTGACGCGCTGAGGGACTGCGCGCCATATGTGAGGGTGATCGGGGATGCCGTCAGGGTTTCCGCTATCACAAACGCGGTGTACTGGGGATATTATGCGGCGCTTGATATTTGACAACAGATTCGAAGTTTCTTAATGGAAGAAAAGGGAAGCAGGCAGATTATTTATGCTGATTTCGCCACTCTCTGGGAGATATTCCGTATATCGTTTTAAATGCACGCGAAAAATGAAGCTGGTTTTCATATCCGACAGCAGAACCGATCTCTGCAATGGACAGGGAAGTCAGCTTTAGCAATTCCGTGGCTTTTACCATGCGGTAATTCATCAGGAATTCCTGTGGGGAACGGCCGATCGAATTGCGGAATATTTTTCCAAAATAACTGCGGTTAATGCCACAAACTGCGGCAATGTCTTCGATACTGATATCATTCTGAAAATTCTGTTCAATGTAATTGATCGCTTCTTTGATGTAATAATCACTCATCTTGCTGCTTTTCACCGGTTTTGCAGTCCTGGAGGACTGTATCAGAAAATCAAAAAAGAGATAGAGATGCCCGATCAGGTGAAACGGCGTTTCTGCCGCATGATGGACAATGTAAAGCATTTCGTCCTGCATTTGTCCACGCAGATCTTTGGCGTGTGAATGATATACAGGATGATCGACGGAAAGCTCCGTCAGGTCAAGCGCCTCTTTTACACGCAGTCCGTCAAACTCGATCCACACATACTCCCAGGGAAGAGCCTGATCCGCGTAATACGTCGTTATCTGTCCGGGAAAGATCAGGAATCCCTGCCCGCTTTTGATAGAATAAGTCTGCGTTTCTCCCTTCGCGTTGTCGGCCATAAGGATGCCGGTACCTGAAATAATATAGTGGAACAGATAATGGTTTCGTGAGGCGGGGCCGAAGGAATGACCAGGCTCGCACTGCTCGTATCCATATTGATACATACCCAGGTCAATGAAGTTTTCGCGGGGGAATATGTTAAATAAAATATTGCTCATTTTAAGCTCCTTTTTTAATTTATACCAAAATGCGTCATCATATAACAGTATAGCATAAAAAATCGCATATTGGTATAAAAAACGAAAAATGCCGATATTTAAAGTCGCAGACGGGTATGTTACGATAAAAACATCAGATCTGGAAAATAAAATATAACGGAAAGGAGCACAAAATATGTTAAAAAGCAAGATGACGAAAAGAATGGCTGCCGCCGCGGGAACGGTCATTGCCCTGGCAGGTCTCACAGGCTGCGGGCAGACATCAACAAGCGGGAAGGTGGAAGTCGAACTGGTCTCTTACAAACCGGAGGCGGTAAAGGCTTTTGAGGAAATCGCGGAACGTTTTAATGCGGAACATGATGACATCCATCTGACGATTGAGTCCCCCAATGAGGCCATGACGATCTTGAAGACAAGGTTTATCAGGGAGGATTATCCTGATATTGTAGGAATTGGCGGAGACATTAATTATTCAAATTTCCTTGATGCGGATCTGTTTATGGACATTTCCGATTTTGAAGGACTGGAAGTGGTGAAACAATCTTATCTGGATATGGATAAAGAACTGGAGTTTATTCCGCAGGACGGTGTATATGCGCTTCCGTACGCGGCCAATGCGGCAGGTATCCTGTACAATAAGGATATGTTTGAGGAGCATGGATGGGAGATTCCGCAGACATGGGGGGAATTTTGTATATTATGCGAAGAGATCAGGGACAGCGGAATCCAGCCGCTATATCTGGGCTATAAGGATACATGGACGTGTCTGGCGCCGTGGAACGCACTGGCGGTGGGACTGACAGACTCGGATACGTGCAGTCAGGTTAATATGGGAAACACAACTTTTACGGAATCCTACAGGGAAGTCGCGGAAAAAATGCAGGAGCTGCTCGCATATGCGGAGGCCAATCCATATGCATATGGCTATAATGATGCCTGTACCGCTTTCGCAAGGGGGCAGTCCGCGATGTATCCGATAGGCAGTTATGCAATACCACAGATTCGTTCCGTGAATCCGGAGATGAACATCGATTCGTTTCCGTTTCCGGCAAATGAGGCGGAGGAGGACAATGTGCTGAATTCCGGCATTGACCTGCAGTTTTGTGTCATGAAAGACTGTGAAAACAAAGAGGCGGTTTATGAAGTGCTGCGTTTTCTGTATGAAGATGAAACAGTCCAGATTTATCTCGACGATCAGGGCGGAATTGCCTGCAAGAAAGGGGACTTCGCAATTCCCCAGGAACTGGCGGGCATGGCAGGCTATATTGAGGGAGAAAGGATGGCAGATTATCAGGATCACCATTATCCGAGTGAAATGAGCGTTGACGCCATGATACAGACATTTTTGCTGGATTCGGATGAGAATGCGCTTGATACGTTCCTGGAGCGCTTTGACAATGACTGGAAGCGTTACAACAGGGACCTGATTCGGAAAGTGCAGCAGTATCAGATGGAAAAGGGGGATGTTCAATGAAAAAGAAGATGACAGGCAGGGACAAAACATTTTGGGCGGTCATTATACCAGTGCTGGTTTTGTTTTTTACATTCAATACACTGCCCATGATAAAGGGACTGATCTATAGCTTTACCAATTATAAGGGCTATGGAAGCTACGATTACATAGGATTGAGAAACTATCAGGATCTCTTTACGGATGCAAGGGTAGGAAAGAGTTATCTTTTTACCTTCAAATACGCATTGGTGGGAACGGTGCTGGTAAATGTGCTCAGCCTGGTCATGGCGCTGGGGTTAAACGGCAGGATTCGCTTTAAGAGCGCGCTCAGGGGAATTTATTTTGTGCCGAATATCCTGGGCGGTCTGGTGATTGGCTATATTTTCAGCTTCCTGTTTACCTATATCCTTCCGGCAGTCGGAAGCGCCACCGGCATCGGATTTTTACAGAACAGTATTCTTGCCAGTGAAAAACACGCATGGATCGGCGTGCTTGTCGTCGGCGTGTGGCAGGCGGTAGCGATGAACACCATTATCTATATTTCCGGTCTCCAGACAGTGCCGCAGGATGTGTACGAAGCGAGTATGCTGGACGGTGCGGGCAAGTGGAAAGAATTCTGGAAAATAACATTTCCCCTTGTCATGCCGTTTGTGACAATTAACCTGGTACTGAGCACGAAGAATTTACTGATGGTATTTGACCAGATCATGTCGCTGACAAAGGGCGGGCCGGCGCAGAGCACGGAATCGATCTCTTACCTCATATACAGAAACGGAATGGACGGGGGACAGTTTGGGTTCCAGAGCGCAAATGCAGTCATTTTCTTTATTGTAATTGTGGCAATTTCTGTTTTTCAGATGACCGTTATGAACAAGAAGGAGGAGCAGCTATGATGGAAGAAAACAAACGCACAAACTGGGGGCTGACGATTGCACTGATACTGGGAACGGTTGTCGTCTTCTTCCCGTTATATATGGCAGTCATTATTGCATTCAAGCAGCCGAGTGAGATGACAAATGATATCGCGGGCGCATTAGCCTTTCCTTCGCGGTGGAGCCTTGACAACTTTAAACAGGCGATGGAGGTTACGGATTTCTGGCATTCACTGGGGAACAGCCTGCTGATTACGCTGGCGACGATCGGGTTGTCCCTCCTGATCCACTCGATTGCCGGTTATGTCATTGGCAGGGGGATGGCAGAGAAAAAAAGTTTCCGGCTGATCTACCTGTATATTGTCAGCGGTATGTTTGTCCCGTTTTCCATTCTGATGATGCCGCTGGTAAAGCAGACGGCACAGATGGGACTGGGCAACCGTGCAGGAGTCATAATACTTTATCTTGTTTTTTATATGCCGATGAATGTACTGCTCTATACCGGTTATATGAAGAACATGCCGCTGGCTCTGGAGGAGGCTGCAAACATTGACGGGGCCAGTACATGGAAAACTTTCTGGCAGATCATATTCCCGATGATGACGCCGATGCACGCGACAGTGGCAATCCTCACGGCGCTTGGCACATGGAATGATGTTATGACGCCCCTTGTTATCATGTCAGGAACCGGACAGAACACGCTGCCTCTGGCACAGTTAAATTTTCAGACGCAGTTCGGGACGAATTACAATCTGGCATTTGCATCTTATATTCTGGCGCTGATACCGATTCTTTTGTTTTACATTATATGCCAGAAACAAATATTAAACGGCGTGGCGAACGGCGCGGTGAAAGGATAGGAACAATATGGCCATTATTTATCATCCAAACAGGAAAATTTTCAGCCTGCATACCAGGAATACTACTTATCAGATGATGGCGGACCAATACGGATATCTGCTGCATTTATACTATGGGGCGACAAATCACGGCCTGATGGATTATGCCCTGTCATATGCGGACAGGGGTTTTTCGGGGAATCCCTGTGTTGCGGGGAATGACAGAACCTATTCGCTGGATATGCTGCCGCAGGAATATCCGACGCTTGGGACAGGTGATTACAGGAACTATGCGCTTAATATCGAGAACCATGACGGTTCGCAATGCTGTGACCTGAAATTTTCCCGCTATGAGATACGAAAAGGGAAATATGCATTAAAAGGACTCCCGGCGGTATTCGCCGGGAAGGATGAATCGGATACGCTGGAAATCGTTTTGGAGGATTCTGTAAGCGGGATTGAGGTAAGTCTTTTATATGGTGTCCTGGAAGAAGAGGATATCATTACAAGAAGCGCAGTGATCCGAAATTGCGGTGACAACAGTGTGGTTGTAAAAAAAGCGGCGGGTGCGTGTCTGGATTTTCTCACAGGAGAATTTGATATTGTCAAGTTTTACGGAAGGCATACGATGGAGCGGAATGTCGAACGCGTGAGCGCAGGACATGGAACCATATCTTTTGGCAGCCGGAGGGGCGCTTCCAGCCACCAGTATAATCCTGCCGTTATTCTGGCAGACCAGAATACGACAGAGGACTTTGGAAACTGTTATGGAATGCTGTTTGTATATAGCGGAAATTTTCTGTGTGAGGTGGAAAAAGACCAGATGAACCAGACGCGTCTGCTGATGGGACTCAATGATGAGTTGTTTTCATATCCGTTGGAGGCCGGGAAGGAACTGACCGTACCGGAAGTGATTCTTTCCTATTCCAAACATGGTTTCACGGAATTGTCACACAGGTATCATTCGTGCATTCGCGACCATATATGCAGGGGAAAATATGTGAATGTTGCCAGACCGATCTTGATCAACAGCTGGGAAACAGCATATTTTGATTTTGACGGCGACAGGATCGTCTCCCTCGCAGAAGAGGCGGCAGACCTTGGCATTGATATGGTTGTCATGGATGATGGATGGTTTGGAAAGCGCAATGATGATAATTCCTCGCTGGGGGACTGGTACGTGAATGAGGAAAAACTTGGCTGTACCCTGGCGGAACTGATTCAAAGAATCAATGCAATGGGCGTCCGGTTCGGCATCTGGCTGGAACCGGAGATGGTCAGTGAAGACAGTGACCTGTACAGGAACCATCCAGACTGGGTTCTGAAAATAGAAAACAGGAAGCCGGTCAGGGCGCGCAACCAGCTCCTTCTCGACTTTTCCAGACAGGAAGTGCGGGACTATATTTTTCAACAGGTCTGTTCCATTCTTGACCAGGGAAATATAGAATATGTAAAATGGGATATGAACCGCAGTATGTCGGATGTATATGCGGGAAATGTCACGTACGACTACATGCTTGGTGTGTATGATTTCCTCGAGAGACTGACACTGAGGTATCCAGAGTTATTGCTGGAGGGATGCAGCGGAGGCGGAGGAAGATTTGATGCGGGAATGTTGTATTATACGCCGCAGATCTGGTGTAGTGACAACACAGATGCGATTGACAGAACCAGGATTCAGTACGGGACTTCTTTCTTTTATCCTGTCTGTGTTGCCGGTTCCCATGTGTCCGCCGTCCCGAACCATCAGACTGGAAGGACTACAAGCCTGAATACCAGGGGAATCGTCGCAATGGCGGGAACTTTTGGATATGAACTGAATCCGGCGCTTTTGAGCGATGAGGAAAAATCGGTTATCAGGGAACAGGTCAAAACGTACAGGAAGCATGAAATGCTGATATGCAGGGGAGACTATTACCGGCTTTCCAGTCCTTTTGCAGACAGGTGTGCCGCGTGGATGTTTGTATCCAAAGACAAATCGC
>CAJUOE010000156.1 GCA_910587895.1 uncultured Lachnospiraceae bacterium
ATAGCCGCCGACGCTGCCGTTCTGGTAGGAAGTAAGATTACCGTTGTAACCATTGGTAAGCGGCACACCTAACTCGGTTGCAACCTCCATTGATGAATTGTCCATAGATAGTTCCTCCTTTTTTGAATTTGTAGTTGGTTGGTTTTCTTGTTTCATATATTTTCATAAGTCTGCCGGTCTGCAGACCGCCGCAGTACAGAAAGGGAGATTTGCATGATATGTTTCTGCATTCCGGCGGGGTGCGGAGCAATAAAAAAAGACGCATGTTTTTGATCCATACGCCCTTTACGCAGTTATCTTAATTCTTAAATTGATTATGTTTTTTCATAATTTTAACGGTTTTCTTTTTATCCCATAATACGATTTAAGCAATAGGTATCAATCAGACCGATTAACTCTTTTGCCGTTGTAATTTGTTCTTCTGCCTGCTCCTTTGTAGCAATGTAAAAATCATCATAATCGCTGGCATGACGGATTTCTTCCGCAACTGCAATTTTCCTGCCGAAAGTCTTGGGGAAAATTTCAGTTTTTACATAGTTTTTATTAAAGTTAGCTAATGTATCTTTATGGCGTTTATATGATTTTTCATCTAATGCATGAACAGCGGATATAGCGTGGTAAATGGCATAATAAGCCCGATTGTTTGCGCCCCGGTATTCCTGCTCTTTCATCAGAATAATGGCGGCCTGTAAATCTTTTTTTGCTATTTCGAGGCGATAGCGCGCTAAATCGCCAATGGTTCCCTTTTCATGCGATTCCATACAGTTTGACTCCTTCAGCTTGTATATTGGTGTAAAAAGGATAAACCCCAAGCCATTTTCTGAAATGTGCATCATTTTTTGTTATGGGTTTAATGTCAGTGTTATGTGCATCATTAAAGTCATATGTGTTCCATGATAACTGCTTACGGTGATGTTCAATTTCTGAATCTTCCAAATCTACCAGAATCATAATATCAATATCTGAATCTGTTCTAAAATCGCCTCTGGCATAGGAACCATATAGGATGACAGATTTTAGATGTTGTCCATAAATTTCGCTTATAACTTCTACATATTCTCCCAGCAGAGTATTTATAGATTGGGGCATAAATATATCACCTTCTCTGATTCTTTATACAGTTTCTTAATGTTTTTATCATTATATGCCATCCTTTTGGATTTTACAAGATGATATCCGTACCATCTGAATCTGCATTTCCTCGAGCTTTGCCTGTGAGAGCCGCTCAAAAGCGCTGGCGTTTAAGCCCAGCTGCCCGTTCTCATCCACAAGCCGGGAGAGGAAGGTGAAGCCCATGTTTGTGAGTGCCTGATACTGGTCCACGGTAATCTTCCCGCTCCGGTTGTAGGTGTCCCTGATATCGCAGAGGGATTTGTAGGCGGACTGGAGTTTGTCCATCTCGGTGTTTAAGCCGGAGAGGGCGTCGGTTTCGGATTTGGCGGATTTGGATGTTGATTTTGCAGCATTTGCACGTTTGTTATCTACACCCTTTGGAATATCAGGGAGCTTTGGTTCTGTTTTTACGCCAGTATCATAACCTTCTGTAGAACTGCTGTATCCACGGTACTTCATATCGACCTTGGAACCTGCGCCAGCATTCTGTAATCCCATATATTCTTTCAGCTTTTCACAGTTAATGCCAAGCTGTTCATACTCTGAGAGTAACTGTGTAATACTGCCGGCTGTATCAATCGTCGCACCGGATGCGATTATTTTATACTGGTAATAATCAAGCAGGGCAATCTTATCTTCTTCAGCCGCCGTAGATTCCTCGGCAAATTTCATCACATCTTCCATGGTTGCATTTGCTAAATCTATGCCCGCATTTGCAGCGACCTCCTTCGCGGCTGTATAGGTTTCGTAGGAGTACCCAAGGGACTGGATCATAAGCGCTTCCGCGTTCATAATACCCATGCTTTCCAGAAAAGACTGCATGAGCGGGAACTGGGAGCCGTCCATAGCCTGCATGGCGGGAAGAAATGCATTCATTACCGCATCGGCAACCTGACTGTATGCGGCACTGACCTGATCTTTGGTGGATTCTGCATTGGTCAGCACGTTGGAAAGGTTTTCCAGAGAAGAGGTGTCGATTTCCATCTCGAGAGCTTCATTGCTGTTGATGGAATCGATGGCATTTTTGATGCTGCTGACAGCGTCCAGCGCTTTGTCGGGATCGAGCGCAAACGCCCCCTCACTGTTATAGGCATCTTTCCATGCGTTCTCGATGGCGGACATGACAGGTTTTACCTGCTTTTCCAGACCATCTATGATATCATCGTGGAAGATGGACGGGGTCAGGTTTTTGGAAGCAGGCGCTGCATTCTGCACTTCATCCTGTATATACCCGAGCCTGATAAGCGTATCGATCACGTCATTAATTTTCAACTCGTAATCTTTAGCAGATTCTTTCAGCTTGTCAAAAGAGGCGTTTTCGCCGGGGTTTAAGGAGGATAAATCAGTCTTGTCCATGCCGGAAAGATTCTGTGCAAGCTTTTTCATGCCGATATCGGTCTGCATCCTGTCATTGAAGTCCAGCAGTCTCGTGTCAGCCTGTTCAAAGACCCCGGTTACGACAGGCGCATATTTGTCCCATTCACTGTCATTGGTAATCAGGTCTTTTATTTCTGCCAGATTCTCCCGGGCTTTCTCCACGATTTTATCGTTGAAAGGATCTTCGCTGTTTAAGACGGCGCTGTTGTATTCTTCCACGGCGTTCAGCGCGTTACTGTAGACCATGGCTTTGTCATCATCCGCGGCAATCTCGGCGATCAGGGAGCGGTTGAATATTTCCCCATAATCTTCTATGACGGATTTGGCGTTGTTCAGTTCGGACGAGGAGATTTCGAGAACATCATCGAACATGTGTTCATCGCCAAGTTCTTTAGCCTTGTCCCGCAGTTCTGACTCAAAGGCATTGATGGTGTCATAGGCGGACTGGGCATCCGCATATAAATGGACGGAGAAGAGACTTCCATCGCCGCTTTCATCAAGCTGGGTCATCCCCTGTTCTGCATATTTTTCTACAACCTGTTTCAGTGCATTTCCTTTCTCTGTGTAGGAAGAGATTCCCGTATAGGAAAGGTTGTAATGCTTTTTGCTGGTCATTGCGTCTGCAGCGTCTTCGATTCCATCTGCGTTTTCGTTGAGGAAGGTCTGTGCCGCTTCTTTGTTGTAGGCCCGGATGGCATCGGTCTGGTCTTTATAAGCGTCCGTGACAAGGTTTATGTTGCCGTATGCGTCGCCAAACCTGTCATTCAGCTCTGTCTGGAGGTCAAGGAGCTGTTTCTTGATCTGGCAGGTCTTTTCCTCATCGCCTTTGGCAGCAAGGAGTGCGCTGTGCAGGGACTGGTATCTGGAAGCATACTCCTCTATGGAGGTGGAAGAATCTTTGTAGGCATTCGCCATGAGCAACGGACTCTCCAACCACAATGAGCTCGATTCTCTACTTGACCTTGTGGCTGTGAGTATTGCCGCCGACATCGTTCCCATAGTAGGGGAGAACCGCGTTATGGCGCATTATGGTCTCCGCCGTCTGAACTCCAACCCTAACCTTGGTCTGCGCAGCATAATACGTCTGTGCAAACTGACCAACAAAGACATAACGATCAGTGATGTCATATTCAAGATAGGTCCGCGCATCAATGCGTCAGGACGAATGCAGAGCGGTGTGGAGGCTGTTGATCTTCTTGTAAGCCGCGATCTGCATGACGCTTATGAAAAAGGGAAGGATATCGATCAATATAACCGCGACAGGAAAGAACTCGACAAACAGATTACCCAGGAGGCTAACCGCCTTATCGAAAATAATGTGGGAATAGTCCAGGGCAAGAGATCCATAGTAATCTATAATAAGGACTGGCACAAAGGTATCATCGGTATCGTCGCCTCCCGTCTTACGGAACTTTATTACAAGCCGGCTGTGGTACTGACCTATTCCAATGGAATGGCAACCGGGTCATCGCGGTCTGTACAGGGCTTCGACATATATTCGGCAGTCAATTCGACGCGTGATCTTCTTGAAAATTTCGGAGGTCACACATATGCGGTGGGACTTTCCATGAAAGAGGAGAATATCGCCGAGTTCAGCAGGAGGTTTGAAGAGTATGTGTCATCCAATATCCAGCCCAACCAGCTGTCTCCGCAGCTTGATATAGATGCAGAGATAGAATTTGCCGACATCACACCGGAACTTGTGTCATATCTTAAGAAATTCAATCCTTTCGGTCCCGGTAATCAGAAGCCGGTGTTCTGTTCCCGCAATGTCTTCGATTTCGGCACAAGCAAACTTGTAGGCAAGAATCTTGAGCATATCAAACTCGAGCTTGAAGACAACAGCACGAGTCATGTCATAAACGCCATAGCGTTCAACATGTCACAATATTTCGAGCATATCCATTCTCACCGTCCTATTGACATCTGCTATACGATCGAGCAGACGAAACGCTCGAACAATCCGGATTCCATACAGCTGATGATCCGCGATATCCGCCCCTCGTCAGATAAAAAATAGCAAGCCGTCAGTCACATCTTAACCAACATGGTAAATGGATTCCACTGTTATCCGCAATATTCTCAAAAAACACTGGGGATACGAGTCATTCCGTCCGTTGCAGGAAGATATCATCATGTCTGTCCTATCCGGGCGTGACACACTGGGGCTTATGCCGACAGGTGGAGGAAAGTCTATAACATTCCAGGTCCCGGCTATGGCGTTGCCAGGACTTACGGTTGTGGTGACGCCGTTGATCTCACTGATGAAAGATCAGGTCGACAATCTGAAAAGGCGGAGGGTAAAGGCGGTGTACCTTCATTCAGGCATGACGGCAAGAGAATCCAAGATCGCAAGAGAGAAACTTATTAACGGGGGAGCGAAACTGTTGTATGTCTCTCCAGAGCGTCTTCGCAACCAGCGTTTCATTCAAGAGCTGAGAATGACGGAAGTCTCGCTGATCGTAGTGGATGAAGCGCATTGCATTTCACAGTGGGGATATGATTTCCGTCCGTCATATCTGAATATCCGTTCGTTGCGGAAGATTTTTCCAAAAGTGAATGTGCTGGCACTGACAGCTACTGCGACTCCACATGTAGAGTCAGATATATTGCGTCAGCTTGAGATGAAGGATGCCGCACTCTTCCGCATGAGTTTTTCCCGTTCCAATCTGAATTATATTGTAAGGAATACAGAAACAAAGATATATGAGATATTTCATATACTCAGCCGCACGGAGGGTTCGGCTATCGTATATGTAAGAAGCAGGAAGCGCACGCGCGAGATTGCGGAATATCTGAGTTCCGCGGGTATTTCTTCTACCTATTATCATGCCGGACTTGACATATCTCTTAAAGAAGAACGCCAGAACGAGTGGCAGCGCAGCGGCGTGCGTGTGATGGTCGCCACCAATGCTTTCGGCATGGGTATCGACAAACCGGATGTAAGGGTTGTGATTCATTTCGACAGAAGAAAGCCTAAGAAGCCTTGAACAGCAGGCGA
>CAJUOE010000157.1 GCA_910587895.1 uncultured Lachnospiraceae bacterium
TCCCTCAATTCCCGTAACTTTTTCATATGCAGACGCACCCTTTTCTCTCCAGAACAGGTTATAGCTGTCCGCCTCCTTAGAGCTTTTCCAGCTGCCCGAATGTAAAGGCGTGCTCCCCCGCATACAGGGCCGGGGCGTTCGGATGCTGTTTTGCCGCACGCCGAAACAGGGAAGGAATCGTAAGCTCCTCATCAACAGGAAACGTCTTCCCTTTTACGGACATAAGTTTCCTGTATTCCGTTTCCCCTATTGTTTTGATATCAGAAAGCTTCTTCACTGTCTTTCCTGATGGCTGCGAACCATCCTCCAGGCTGCCCGCTGTCCCCTGTGTAACAATCGTTTGGACAGCATCGCAGAAATACCCGGCTTTTTCCTCTGTATAGACATTTTCCCGATAATCCGCCTGCAGGTCCAGGCCGCCGTTTTGATTGTAAAACATGCTAAATGTCAAATGGTTCGACATCTCCCCCGCCACACTGAACCGGACGCTGTAATCAAACTCCGCCCGGAAAGAAAAACGGTAGAAATTAAATACATATTCGGAAAGGGATTCCCCGATCATATCTTCAGCACGCAACACAGAAAGAATCCGGTTAAAACCGCATCCTTTATGCGCCGATGCCTCCCTTGACACCCTTTCAACGTTCCGGCAAAGCTCCCCAAAGGTATCCGTCCTTTCCACCTGCACCCTCACCGGAACAAGCAGGGTATAGCACCCCAGCGTATCCATCTGTCCGGACGTGCGGTTTAAACGCGGCATCAGAAACACGGCGTCCTTTTTGCCCGTGGCCTGAGACAGGTAAAGGGCATACGACGCCGCAAAAATATAAGGAATGGAAACATTCTCTCTCTTCCCGAATTCCTCCATTTCCCTTATCTGTTTTTCTGAAATGCTGACCCGGCAGCTGCCATATCCGTTCCCATCCGCTTTCTGTGGGAAAACTGCGCCCTCAAACTCCGCGCCGGCAAAACAGGATCTCCAGAACTCTTCTTCCTGCCCGCCTTCGCCATTTCCATCCTCACCCGCATCGCCGTTTTCACAGACAGTTTCCGAAAGAGCGTCATTTTCCGTGAAAAATACCGACCGTGCAACCGCTTTTTCTGCAAGCGCATCCAGTGTTTTCTGCACAAACAGGCTCATGCCGTAACCATCAATGATCACATGATGGAAACGCACATACAAAAAAACGCCTCCCTCAAAAAGAGGGATGACCGTCGCCTGATACAGACACTGCTCCATATGAAATGGCCGCCTGTCCATGGCCGCCATATATTCTTCTGCCAGACCAAGCGTTCGTTCTTTTTCAATACTGCACCCCCAAATCTTCCCTTCGCCCCGGGAAATCACCCATTCCCCATCCTTGAGACTAAGAGAAACGGCAAATATATCCGCGCTGTCAAGTACGGCATCCGCCGCCTCCTTTACCTTATGCGAAGAAAAACCCGGCAGATGGAGTTTCAAAGAAATCGTATTCTTCGCGCTGCCTGAACAGACCTGTTCCGTCATTATAATCTGGGTCTGTGATAAATTAAATCCGCTCATCTGTTTTTCTGCTATTGTCATCCGCGTTTATTCCTTATCAATCGTAAGAATATCTGCAAATCCAGTCACTTCAAATATTTCCATAATGGTATCGTTGACATGGGTCACACGCATGTTTCCCTGTTTATTCATGGTTTTCTGCGCTCCCAAAAGAACCCTCAGCCCTGCGGACGACAGATAATCCAACCCCTGCATGTCAATCGTCAGTTCTTCCACCCCATCGATGGATCCTTTGATCGCTGCTTCAAGCTCCGGCGCCGTATTGGTGTCCAGCCTTCCTTCCAGCGCAAAACATAAACTGTTTCCTTTTTGTGTTTTTGCAATTTTCATATTTGGCCTCCTCTTTCAAAACATTAAAATATTGTTTCATTCTGCTGCCAGTCATTTCATTATAACAAATCATATCTGTGATTTGAAAAGTATGGCACAGTTCGTATTTTTTGCGGTACATTTTGCTATATATTTTTTCTGATCTTCAAAATATTTTTTCCCTCCCGGTATTCATAGGAGATATCGTCCATGCTCTTTTTGACCATATAGATGCCAAGGCCGCCAATCTGCCTCTCCTCCGCTGAAAGGGTGGTATCCGGTTCGTGGGCCGCCAGCGGATCGTATGGTTTTCCATTATCAATAAAGGTAATCACCACTGCCAGCGGATCTTTTGTCACCTCCACACGGACAGTCGCAGAACCAACCTGCGGATGGTAGGCATAGTGGGCAATATTCCCGAACAGTTCGTCGATGGCAATATCTATCTGCATCTGCGCCTTCATAGAACATTCCAGCAGCTCCAACTGCTGGTTCACAAATTCTGTAACCTTTTCTATATTTTCAACTGTTGCGTCGATGATCAATTCCTTCATTTTCTGCCATTCCCTCCACTTTCCTTTTATTTCCACTCACATCTGGACATCCTCTGTTTTCTGTTCTTCCCATTTCCTTCCAGAAACACACTGCCGCACAATATCCCTCCAGCTGGTATTCCCTGAATACAAATTCCCCAGGCGCAAGAACCTGCGCCTCTTTACTCCTCCTGCAAAGGACAATTTTTCCCTCTGATGAAATGGTAATCTCAAAGGCGTCCAGGGAAAGTGCAAGCCCTGCCCCCACCGCCTTCAAAAAACTCTCCTTTAACGTCCATAACCGGGTAAACGCCTCATCCCGACGCGTGCTTTCCTGCTGCCCAGCGATAAACTCATATTCCCCGGGCGTAAAAAAGCGTTCTGCAAGATCCAGATCCGCCTTCTGCACCTGCTCAATGTCGCATCCATTCTCCACGCCTGCAAACACCGCCAATGCCCTGCTGCCGGAATGGGACAGGTTAAAATGAATCTGCGGATAATGGGGCAGGTAAGGCTTTCCCTTTTCCCTGTAAGACACCTTCGTTTCCCGCTCACGCAAGCCCCAGGCGGACAAACCCTGATCCATTAAAATCCCCGCTCCCAGCGAAAGACGCTGATCCTTCCTGAGAAGGAAGGAATCTACTTTTCTCTGACGTTCACGGGACATGGCTTTGTAATATTCGAAAAATATCGCCTCATCCTCCAGTTCCCCCGTATCCATCCAGTACAGGAAAACTCCGCCTTTTTTGCACGCCACAGCAGAATCCGTACCCCCGGCACATGGCAAGGATACCACGATCCTGTGCAGGCTGTTTAGCACAGGCAACGGTTTCTCTGGTTTCATCCCCCCATTGTCCTTTCTGATTCCGGTTCCATTTTCAGTTCCATGATTGTGTTATTCATATTCAATACCCTCAGATACTGAAAATCCGACATGATTTTTCTGATCAGGGCGATTCCGCCCAGCGCAACCTTCCCGCCCTCCTCTTCTTCTCCCTGATATTCCATGGGATTAAACGGTACGCCGTCATCCCGGATCCGAAGAAGATAGCTGCCGTCCTGAATGGTAAAGCAGACGTCAATAAAGTTTCTGCCATCCCCCCGGTACCCGTAACGGATAATATTGGCGCAGATTTCCTCAAGCGCAAGGCCAATCATTTTTGCATCCTTTTCCCTGATGCCGTTTTCTTCACAGAAGACGAACAGCGCGTCCCGAAGCTTTATCACATCTTCCAGGTGGTTTTCGATGGAAAAATCCAGGCAGGTCTCCTCCGTTACTTCAGGAAGCATGTACCTGCCGCCGCAGGGGAACCTGCCGCTATGCTGCCCTTTCATGCGGTATAGGACACACAGCAGGATTGTAAATGCTTCGCTTACCACAGCCGCCGCGCACACGCCGAAAAGACCTATCCAGAACATTCCGGCCAGCGTAAAAGGAACCACCACGCAAAATCCCTGTAACACCGTAATCACGGTAGAAAGCCCAGGCTGCAGGATGGTCTGGTAATAAGACATCAGAAATTTATTATACACATAAAATGGGAAACTAAATGCAATGATGCGCAGCTGCGGGCGGCACATTTCAAGCATTTCCCCTCCCGTAATGCCAAACAGGGCGGCAATCCCCTGGGGAAACAGAAGAAACAAAAGCAGGAGCGCCGCAATGGCAAGATAGCTGTATGTCAGCACTCTTTTGCACAGCGCGCGAATCCCGTAATAATCTCTTTCCCCATAAAGGATGCCTGCAATGTTGGGAACCAGGCCGATTACGCCTCCCACGCACAGCTCTGCAATCAGTACCGCGTTTGCGCACACAGAATAAACCGCCATGGCGTCATTTCCCAGAAAGCGCACAATTGCCGAATTGATGATTACAGACTTCAGGGCAGACATCAGCGTGAAAGCCGCGCCGGGCACGCCCGCCACCACCGCCATCTTCACATGGATGAACATATTTGTATGCCTCGAAAGCTTTAACATCCTGTTATCAGACCGGAAATAAAAGATCACCGTCACCATGCCTGCCAGATAACCGATTACCGTAGACAGGGCGCTTCCTGCCATTCCCATTTTGAACACCTTAAGGAACAGGATGTCCAGCGCCAGATTCACTCCGTTAGCCACCAGAAAAAGCATACTTCCCAATTGCGGATGGTTGTCCGCATTCATAAAGTAACAGAAAAGAATGGCAATGGTCAGGATCGGGATTCCCGCAAAATTTACTGCAATGTAAGGCTCCGCCAACGCCGCCATCCGCTCATTCCCGGCAAGGAAATCAGCCAGCATTCCCGGCAGAAAAGGAGTAAGCAGCGCAAAGAGGAGGGATATGGCGCCTCCCGCCGCCAGAGAGGCGCTAAATACGCCTCCCGCCTCCCCAAGCTTACGCTTTCCCAAAAGCACCGCCGCTTCCGCCGCACCTCCCATGGCCAGCGTCAGCGCAGGCATCTGAAGGAGCAGCAGCACCGGCATGGAAAGCTCAATGGCCGCCATGGCCTTTGGCCCTAAAATATTGCCCACAATCATGCCGTCCACCACATTGCCGAGCTGCATAGCTACCGTCATCAGCACGCCCGGCAGGATATACTGGTGAATTTTCCTATGAATCAGGTATGCATTTCGTTCCATATTTTCCTCATGCTCCTCTTTATATCTTTCCATCAAAAAATCCCAGAGTTTCCAGCGCCTCTAAGGCATTGTGCAGATAATCCTTATCCGGCATCGGCCACTTAAAGCCCAGCCGGTAGAGTATTTTGGTGGTAAAGCTATTGTCCGCGTCAATATAAACGCCGCCTTGCTCCTGATCTCCCGGAAGATAAGCGATCAGACCGGATATCAGCTGGTTTTTCTCCTCATCTTCAAGGGCTTTTTGCAGGCTTGCTCCAAACTCCTCATCACTCACCGTTTCTATGGCAATTCCCAGGCTGTTCATCTGCTCCACCACATCGGCCATCTGAATCACATAACTGCTGTAGGCATGGAACACGTTGAAGCCTCCCCCGGCTCCGGCAAGCTTTACAATTGCCTCCGCCGTGGAATCAATCGGGGAAAACTCGGCCGGCATATCCAGCTGCGAAACAGGGAATTTTCCCAGAGCAACATATCCGCGCAGTGTACGCATAAACCCATTGGTAACAGAATTGATCTGGAATTCTCCGTCGCTGACACGGCTCATGAGATTCCCTACTCTTATCACCCGTCCTTTCATGCCTTTTGCGACGGCTGCCAATACTGCCTTTTCCGCACGGAATTTGGTATCAATATATTTGTTAGTGATGCGCTGCCCGAAGTCAAGCTCATTTTCATGGATTTTTTTTTCCTTGGGGAACTCATGTCCCACATTTTCCCCTGCCACGCTTACGGTGGAAATCTGGATCAGCTCCCTTCCCGTATCACGGCACAGGCCAATCAAATGCAGGACGCCCTGATAATTCACCCGTTCCAGGGTATCGTCCGCAGAAAAATGTTTTACGCACGCTGCACAGTTTATCACCTGGGCAAAATCATACTGCTTTAACGATTCCACCTTTTTTTCATCGGTGATATCCCCCTCAATAACGACAATCCGCTTTCCGAAAAGCTCCTCATAAGTATCGCTGAAGTAATACACTAACATACTTTTCAGCCTTTTTTCGGAAGAAGGCGCACCGCCTTTGCGCAGCAGGCAGTAGATGGTATTATCCGTGGTCTCGAGCAGGGTTTTTAGAATATGGGCGCCAAGGAAACCTGTAGCTCCTGTCAGAAGCACGTTGCCTATGGCTGACGGACATACCTCATCTACATATTCCGGGGTATTGCGCGAAAGAATTCTCTCAGGGTCATCCTGTTTCAAACTCTCTCCTGCCGTCTGTCCTTCCATACCGCTCTGCGCATCCTGGCTCACACGTCCCATAAGATACCGTTCCAGCGCCAGAGGCGTCTTATATTCAAACAGATCCGCGTAAGAGACTCCAATTCCTGCACTCATGCATTTCATTGCCACCTTGGAGGCGGAAAGGGAGGTCCCGCCGTTTTCAAAGAAATCATCCTCAATACCGACTTTTTCCACCCCGAGGGCCATGGCAAATATTTCACATAATTTGCGCTGTAATTCTGTACGGGGAGCTATATAATTTTTGCTTTCCTGCGTGTAGTCCGGTTCCGGCAGCGCCCGTTTGTCCACCTTGCCATTGTTGGTGAGCGGCAGCTCAGGCAGCTGCATCAGCACCCCAGGCACCATATAGGGCGTTAAGTATTTCTGCATGAAACAGGTCAGGCTCTGTTCATCCACCTTATCTTCCGCTACAAAATAACCGCACAGGAACTGGTTGGCATCCTTTTCCTTTACAAGCACGACGCTTGATTTCACGCCCGGGTAGCGGTTCATCACATTCTCAATCTCATCCAGCTCCACCCTCAGTCCCCGGAGTTTTACCTGATTGTCCATGCGTCCCATAAATTCTATCTTGCCATGATGGTTCCACCTTGCAAGGTCGCCGCTTCTGTATGCCTTTCTTCCCTCAAAGGTAATAAATTTATCCACCGTCATCTCCGGCTTGCCCACATATCCCCTGCCCACACCGTTTCCGATGATGAGCAGTTCCCCAGGCGCTCCGGCTGGAAGAAGGTTGCGGTATTTGTCAATGGTCATCATTTTGATGTTTGACATAGGCTTTCCTATGGTAATCTTTTCCCCGGTCACCTGTTCAAAAGCACACCCGATCGTGGTTTCTGTGGGACCATACCCATTAAATATTATGGGCGCTGTTCCAAGGGACATAATTTTCTCATAAAGGGCATCCGGGAACGCCTCCGCTCCTACGTTAAATACTTTTATCTGCGACAATGCCTCTTTCAATTCCGGCATATCAATAATATTGATAAGGAAGGAAGGCGTGCAGGTCATCATATCCACTCCATGTGCCAAAATCAATTTTGAAAGCGCAAAGGGATTATGAATTTCCTCTTCATTGGCCATGCATACCGTAATCCCGTGATACAGGGGGATACATTCCTCCAGTATGGACACGTCAAAGGTAATGGCGGCAAACGCCAGGGATACTGTGGCATTATGTATATAGGACTGTGCCTCCACATTGTAGGGATTGTCGTCTACATAGTTCACAAGGTTCCTGTGTTCAATCATAACGCCTTTGGGTTTGCCGGTGGAACCGGAGGTATAAATGCAGTAACAAAGATTTTCCGGCCGGATATCTGTCCGGGGATTCTCTATATTTCCCTCTCCCTCCAAAAGCTCTTCCAGGCAGAGAACTTTTGCTGCAATCCTGTGCAGAAATTGACTGCGCTGGCGAATCAGTTCCTTCGGCATGATCACAAATTCTGCGCCGGAATCTTCCAAAATATATATAATCCGCTCATCCGGATATTCCGGATCAATCGGCACAAAAGCCCCTCCTGCCTTCATGATTCCCTGTCTTACGGCATACACATCCACCGTCCGTGGCATCATAACGCCCACCATCCGTTCCGTGTGCAGTCCCATATCCAGCAGGCGGTTGGCAATCCTGTTGGCATTCTCGTTCAGTTCCCGGAAGGTCCGCGTTTCTCCACCTGCGATCACGGCTGTCTTATCCGGATGCAGCGCTGCCTGACGTTCCAGAAGAACATTGGCCGTTACCTGTTCCACCGGACAATCCGTTTCATTGTACCCTTCCAGCTCCTTGCGGGCTTCGCCGCTTAACATGGAGACTTCCTTTAAGAATTTCTTCTTACAGAATTCCTCCACCACAACGGCAAAACTATCCACCAGCCCGGCTATGGTGCTTTCCTCATACATATCGCTGCGGTACTCGACCTGATAACAGATTTCATTTTCATTTACTGCCACATCCACAGACAGGGGCGCCTTCGCTGTGTCCAGATGCAGTTCTTCCAACACGGCCTTTTGCCCGGCGATCTCCTCAAACCGGAAATCATCTCCCTGAAATGCAAAGAGAATGTCCGCCTTAATTCCATATGCCCTGCTTATCTCAGCAAACGAATAAATATCCGCATTCATGCTGTTCAGAAGCTGCTCCCCGGTCTCTTTCATATAACAGTCGATTTCCTGTTCTCCGTCAATATTACAGTATACCGGAAGGGTTTTTACCAGCATACTGATAACAGACGCCAGACGTGAATCATTCCTTCCATTGTAAATCGTGGTAAATACAGCCTCATCTTTATATACATACCGTCCCGCCACGAAACCAAAAGCAGCGGTAAACAGCGTATTCATGGTAATCTTCTTTTCCTCACAGAATGCCAAAAGCTCACCCATATCCACTCTGACATCCCTTTTGTACATTCCCACCGAGGCAGTTCCACTCTTATCCTGCGCCGGAAGAAACTCTGTATCGCAGCCGGAAAAAATCGAATCATAGTATTCCCTGGCACGTTTGTATTCTTCTCCCTGCAGGGCTTTCTGCTCCACCAAAGCCGCCTCGAAACCGGAAAAGCTTTCCGCCTCCGGTTTCCTGCCATCGTAAGCTGCGTTCATATCCCGGATGAAAATACCACAGGACGTTCCGTCGCTGATGATATGATGAAATTCCAGGAACAGATACTTCCCTTCCTCCGTCTCATACAGCTCTATGCAAAACAGTCTTTCCTCCAGAAGCTGATACGGACGCACCAGTTCTTCCCGGCACAACTGATCTTTTATTTCCACTTCAAAAGGCGCATTGTCGTTTCGTTTCTGCAAGATATCGCCCTTTTCATCCATAAATAACGTTGTTTTGATGTAGGGATGGGCCTCAACCGTTTCCTCTGCCGCTTTTTTCAGTCTGGCCAGATCTACCTTTTCATCCAGGCGAAACAGAAATGGAATATTGTAGATCGTGCTTCCCGGATTGGCGGTACACTCCACAAAAATACCATTCTGGGTCTGGGTCAGTGGGTAAACGTCCTGTATTTCAAACGTTTCCTTTTCTTTCCTTTTCAGCAAAAGCTCCTCTAACTTTTCTACCGTATTATATTCCTTTAAATCCTTATTGCGCACCACCGCGCCTTCAAAAGCCGTGGAAAGCAGCGCGTTCAGCCGCACTGCGCCGATGGAGGTAAGGCCGGCCTGGTAAATATCTGTGGACGCGCCAAATTCCCTGTGTCCGATGATTTTTGCCACACAGTCAAAAATCTTTTGCTGCACAGCCCCTGTTGGCTCCTTCCATTCTTCTTTCTTTCGCTGTGGTTTTGGAAGGGCTTTTTTATCTACCTTCTGATTCTGATTCAGGGGAATTCTGTCAATTTGCATGGTAACGGCAGGAACCATATAGGGCGGCTTGCTCTCCCTGATAAATGCATTCATCGCCTCCACATCCACCTGCATTGCGGCTACCACATAGGCAGCGATATACTTTCCACCACCAGGCTCGTCAAAAGCAACCACAGTCGCATCTGAAATCCCCGGAAACTTCCGTATGATTTCCTCCACCTCAGTAAGTTCAATGCGGAACCCGCGGATCTTCACCTGCCCGTCCCGGCGTCCGATAAACTGAATATTTCCATTCGGCAGGAAACGCACAATATCACCTGTGTGATATGCCCTGCGGTATCCTTCCGCATCCGAGAAAGGATTTTCAGAATATGATTCCGCCGTCTTTTCCGGACGGTTCAGATATCCTCTGGACACCTGGTATCCCGTAATCCACAATTCTCCCGGAACTCCTGTTGGAACCCTTCTGCCACAACTGTCCACCACATAAACTTTCATATTGGAGAGCGGTTTCCCGATCGGAAATTCTTCCTCATAGCGCTCCAGAGGATAGGCAGTGGTAAAAATCGTACATTCCGTAGGTCCATATACATTATAGTATTTCGTGTCTCCAACAGGCTCAAATGGGGTCAGTGCCTCCCCGCCCATGGACAGATGCTTTAAATTCCTGCACTGCACGCCTGTGGCAAACGCACGACCAATCTGCGTGGTCATAAATGCATGGGTCACGCCCTGTTTCTGGAAATACCTGTTTAACTCATTTAAATCCAGACGAATGGACTCGTCGATAATGCATACCGACGCTCCTGCGGTCAGAGCCGGATAAATATCCATCATATGGGCGTCAAAGCCATAGCTGGCATAAGCCGCCACCCGGCTATCTGGCTGCAGATCATAATATTCCCTGTACCACTGGCTAAATGCCGTCAGATTCCGGTGCTCCAGCATACATCCTTTGGGTACGCCGGTGGATCCTGAGGTATACAAAAGGATAAACAGATCCTCCGGTTCTGGCGGACAGGGAACTTCATTTTTCTTCACTTCCGGCAGCCCCGGAATATCTTTTGTCAGCAGGATCCTGCCCTGATATCCTTCCACCAGATGTAAAAGCTTTTCTTCGGCGATAAGCAGCTTCGCGTCTGCATCCTGAATCATAAATGACAGCCGGTCTTTGGGGTATGTAGGATCCAGGGGCTGGTATGCGGCCCTGGCCTTTAAGATTCCCAGAGAGGCAAGAACCATATACTCACACCGCGGAATCAGCACCGACACTGTCTGTTCCCTGCCAATGCCCATCCCCGCAATATAAGCGGCCAGACGATCCGTAATCTCATCCGTCTGCGCATAAGTATACGTTTGATCCAGACAAACAAACGCTATATCTCCTGGCCTGTTTTTGACCTGCTCCCGGAAGAGATCCACAACTGTCTTCGTCCTGTCAAAAGGAACTTCCGCTCCATGAAATCTTTCCAGCCGTTGGACGTCTGACTCCGAAACCAGGGATATCTGATCCAAACACCGACAGGAAATCATTCCCCACAACACCTGCACCAGCATTCTCGACAATCCTTTTGCGGTCTCTTCCCTGTATAAGTCTCTGCGGTAGTCCAGAGAAATTTCATAACCGCCCTGTCCTTTCATCACCATCACGGAAATATCCGCCTGCACCTGGCCAGTTGAAAGGGGCTGTGCCGGACGCCTTGTTCCATCCAGCGACAGTCCTTTGAGCATTTCTCCCTGATATACGAACAGAATATCCGAAGCAATTCCGTAATCCCTTGCCAGCTCTTCAAAAGAAATCACATCATGTTCCATAGTTTCATAAAAATTCTTCTGGAATTCCTGTAAATACTCCTCTACCGACAGGCTTTCTTCCCAGGACTGGCATATGGGAAGCGTCCGCACAAACATGCCCACCGATTCCGCCAGCTCTGTACAATGCCTGCCATTGTTGACCGTACAAAACAGGCTCCGGTTCCCCCCTGTATACTTTCCAAGGGCATAAGCAAAAGCTCCCAAAAACAATGTATTTTCTGAAATTCCCTTCTGCCTCGCAAACTGCTCCACCTCCATCACGGAAAGCTCTTCCCTTAAGGACATTTGTACGTTTCCGCTGCTGGCGCCGGGTGACTTCATTCTGTAATCTTTCAACAGGGCCTCTCCCATCTCCCCGCCATCCAGTTTAGACTTAAAGTATTCCCTCGCCGCCTGATACTCGGACGTCTGTTTCACCGTTTCCTCATACGCAGACACATCCATCAGGGATATTTCCTCCACCTTTGGCTCCTCACCTTTGTAAAAGAGGGATATTTCTTCCAGAAATACGCTTACCGAGGTGCCGTCAAAAATCAGATGGTGTACGTCAAAGAAGAAATACCTGTGGGTCTTGCCGCTGCCATCCGCCATGCGGTATAAGACCATGCGGTATAAAGGCTCCTGTCCTATAACAAAGGGGCGGACAAAGCCTTTCTCTGCTGCTTTCATGTCCCTGGCTGTACAATCCTGCACGTTTGCATCCAAATATTCCGGACAAAGCTCCATGAGAGGCGTTCCCTCTTTCTGCACAATCTTCACGCCGAACGCAGGGTGCATGGCAACCGCCTTTTTTACCGCCTCCCGAAACCGCATTAAGTCAATATGCTCCGGCAGCTCGCAGCACATGGGAATATTATACATCGTACACTCCGGTTCATTGACGCATTCCAGATAAACGCCCATCTGGGAATCCGTAAGAAACCATTCCTTCCGCTCTTTTGTACGCTCCCGTATTCTATCCCATGCCACGGCACATTCCCCGGCATCTTCCATCTCCTGCAACAGCAACGCAATCTTCTCCGGCGTCCTGCCTTTTAATACCATTCCCGGCGTCAGGGAAAAATCCGCAAGACATTCTATCAATTTCAGGACATTGATGGAATCCCCGCCCAACTGGAAAAAGTCGTCCCCGATCCCGATTCTTCCACAGTGCAGAATTTCTTCAAAGGCCAGGCATATCCGTTTCTGCATCTCATCCTCCGGCTCCCTGTACGTATCTTTGTACTCTGAAAGTCCCGGCGGCAAGAGCGCCGTCCTGTCCAGCTTTCCATTTGCATTCTTCGGAAGCTCTTCCATTCTTTTCAAAAAACGGGGAATCATGTAATCCGGCAGTCCCTCCTTCAGGCAGGCCTTTATATCCTCAGGCGCAATTTCCTCACCAGCCACATAATATCCGCACAGGTAATTCTGCCCGTTTTCATCTTCAAAGGCTTTCACCACGGCATTTCTCACTCCCGGAACTGCCGACATACGGATCTCAATTTCTCCCGTCTCCACACGCTGTCCATTGATTTTTACCATCCAGTCCCTGCGATTTACATAAATAAAATTCCCATCCGGCAGTTTCTTTCCAATATCCCCCGTATGCAGCAGAACCTTTCCGTCCTCCTTAAGCTCAAATGTCCGGGCGCTTTGTTCTTCCATATTCAGATAACATTCGCCAAGAACGCCAAGAATGCAAATTTCTCCCTCTTCGCCATCAGGAACTTCCCTGCCCTGCTCATCCAGCAAAAACATCTCCACATCCTGCGCAGGTTTTCCGATCGGGGTATTCTCCATTGGCTCCTCTACTTTAAAAGCTGATACCATGCTCGTTGTCTCACTGCAGCCATATAGATTGTACAGCACATAACCGTCACCGCTTAACATGGATACCCGCTCACTTCCGGTCATTACCTTTTTCAGCGCTTTCCCACGATTCTTAAAATAACGCAGCATCTGCGGGCTGATGAAACCGCAGGTAATTTCCTTTTTTGCATAATAAGACTCCAGCAGGCGCACATCCCTGCGAACCTCCTCGGAAAGCATATGGACACAGCCGCCGCTGCTTAAAATGGCATAATACTCCAGCACCAACACTACAAAAGATAACGGCGCAGCGGCCGCCAGCCGTTCCTCTTTCCCTAAACCAAGGGTTTCGACATTCCTCATCGCTCCCATATAGAGGCTTCCATGGCTGTGAACAATTCCCTTGGGACGTCCGGTAGAACCCGACGTATAAATAATCATGGCTCTGTCCCTGTCTGCCGCTGTATATTCCCCAGCCGGCTCATACTGCCCGATATCCTCCATCCAGGCGCCATCAATCATGCACGCCGCCCCGCAGTCTTTTCGGATATAGTCAATTCTCTCCGGCGGATATTCCGGAAGCAGCGGTACAAAAGCTGCCCCCGCCATCAGGATTCCGATTTCCGCCGCCACATATTCCATCCGCCTGTCCATACATACCAATACTGCCCGGCCGGCTATATTTCCCATCTCCAAAAGCCTTGCCGCAACCCGGCCGCTCTGATCGGCAAGTTCCTGATACGTCGTACTCCTCGCACCGCCCAGGTCAACAATTGCCACCTGGTCCGGCTGTTCGTCCACTGTCTTTTTAAATCTGTCCAGAAAGTTCATCCCTGTTTCCTCCATAATAAAATTTCACACTAAAATAATTTACAGATAAAAACAGTTTATCAGAAAACTTCCTCATTTTTTGCATTTGAGAATACATTGCACTTTTTTGAGCATAATTTGTCTCAAAAAATATAGTTCCCAGTTATCTCTCAATAACAGCTATAACCTGAAAAATTTCACCTGATAGGAAACCGTCTCGTCCAATCCGGTTATCTTCACGTTAAAGGTATCCCCCGCGCGATAGCTTATATTCTTCGGCCGGAAAATAATACATCCCTGTTGTCCGTAATAGCTGTTTTCCACATTAAAATATCCGTTTGATTTCTTAGCTCCAAACGTCCACTTTTTTGTCTTTTTTCCTCTTTTACGCGTAAGCGTGACCTTAATTTTAGACTTTTCGACCGGTTTTCCCATGCTGATGCTCCACGGCATACTGTCAGAAAAATATTCGATCGGCATATTCTGCGCCGGCCATGCCACGCCGTAATATTGCGTATCCGTAAAATTCCCGTCGAATGCATACATCGCGGCGTAATTATTCACATAACCAAAACCTGTTTTCTTCATGGATGGATTTAAAACCCAGCGCCTGTGGCCGACACGGTCAATATTGCCGGCATCGTCGTCTGCCATCCACTGCCAGACCACATTATAGGCGAGGTTGCAAGGCCATGAAGTCATTGCAAGATTGCTGGATCCTGCTCCTTCATGCCCCAGCTTATACAGATCATCCGGCATTTTATTCGGCCGCTGTGGGAAATGGGATAATTCATGGTTCGCGGCGTTGGTTAATGCCGCAGCCTGGCACGCCTTATTGTAGGATTTGTCCAGCTTGACATTCGCAGGCACCCCGGCTATGTAACGCATCGTATTTAAGGCCTTTAATCCCTGATTCAGAGAAGACTTTTTTAATTCTCCCGCCCGATACGAAGATGGCTTCACCGAAGGCTTTTTGGCATAGCTTACCTGACTGTTGGTATCAAACTTATGATTTTTCACAAATTTGCGGATGTCCTTCTGAGAATGATACTGCACGTTCATCCCGCTGGTCTTCGGTTTTGCCTGGCTGGGAAATGATACCGAGGTTATTCCCAGCAACAGGACCAGCAAAAAAGCCGACAGCCGCGTTATGTACTTTTTCTTCATATATTTCACCCTCCTTCATACAAATATCTGAAAATATTATACTATAGCTCTTACATATTTACAATCAGGAAAAGATTTACATATTGGCTGACAATCTCCTGTACTCCCTGCGGTAAAAGACAACGGAACAGCCCATGGCGATGGTCCATCCAACCGGCCATGCGCACCAGATACCAGTTGCCAAACCCGTCACATTGGAAAATACAAATGCCAGGACGACACGCAGAATCAAATCGGTAAACGTTGCCGTCATGAATTTTTGCATCGCGCTTACGCCGCGCAAAATCCCGTCTGCCACCAGTTTTGCAGATACCACAAAATAAAATGGAGACAGTATCCACAAAAACTGCCTGCCCGTCATCAGCGCTGCCGCAGAGTCCTGTTCCATAAACAGGAGCAGCAGATATTTTCCGAAGAAAATATACAGTATACAAAACGGAATACACAGGCACCATACCATTTTAAGCCCCGCATAAAAAGCCTCCCGGATACGTTCATATTTACGCGCGCCAAGATTCTGCGCCGAAAAATTGGAAATCCCGTTTCCGATCGTGGTGAAAGAGGTAATCACCAGGTTATTTAACTTTACAGCAGCAGAATACCCAGCCATGACGGAGGCGCCGAATCCATTGATGACGCTTTGAATCATGATGTTTCCCACCGAGATAAAGCTCTGCTGCAAAATACTTGGAATGGCGACCACAAGGATTTTCTTCAGTATTGCCCAGTCAAATAACGGCGGTTTTTCCGGAACCGGAATCTGCCTGAGCCTCCTCCACACCGTGAAGACGGCAAGCAGGCAGCTTACGCCCTGACAGAGGAAAGTTGCCCAGGCAACGCCCGATACGCCCATGCCAAAGGCCTTTACAAACAGGATGTCCACCGCGACATTTGCACTGGAAGATGCGGCAAGAAAATAAAACGGCGTCCTGGAATCGCCCAGCGCAGAAAATATCCCGGTTGCAATATTATAGAAAAATACGAATGGCAGCCCCCACACATAGATATCCAGATACAGGCTCGAATCTGCAAACAGCTCCTTTGGCGTGCGGATGGACTGCAATAAGGGCCCGCACCCCAAAATGCCTGTCAACATCAGTATTCCACAGAGCACGGCGCTGAACATGCAGGCCGTCGTGACCGTAGTCTTTACCCCTTTGTAATCCTTCGCGCCAAACATCTGCGAGACAATCACCGAACATCCCATATTGCAGCCAAATGCGAAGGCGATAAATATCAGGGTAATCTCATAGCTGTTCCCCACGGCCGCCAGCGCATGTTCCCCGATGAATTTACCTGCCACCAGGCTGTCTGCAATATTATAAAGCTGCTGAAAAATAATGCTCCCAAACAACGGCAGACAGAATTTCCACAACACTGTCTGCGGTTTTCCCACTGTCAAATCTTTATTCATAACCACAACGTCCTTTCCTGATTTACATATTTCCAGTTGTGTATTATAATACTTATTTAGAAATATGAAAAATATATATAATACATAGGAGAACTATAGAAATTATATGGATATTAATTTTGAATACTATAAGATTTTCTATTACGTCGCAAAATATGGAAATATCACCAAGGCTGCCGCCGCATTGGGCAGCAACCAGCCCAACGTCAGCCGCATCATGAAACTGCTGGAGACACAGTTAAACTGCCGGCTCATCATACGCGAGCCGAGAGGCATCCGCCTCACCGAAACCGGGCAGCAGCTCTATGCTCACGTAGAAATTGCTTACCGCCACCTGCTAAAAGCCCAGGAGGAAATCTGCGGACAGCCTTCCTCCGGAGAGGGCACGGTGGAAATCGGGGCGACCGAGACGGCGCTGCACCTGTTTTTATTTGATATTTTACATGATTTTAAAACGTTGTATCCGGCCATCAAGATTAACATTCACAACCACACAACACACGAGACCTTAAAACAGCTTTCCAGCGGAAAGCTTGATTTTGCGCTTATCACGACGCCATTTGAAACGCCAAAATCCGTCCGCTGTGAAAAAATGCTGGACTTTCATGAAATACTGGTCGGCGGCACCAAATACAAAGACCTGCGCCATGCCATGAGCCTGTCAGACATGAAAAATTATCCCTGGATTGGACTGGCAAGGGGAACGGCAACATACGAACTGTATAATGATTTCTTCCTAAGGCATAACACAGATATCAGCCTTGACATGGAAGTGGCAACATCCGGTCTGATGCTGCCACTGATAGAAAATAACCTGGGTATCGGTTTTGTACCAAAACAGCTTGCGCTGCCCTTCCTGCAAGAGGGGAAACTCGTGCAGGTGCAGATAGACTGCGAGATTCCCCGGCGCCAGATTCAGCTTGTCTCCGACAAAGGTCGGGGAAAAAGCCTGGCGGCAGATACATTTTATAAATACTTAAAAAACCATTGATATCTGCCACCGGAAAACATTTCCAAAAACCATTTCCCCTACTCTTTGACCTGCAGTAATTCCAGAACTTTATATCTGGTTACCTGGATTGAGGCTGCCAGGGCCCCGCAGATACAGGAAAGGAAATACAAAAGCCAGCAGATGGCAAGCGTCTCCATGCCCCGTACAAACAGTCCCCACCCAAATACTGCAAGGATAATTGCCACCAGAATGATTCCAACTATGCACAGGAGAATCTGCTCCAGTACCAGGATAGATCTTGCCCGTTTCTTAGTGACGCCGAGAATCCGTAAAAATGCTGCCTCTCTTGCCAGCTGCAGGATGACAAGCCCCGGGCCGAACAGCCCGATCAGCACAGCCGCAGCCACGGCAATTGGGAATAGCGACTCCAGAAGATCACGGACACGTCTGGCATTTTTCAGAGGTTCCGAATCAACCCGGAACGTTCCCAGCTGGGCATACTGCATCCCGTCTTTTCTCCATTGATCCAGCGAACTCTCCAGCTCTGAAAGCTTTTGGTTATCTGTCAGCGTATATTCACAGTAGTTTACCGCAAACGGCTGTCCATAAAGGTTTTGCGCCGCATCGTTGATCACGGTGAAGACGCCGACGCCCCTGTCTTCATCCCCTGTTTCCATAAATCCCACGACTTTATAGGGTTTTCCCGCACGCTGGATTGCAGCCTCAAGCCGATCCTCCTCGTACACCTGCGGCATAAAATTATACAAGTCATCCGACATCATGGTAATCGTATCGCCCAGAGCGATGCCCAGTTTCTCAAAAAGCGCCTTATCCAACAGACATATCCCTCCGGTTTCCTCAAAGGCGGCGCTGTCGTACCCTTCTGCATAAGTAATCTTGCAGCCATTGATCAGATAACGATCCAGGTCATTGGTAAAGGTGATCGCGCTGCGTACTCCTTCTCCATTAATACGCACGTCAAAACGGTGGTAATAGTAAACGTCCCTCACCAAATCTGATTTTAACAGTTCCGCAATGGACGTGGACGCAAACTCATTGGCCCTGCCCTTTACCTCCATCTCCCGGCAGGCATCCTGATATGCCAGCTTTGCCATCACAAATGTGCCAATCCCGGCCGCCAGCACGATCGTTAAGATCAATGACACTGCTGTCTTGCCGATGCTGCGCCGCATATGGCGCAGGATGTATGAGGTTACCTGGTGAAATGCATTGTATTTCCCACGCGCTGGAATCTCTTCTACCGCTGAAAGCTTTGCCAGATTCAGCCCTGCCGGAACAGGGGCAGTGTCCGCAATGTCCATCCTTGGCTTAGGAGCTGCAAAGGGATTTGCCAATATACCACCCCTTTTTATCGCGCTGCCTGCCTCTTCATGCAAAAGCTCCAACGGAGGCGTTTTCTTCATTCTTTGCACGAAAAACAGCGTCAAAAGGGAAATAAACATCAGCTCCAAGACCAGACAGAGGATGACCACATCTATGGGAATCGCCACGTCCGGAACATAGCCCACACCCTCAGGCATATTGCTGTCCGCCATGCCCTCAAGCGCTTTCCTTACCGTGCTGGACGTATAGAAGAGCCCTGCAAGACCGCCGATTGCCACCGCAGCCACCGATAAAACAGTAAGCGGCATCACAATCGAATTTCCTGCTTTTTTACCGGGAACCCCCAGAGTCCGCATAATGGCATAGGCCTTTCGGTTCCTGCCGATATAGAGGTACGCCGCAAGGAACAAGGCAAGCGCTGCCCCAAGCACATACAATACCGTCGTCAATAAGGAAGTCAGCGAGCCGGAGCCAATGCTGTCCCTCATGCCGGCCCAGCCTCCGTCCGAGAAACGCATCGCCAGGTTTAAGTCTGCCGCCATCGGCTGCGCCTTCTCCAAAAAGCCCTCGATGTCATCCGGGTCTTCAATAAAGACGCTGAATTCTCCCATTCCAACCTCATATTTCTCTGGAATCTCAGCCGAAAACAGCGAATTGTGTACAAAAATCGTTCCCAGCCCATAACGCCAGTCAAAATCATTCATACGCTCATTTTCATCATTGTTATAGCGAAACGCGCCTATGATTTCCAGTTCCACGGAGGTATTAAATTTCGCAACATCCCCGATCTCCCTGGTGCGCGTGCCAAGCACCCCGCTGTACGCCAGCCTGTCCCCAAGCTTCACGTTTATCTTATCGCCCAGAGACAACCCATATGTATCCAGAAAAAGCTCGCTCACCACACAGCCATCGGTATCCTCCGCCGTCAGGGGACGCCCCTTGGAGACAAGCAGCGCATGCTCATTGACATATGGGATTGCGCGCATATCTGCAGTATACACGATATCATAAGTCATAGCGCCCTGGTTCAAAGACTCTATCAGCCCTTTATAATACGAGAATTCCTCCTTCTCCAGATAATCGTCGCCCAATCCGTCAACCTCGACCAGGACATCCTGCTCCGTCATGTATTCTCCCAGTTCAAAAGCCGTTCCCGTCCGTTCACTGTAGCTGCCAAAGGTTATGTATCTCTTACCCTTCCCCAGGGTATCAAAATAAGAGCGCGTATATTTATCACCTAAACTCCAAGCAATATCCCCCTCAAACGAGACCAATACCCGCATCTCATCATTCCTGATGTCAATATCGCCGGCAAGGATCTTTACATCCTTAAAAATCAGATACATCTTACTGTAATCTTCCTCCCCATCATATTCCTCATATCCATCATACGTGCCTTCCACAACATAGTTGTTGCTCATCCAGGAATCTTTGTCGCTTATGACGCGCTTGTAATCCTCTACCAGTCCGTCCGTCACGTACCTGGTATCTGCCAGCGTGACGCCGGGCAGTGATGCGAATTCCTCAAGCTGCTCATCCGTCGGCCAGGGTTTCGGATCCGGCTGAAAGTATTCATAGTCCATAATGACCGGCTCCACACTGTTATCAAGCGCGGCAACGCCGTGGTACATACTCTCCGCCTTTGCGGCCTCCCTGCTGGTTATGACATAATCCGTAACGCGTGAAAACAACGCAAATGAGGCTGCTGCAACCAAGAGAAAAGTCAGCAATGTCTTCACCGGGGAGCGCAAAAGCGTTTTTAATGCAAGGGATTTTTTCATGGTATTTTCTCCTTTCCTTCCTGTCCTTATAACGCCTGAAGTTTTCCGTCTCTCATCCGAAGCTGCACGTCCGCCATCTCAGCGACCTCCATATCATGTGTTACGATAACGACGCAGTATCCTTTGTCATGTGCAAGGCTGCACAGAATCTCCATGATATTCTGCGTGTTTGCGCTGTCAAGGTTTCCGGTGGGCTCATCGGCAAGCATGATTTTTGCGCTGGACGCAAGACTCCTTGCAATCGCCACGCGCTGCTGCTCCCCACCGGACAGTTTCGATGGAAAACGCTCCATCTGCTCCTTCGTGATGCCTACGCCCTCAAGCAGCTGCTGCGCCCGCGGTTTTGCCTCCTTCGGCGATACCCCGCGAAGCTCCATGGGGAAACAGACATTTTCAACAACCGTCATCAGCGGGAAGAGATGGAACGCCTGGAATATCATGGAAATCCCTTCCCTGCGGTAACGATCCAAATCAAGCCCTGCAAGGTTTTCCCCGTCAAAATCCACCTCTCCATCCGTAGGCAGGTCAAGCCCTGCCAACAGGGAAAGCAGCGTAGATTTACCGGAACCTGACGGTCCGATGATGGTATAGACATTCCCCGCCTCAAACTTACAGGAGACTTCCGAAACTGCAGCTCTCTGCGTATTTTTGTATTGATAAGTTACGTTTTCCAATGTTAAATTTGCCATATTCCTGCTCCTTTGCTTATTATATTTGCCAGCTCCGCGTCCTGCTGCCTCTAAATCATCCACCAGCCCAGGTAATAATTTGAACACAGTGACGAGAGCGTCACATTCTTACTGCTGTATTTTTTCGTCAAATCAACCACCTTCGTTTGAAACTCCCCCTGTTTCATTTCAAGGGCAGCTTCCGCATCCATTTCATTCCACAAACGTTCCACCTCGTCCATCATCCCGCCCATGCATTGATCGCGTTCCCCGACGGTCACAGTATCCTTGTCCGTGACAGAATACGAGACATGGCAGTTCATATTATCCCATACATACGCGGACTGATTCACAGCGGAATTTTTGTTGTAAAACAGATTCAATGAGACGCCCTGTTCCAGGCCTTCGAAATTGCTCCCATTGCTCATCACACGGTTTGACATCGCCGCAATATTTATGGTATGTGTAATAAAATCCTTCTCTTCCTCCGACAGCTCGACCTGAAAATCATCCAGGAGTATGTCGTTCATGATCCTGTCGTAACTTTCATAATTTTCCACCGACCATTCAAAAACCGCGCGGTCAAAATCCGCTACCGACATATCTTTATAACGATACCCCGGCTGCCGCAGCAAAAGAATTTTGCGGTAATCTTCTTTTGTTCCGGGTTCTTGTTCACTGCCATTCCTTGCGGTATTTACATAATACATTCTCCCATCAGAATAATGATTCTTCCATTCTTCTATTTCCTTCTCAGGATGCTCCGTTTCCTGATCATTGATGGACTTATATTCAAATTCAATGCCCACCTTCAGCCTATAGGTGCTCCACTTCTTCTGCAGCGCCTCCACCGCCTGCTGTATCTCAGCTCTCATATATTCCTCATCTGCAAGCTCTTCCCTGCTCTTAGCCTCCATGGTTTTAGACAGTTCCTCTGTCACGCCGCAGACCGTATCGACATACTCGCCCACAGACAAATCGTCCGCATTTGACACATACAAATTTATGCCGTATCCCAGTCCCTGCATTTCTTTTTGTGGCGGGTCGATATCCTCAGGCAGGATGCAGCCGTAAAAAAATGACTGTGTCCACCACTGGGCAGTCAGCGGCCGCAAAGCGTAGAAAAGAAAAGAAGCCATCTCGTCTGTGCCGCGCATTTCATACAGTTTTTTATCCACGAAGAAACGACTCAGTACCTCACGGTATTCGTCCGAGGAGGTTGCGGCCAATACCTTGTCCCGGTATTCTGCAACGCTCATATCCTCATAGCCGTCAAAGCGCAGCGCACTCAGCATTTCATATTCCTCCGCCGTAAAATCCACATTGGATGGAATCGTTTTATCCATCTTGGGAACCGCCGAAGTAGCAAATACAACCGTTACGCTCGTCACAAGTCCGATCGCGACAGCGACTGCGCCTATAGAAAATCTGCGAATCACCATAATGGAACGGATTCTCTTCTCAATTGCGTTGAGGCTTAAATTGCTGCACAAGGGTCTTATGCGGTTTCTTTCCGCCTCCATATTGATGAGGATATTTGCATAAACAGATTTCTCGTTTACACCTTTACGGCGGACGACACTCTCGTCGCATGCAAGCTCAACATCACGGTTAAGCAGAATATACATCAGCCAGACCAATGGGTTGAACCAGTGGATGCAGCATACAAAAACCGCCAGTAATTTCACTACTGTATCACAGTGGTATATGTGCATATATTCATGCCAGAGTATGTATTCCAACTGCCCGGTCTCTTCCCATTCCAGATTTTTCGGCAGGAGAATGACCGGTCGAAACACCCCGTAGGTAAGCGGCGTATCCACCCTGTCCGATACTCTTACCTGCGTCTTATGGCAAAATCCATGGAAAAACCGCTTTCTCTGCGCCAGGCGCATTTCCATCCACTGTTTCACAAACTCATTCTCAGCAGGCAAAGACATCGAAAATTCCCTGCGGCAGCGCACGTAAGTTACCACAAAAAATACGGCGCAAACCAAAGCCCCTATGCCCCATACAATAAGCAGGACATTGTCCCTTAACATGCTCCCGATTTTCTGTAAAAACGTTGCCGCCCATCCAGTACGCCGCACATCCTGCTTTATATTCACAGTTCCTTGTACCGCGCCCTCCTGTCCGTCTGCCATAACGCTGCAACGTACGGACAGCTGTTCGGCTGCCTCACCGGTTTTGGCAAGATTCTGTCCGGCTGTCCCTTTGCCCGAATCAGAGATCTGCCGTCCGGACCCACCGACTGTTTCCACTCGCCATGCCACAGCATCCTGCACACCCCAAACATCCCATACCTCGCCAAACCAGCCGACTTCCCCTACAGGAGCATCCACCAGCTCCTTCACGGGATCCTGCCCTGCAAGCGAATAGACGCTGAATTCAGATGGAATCTCAAACGGAACCAAAAGGCGCAGCATGATAATTCCCCACAATACGAGGAAGGTCCTCTTTGGAAGCCTGTCAATTGCTACAATCCGCATCAATGCAACTACCAGAATCATGACCGCCCCGCAAAAGCTCATTTGCAGTAAACTCATCGTCTCACCTCTTTCACTCCAGTTCTCCGACAATCTGTCTCAATTTCTCAACCTGGTCTGTGGAAAGTTTCTTCCTGCCAAGCAAGGCTGCAAACAGTTTGTCCGCAGAACCATCATAAACTTTATCAATCAGTTCATTGGTCTCCGTTTCCTGCACTTCTTCTTTTGCGATGAGTGCATGACACACAAAATTTGGTTCCAGACGCTCAATGGCGCCCTTCTTCATGCATCGTTTAATCAGCGTATATGTAGTATTCTTGTTCCAGCCTACCTCCGCGGTCAGTTTTTCTGCAATCCGCTTTGCCGGCAAGTCTCCCTCATTCCAGAGAACGCTCATGACTTTTAATTCTGAATCAAATAATTTCGTGGTCTCTTTTTCCATATCATTTTCCTCCGTACATATTATAAGACTGTGGTAGTCTGTTCATGTTTATAGACTACCACAGTCTTATGCACTTGTCAATAGAATATTATGACATTCAAAAGGCAGCCGTTTCTATCGGCTGCCTGATTTATCCGTTGTATTTTCGCGATATTATCAAAATAAGCTATGTCAAATCCGTTCCATTATGTAACTCCCCATACATGATTACCCTATTTTCTGTAATTTTTCTGAATGATCCGCCACTACTTTTTTCAAAATGGAGACATCCTGTTTCATTGTTTCATAATCTTCCACACTGTTTTTATATCGTTCATATGTGGAAGTATAACAGGCCTCTATGGTATTCAGCCGCGGTAAAATCTCGTTCTCCTGTGTCAATTCTACCTTTTTTACTCTGGTTTTTATCTCCTGTAAATCTTCTTTAATAGGCTGTATCATCTCTGACATCTCGCCACGCAGGCTTTCCTTCATCTCTGACATCTCGCCACGCAGAACTTCTGCCATTTCTGACATTTCCCCTCTCAGAGAATCTGCCATTTCTGACATTTCCTCCCTCATGGACTCTTTGAGGGAATCCGTCATTTCTGACATCGCTGATAATATTTCATGATCTGTCACTTAATCTGTTCCTCCTCCCTGTACTGCAGCAATCAGATCCGACATTTTGCAAATCAATAATATCATTTTTCTCTGTTAGTGTTTCCATTATATCAGGTTTCCCTGCTTTTTCAAGCCCATCTTTGCGAAATGCCAGAATCTATAACGGACTGCCCGTCGCTATTTTACCTCCGCCTTTTTATAGATGCCATACAGCACCGGCAGGAGGCACAGGCATACGATCAGGTAAGCCGGAATAATAACGGTTGAAACGCTCATAACCCTTCCGCCCAACTCTACCAGGTTAAAATCTTTTATGTTCAGGTATACTTCCAATAGCTGATCCGGGAAAAAGGAACAGAGTCCCGGCAGGGTAATAATCCTGCTCAAAAAAGGAAACGCACACAATATCAGAAACGGCACGATAGCAGCCGTCATTGTGGAGCGCGTTGCCGCCGAGACAACCATGGACGCCACGGCCGCCAGCAGCGTACCGACATAACCGCCGGCGGCAATCAGAAGGTATGCCTGTAAGAAGGTAATGTTATAGGAGCTCCTCCACAAATCAAGCTGAATCGGGCAATTCGCCCCATCCGCCCCCAACGCCAGCAGCACGACCGCCGTATACAGAACCAGGAACACAACATAAATTATGGTAGTAATCAAAATGCCTGCTCCTATTTTTGAGGCAATGGCCCTATTCCGCCCCAGCCTTGACGAGAAGAAAATGGAATCCGCCTTTGTCTGAAATTCATCTGAAAAAATCCCGGACACCAAAAATCCTATCACCAAGGCCAGCATCAAAAGAAAAGTCGATATGTTTTGCAGCAATGCCTTCCACCCTTCCATGTATTCATAATGGAAAGGCGTTTTCAGGCTCTCGTACCTCTGAATCAGAAATTCTTTTTGCGCCTCCGGAAATGTTTCTTCTCCCGAATCAAGATATTTTTTCAAGGAAGATATCCTTCTTGCATAAACCTGTTTTGCCTCTTCCTCGGAAACACGATCGACAACAAAGTAGTCGTAATCCCTCCACTCGCTGAAAGCATTGATCATCAGGTCGTTGATATCTGAAATGCCCTGCTTCTTGGCATATGCCTTATTCTGCTCCGAAATATCCTCAGACTGCGCTTCCGGCGACTGATTTATGCGCGCATTCTCCCTCACAGCCTCCACAAACACGTCTTCTGTAAGTTCACCTGCCCATTTGTTTTGCTCCGCCCGGAGTTTTCCCGCCGCAGCAATGCCGCTCACGGCGTCTCCATTTTCTGCGTCCCTGTACTCCACCCTGTTCATCGTTAAAATACTTGTTGCAATCAGCAATACCAGCAAAAGGAATATTGCCACTCTATTCTTAAATTTACAAAAAACTTTCCGGATCTCAAATTGCAGCATTCTCTTCACCCGCCTTCTCTCCAAAGTAGTACAAAAATACATCTTCCAGGGATGCCTCCACCCATTTGGCGTCCGGCATTGGTTTTTCCTGCGAAATGATTCGCAGGACGACTCCCTGCGGCTCTGTCTTCATATTGGAAATCTTATATGCCTTGATGAACTGAGACACCATATCCTTACTCACCAGGCATTCCCAGACTGTTTCCGGCATGGAATTTATGACAGCGTCTGTCGTCCCCCTATGAACGAACCTGCCATCCTTCATCAGCCAGATTTCATTTGCAATATACTCAATATCCGAAACAATATGGGTGGACAGAAGAACCAGCCGGTCTTCGGAGAGCTCGCTGATTAAATTGCGGAAACGGATCCTCTCATTCGGGTCAAGCCCCGCCGTCGGCTCATCCAAGATCAGAATCTCAGGGTTGTTGAGCATGGCCTGCGCAATTCCCGCCCTCCGTTTCATGCCGCCGGACAGTTTTTTCATCTTCTTTCCCGCCGCCCTGGCCAGCCCTACCTGCCCAATCAATTCTTTTACCCTCTTTTTTGCCGCCGTGGGGCGAATCCCTTTAATTGTTGCAACGTAGAGCAGGTAATCCTGTACCGTGAATTCTGGATAAAAGCCAAAATCCTGTGGCAGATATCCCAATAATTTCCGGTATTCCCCATCCATTTTAAAGATGTCTCTTCCGTTGCACAAAATGCAGCCCTCTGTCGGCTTAAGGAGCGTACACAACATTCTCATCAATGTGGTCTTTCCCGCGCCGTTTACACCCAGCAGACCATAGACTCCATTGCCCATCACAAGGTCAACATGGTCTACGGCTGCATAGTCGCCAAATATTTTCGTTAAGTTATTAAGCTCCAGTTTCATTCATTCCTACCTCCCAATAGCAATCATAATTATTCAGGCTGCGACAGATGACAACCCCCAGAAAAACAAGTGAAATCCCGACACATGCCAGCCAGGCTGGCAGCGTAACTACCCGGTATATTTCTTCATTCAAGACAAGCATCAGCCAAGCAGCGCACCACAAGACACATAAGATGACCGCCATCGCCTCATTCACAATATGCCGGCTGCATAACGCGCCAAAACAGATGCACGCCGCCACCAGCATTGGCAAAAGGAACTGCACCAGCAATTTCGTAAATTCCATCTGGCATCCCATTACCATTGTTGTACAAAATACCGAAATCAGCGAGACATCTACCATGCCAAACAATACCATGCGCGCCGCATAAATCTGCCTCAGGGAATAATAGGACGTTTCTTCTATTTCCATGCAATGGCACGACCTGTTTTTCCACAGTTCGGGAATAATCAGAATGACAAATACAGATGCCATGACCCCCATGCCGCGCTGCATATAGGCGTCTTCATAAGAAGATTTCTGCACTGCACCTAACAAAAGCAGCAGCAATAACTGCAACAGCCACCATCTTTTTTTTACCAGTTTCCATTGCGCCCATAAAAATTCATGATAGGACAGCATCCTTTCCTGCTCTGCCATCAGAAAAGCATCCATTGACTTTTGGATGGTTTCCTGTACTTTCATCTCCTGCGGTTCCCTGTGATTCATATTTTTATATACCAATAGTTGTTCCTGCAGACCCATAATCCTCCTCCTTTCGCAACAGTTTCTCCAACCGTATCTTTGCCTGCCTCATCCGGTATTTTACCAGCGGAAGCCCAACCTTTAAGATCTTTGCAATTTCCCTGAGTTTTAATTCCTGAAAATAATACAGGACGATTACCTCCCTTTGTTCGTCCGGCAATTGCCGCAAGGCCCACTCGATTGTAAATTTGTCTACGAGGGACTCCGCCGGATGTTCCCCGGATTCCAGCCTTTCCTCTAATTCCCCGCCCTCCAGCGGCATCTCCCTGATTTTCTTCCAGTAGTCCTTACACAGATTGCCGGCTATCGTATACAGGTAATTCTTCGTCTTCCCCTGATTGCGGTACTCCGGCAGCTTTCCCAAAAAACGCACGAACGTTTCCTGCGTCAAATCCTCGGCGTACCCCTTATCCGGACAACGGTATGCGCAATAATTTAATATATCCCTGTAATATTTGCGCACGAAAGCATCAAATGCCGCTTCCTCCCCCTGCTTCATCCTCCTGATCAAAAGAAAATCTGCATCCACAAGGTCCCTCCTTTCCCTTTCATAACTCTGCACCCTCCTACCATATATAACGAGCCGTCAAGGCAAAAAGATAGCAGAAACAGAAAAAAGACAGAGACGTTTGCTCTGCCAATTTTCCTCATAAAGAGATTCTCATATAAAATTCCGTATACGCCAGCTATATACAGCCGCCAAATCATCACGCCCTCAGGTTCGTATACCCCATCAGGCTTGCATCCACTTCACGCGCGACTTCCCGCCCCTCGCGGATGGCCCACACGACAAGGGACTGTCCCCTGTGCATATCCCCGGCGGTAAAGACATTTTTCACATCTGTCTCATAACATCCTGCCGTTGTCTTAACATTTGTCCGCTCATTTAAGGAAACGCCAAACGCGTCTGCAACGTATTTCTCCGTTCCCAGAAATCCTGCTGCAATCAGAACCAGGTCTGCCTCCATCTTGCTCTCACTGCCCGGCACTTCTGCCATCGCCATGCGCCCGGTCTTCTCGTCTTTCTTGCTCTCCAGTTTCACAGTGACAAGCCCGCAGAGCTTTCCATTCTTATCTTTGAGAAATTCCTTAACCGTGGTCTGGTAAATCCGCGGGTCATGCCCGAACTTGGCAATTGCCTCCTCCTGGCCGTAATCCGTCTTGCAGACCTTCGGCCACTCGGGCCATGGATTATTTGCAGCGCGCTCATCCGGAGCCTTGGGCATCATCTCAAGCTGCGTAACGCAAGATGCGCCGTGGCGGATGCTGGTTCCCACACAATCGTTTCCGGTATCCCCGCCGCCGATAATCACGACCTTTTTGCCTTTGGCGGAAATGTATTTCTTATCCTTCAATTCAGAATCCAAAAGGCTCTTCGTCGTTGCCGCAAGGAAATCCACTGCAAAATAAATACCTTCGGCATCCCTGCCGGGTGCTTTGATATCCCTAGGATTCTTAGCCCCACAGGCAAGTATCACCCTGTCATATTCCTTTAACAGTTTTGCTGCTTTGATATCTTTTCCGACGTTGACCCCAGTGATAAACTCCACGCCCTCTTCCTTCATGATTTCCACTTTCCGGTCAATGACGTGTTTTTCCAGCTTCATGTTGGGAATCCCATACATGAGCAGTCCCCCTACGCGGTCATCCCGCTCAAATACGGTCACCAGATGCCCGCGCTTATTGAGCTGGTCTGCCGCCGCCATCCCTGCCGGGCCGGAACCGATAACAGCCACCTTCTTTCCGGTGCGTACTTTCGGTGGGCGCGCCTTGGCAAATCCCTGTTCATAAGCATGTTCAATGATTCCGAACTCATTTTCCTTTACCGTAACGGCATCCCCGTAATGGCCGCAGGTACACGCCGCCTCACAGAGCGCCGGGCAAACGCGGGCGGTAAATTCCGGAAAATTGTTCGTCTTCTTCAGGCGGTTGTATGCCTGCTCCCAGTTCCCGGTATACACAAGGTCATTCCATTCCGGCACCAGGTTGTGCAGCGGGCAGCCGGAAGTCATTCCCATGATGTCCATGCCTGCCTGGCAGAACGGGACTCCGCACGCCATGCAGCGCGCGCCCTGTTTCTGCTGTTCTTCCTGCGACAGCGGCGTGTGGAATTCGTTGAAATTCTGAATGCGCTCCTTTGGCGATACTGCCTCTGCCGTCTGTCTTTTATATTCCATAAATCCTGTTGGTTTTCCCATGATAAATTCCTCCTTGTTAGTCTATGGCTGTTCCACAAGCCCTAAGGCATCCTCATGCCAATTTACTTCCTTGGTCATTCAGCGAGGCATCAGGGCTCCTCCCGGCTGCGCCGGGTCCCTCCTCATGCCATTTTACTTCCTTGGCTGTTCAGCGAGGCATCAGGGCTCCTCCCGGCTGCGCCGGGTCCCTCCTCATGCCAAAAAAAGCCTCAATCTGTGCCTGTTCCGAGCTGAGTCCCTTTTCTTCCATCTGTACAATCGCCATCATCATGCGGTTGTAGTCGTAAGGCACGATTTTCTTAAATTTCGGAAGATAGGTACTGAAATTGTCAAGAATCTCCTTGCCTTTTTGGGAATTTGTCAATGCCACATGCTCCTTAATCATGTCTTTCAGCTCCATCACGTCATATTTCGAAGTGATTTCCTGGGAAAATACCATTTCCTTGTTAATTCTCGTATACAAATCATTCTCTTCATCCAGGACATATACGATGCCGCCGCTCATGCCAGCTGCAAAGTTTTTCCCGGTTTTTCCAAGCACAACCACCCGTCCGCCGGTCATATATTCGCAGCCATGGTCGCCGACGCCCTCTACTACGGCGCTTGCCCCGGAATTACGGACGCAGAAACGCTCTCCGGCAACGCCATTTATAAACGCCTTTCCGCTGGTAGCTCCGTAAAGGGCAACATTGCCGATAATAATATTTTCATCCTGCTTAAACCTTGCCCCGGCTGGCGGGTAAACCACAAGCTTTCCACCGGACAGTCCTTTGCCAAAATAATCGTTGCTGTCCCCGACAAGTTCCAGCGTCAGGCCTTTGGGAATGAAGGCGCCAAAACTCTGTCCGCCCGCACCGTTGCATTTGATTAAAAATGTGTCTTCCTCCAGGCTGTCTACATAACGTTTCGTAATCTCGGAACCGAAAATGGTGCCGAAGGAACGGTCCGTATTGGTGACCTCCACATCTATACTGCGCCTCTGCCCATGTTCCAGCGCAGTTTTCAGCTGTTTTAACAGTACCTTCTCATCCTTGGTTTTTTCCAGTTCAAAGTCATAGACCTGCTTGGGGTCAAAGATAACCTTTGCCTTCGGTCCCGCAAACGGGTTGTTCAAAATGGCGGATAAATCCAGCTCTTTTTCCCGCTCGCTTAAATCCTCGCGCACTTTCAGCAGGTCGCTTCGCCCTACAAGCTCATCCAAAGTGCGGATTCCCAGTTTCGCCATATATTCACGCAGTTCTTCCGCAATGAAACGCATGAAATTGATGACGTATTCCGGTTTTCCTGCAAAGCGTTTGCGAAGTTCCGGGTTCTGGGTGGCAATTCCCGCCGGACAGGTATCAAGGTTGCAGACACGCATCATCACGCAGCCCATCGTAACCAGCGGCGCCGTCGCAAAGCCGAATTCCTCGGCGCCGAGCATTGCAGCAATCGCCACATCGCGCCCGGTCATCAATTTGCCATCCGTCTCAATCCTTACCTTATTGCGCAGTCCGTTTAAAATCAGCGTCTGATGCGTCTCTGAGAGCCCCAGCTCCCAGGGAAGGCCGGCATTGTGGATCGAACTTGAAGGCGCCGCTCCGGTTCCTCCGTCATAACCGGAAATCAATACCACCTGCGCGCCCGCTTTTGCCACGCCTGCCGCAACCGTTCCCACGCCTGCCTCGGACACAAGCTTAACAGTAATTCTTGCTTCTTTGTTGGAATTTTTCAAATCATAAATCAACTGCTCCAAATCTTCAATCGAATATATGTCATGGTGCGGCGGCGGTGAAATCAGGGATACGCCCGGCGTTGAGAGCCTCGTTTTGGCAATCCACGGATACACCTTCTGTCCAGGCAAATGTCCGCCCTCGCCCGGCTTGGCGCCCTGCGCCATCTTAATCTGTATCTCTTTCGCACTTACCAGATACTGGCTGGTAACGCCAAACCGTCCAGATGCCACCTGCTTGATTGCCGAGCAGCGGTTTTTGCCATCCCTGCCTGTCACGAGGCGTTCCGGGCTCTCTCCGCCCTCGCCGCTGTTGGATTTTCCATGCAGGCGGTTCATCGCAATTGCCAGCGTCTCATGCGCTTCCTGTGAAATGGAGCCATACGACATCGCCCCCGTCTTAAACCGTGTAACGATTGAATCTACGCTCTCCACTTCCTCAATCGGAACTCCCTTTTTCGGAAATTTAAAGGTCATCATGCCGCGGATATTGGCGTCTCTTTCCTGCGCATCCGCTGCCTGCGTATACTGTTTAAACAACTGGTAGTCGCCGCGTTTGGTGGACTCCTGGAGCAGGTGGATGGTCACCGGATTATACAGATGGCTGTCCGCCCCGCTTCGCATCTTATGGCGTCCGCGGCTCTCCAGCGTCAGATCCGTCTCCAGCCCAAGCGGGTCGTAGGCGCTGGAATGAAGCGCATCCACATCCTCCTCGATATCTTTTAAGGTAATGCCGCCGATACGGCTTACGGTGTCGGTAAAATAATTGTTAATCACTTCCGCGCTGATGCCGATCGCCTCAAAGATCTTCGCCCCCTGATAAGACTGAATCGTGGAAATCCCCATCTTTGCCGCAATTTTTACAATACCGTGGAGAATTGCATTGTTGTAATCCTCAATGGCAGCGTAGTAATCTTTGTCCAGCATATGCTCGTCTATCAACTGCTTTACCGTATCCTGTGCCAGATAGGGATTGATCGCGCAGGCGCCGTAACCAAGCAGCGTCGCAAAATGGTGTACCTCTCTCGGCTCGCCGGATTCCAGGATCATGGCGAGCGCCGTACGTTTCTTGGTCTTAATCAGGTACTGCTGCAAGGCAGATACCGCCAAAAGCGAAGGAATCGGCACATGATTCTCGTCCACGCTGCGGTCGGACAGAATCAGGATGTTGGCGCCGTCGCGGTACGCACGGTCTGCCTCCACAAACAACCGGTCAATCGCCTTTTCCAGGCTTGTGTTCTTATAATAGGTAATGGGGATTTCCACCACATGAAACCCTTCCACTTTCATGGACTTTATTTTCATCAGATCCGTATTGGTCAGAATCGGGTTCTCAACCTTCAACACCTGACAGTTCATCGGTTTTTCTTCCAGAAGGTTCCCGTCTTCCCCGATATAGACCGTGGTGCTCGTGACAATTTCCTCACGAATCGAGTCAATCGGCGGGTTGGTGACCTGCGCAAATTTCTGCTTGAAATAGTTGAACAACGGCTGGTGGTCGCCCGCCAGGGCTGCCAGCGGCGTGTCGATTCCCATCGCCGCCGTTGCCTCCCCACCGTTTTTCGCCATGGGAAGAATCGCCTCTTTTAAAGATTCGTACGTATAGCCAAACGTCTTTTGCAGCCTCTGCCGCTCTTCCTTATTGTATTCCGGCACACGCTGGTTGGGAATCTTCAGATCCGCAAGGTTAATCAGGTTGCGGTCGAGCCATTCTCCATACGGCTGCCTGCCCGCATATTTCTCTTTCAGCTCCTCGTCATCAATAACCCTGCCCTGCACCGTATCCACCAAAAGCATTTTTCCAGGGCGCAGACGCTCTTTTGACACAATCTTCGTAGCCGGAATCTCCAAAACTCCCACCTCGGAAGACAGAATCAGGTAATCGTCATCGGTAATATAATAGCGTGAAGGGCGCAGCCCGTTTCGGTCGAGAACCGCTCCCAGGATATCTCCATCACTGAACAGGATAGACGCCGGTCCGTCCCAGGGCTCCATCATCGTTGCATAATACTGATAGAAATCCTTCTTTTTCTGGTTCATCAGGTTGTTGTTCGCCCACGGCTCCGGAATCGTAATCATCACCGCCAGCGGAAGTTCCATACCGCTCATCACAAGGAATTCCAGCGTATTGTCCAGCCTTGCAGAATCCGATCCTTCCGCATTTACCACAGGCAGCACCTTCTGCAGTTCACCCCGCAGATGTTCTGATTCCATGGTCTCCTCACGCGCCAGCATTTTATCCGCATTTCCACGAATCGTATTGATTTCTCCATTGTGTACAATAAACCGGTTCGGATGTGCGCGCTCCCAGCTGGGATTCGTGTTAGTGGAAAATCTGGAATGCACGGTCGCAATCGCAGATTCATAATCCTCATCCTGCAAATCCGCGAAAAACAGCCTCAGCTGCTCTACGAGAAACATTCCCTTATATACAATCGTGCGGCTGGAAAGGGAAACCACATACGTATCGTCGTTCGACTGCTCAAATACCCGCCGCGCCACATACAGCCTGCGGTCAAAATCCAGCCCCCTGTTTACATGCTGCGGACGTTTCACAAACCCCTGCATGATACAGGGCATACAGTCAACCGCTTTCTGCCCCAATTTATCAGGGTCAATCGGAACCTCACGCCATCCTAAGAACTCCATGCCTTCTTTCTTCACAATCACCTCAAACATTTTCTTAGCCTGATTGCGTTTCAGCTCATCCTGCGAAAAGAAAAACATGCCGATTCCATAATCCCGCTCATCGCCCAGCGTAATTCCTGCCTGCCGCGCTGCCTTTTGAAAGAATTTATGGGAAATCTGCAAGAGGATTCCTACACCGTCCCCGGTCTTGCCCTCCGCATCTTTTCCTGCCCTGTGTTTTAAGTTCTCCACAATCTTCAATGCATTTTCTACTGTCTCATGCGTTTTTATGCCCTTGATGTTTACCACTGCACCGATTCCGCAATTGTCGTGCTCAAACGCCGGGTCATACATTCCCATTGCTGTCCGTTTCGTCTCCTGCATACTATCATCCTCCCTGCTATATGCTTTGCTACGGTAAAGTATTGCTCTGCAAAATAATATACACCTTTTTTTCCGACTTGTAAACAGTTTTTTTCTTCCAATTGTCTGATAATATGAATATTTGATTTATTACATCATATTTATCTGATAATATAATAAATATTTCTTTAGAAACAACTGTATTTAGCACAATTTCATAGAAAAAGCAGCATTTCCTGATAGAAACGCTGCTCTCTATTCTTACAAATCGTATTCCTGATCCCTCATTTCCCCATCATCCTGCAAACTTCCTCCCGCGCCTCCACCAGGCTCGCACAAATCCTTGCACAATACTGGCGAATCTGCGGCGAGGGTTCAATCAGATCCGGAACCATGATAGTGGCGCAGCCCGCGGCATATCCTGCCTTTACGCCATTTTCACTGTCCTCAAACACAAAACACTGCTCCGCCTTACAGCCAATACGTTTCGCCGCGCGCAGAAAAATATCCGGCGCAGGTTTCCCATGTTCCACTTCCGTTCCGCTGACAATCTCAGAAAAAAAGCCGTCTATGCCGGCATTTTTCAGGTTCGCCTCTATCTGCTGCGACAGGCTGCTGCTGGCAACGGCAACCGGCATCCCTTTCTGCCGAAATAATTCCAAAATTTCACGGACGCCCTCTTTCATCGGAACATGGACAGAAAGTTTCTTACGCACCCTGTCCATGCATTCCCGGGCAATGCCTGCCCCGTCTGGAACCTGGAAATAAGCCTCAATAACCTGGTTCATATGTACCCCGCTGCTCCCGGAGATATCCGCCAGGAACCCATCGCCCAGCGTCACTTTAAGCTCCGCGGCAATCTCATGCCAGGTCTGCTGGTAAACCTTTTCTGTATCAAAGAGAACGCCGTCCATATCAAAAATTGCCCCTGTATATTCCATGCTATCTTGCCCTGCCCTTTTTTCCTGTAATCAAATCATAGCTTTCCGCAATCATTCTTTTTACCGTATCATCCGGTACCGTCCCATCAAGGATTACCGTGTTCCAATGCTCCTTGTTCTGGTGATAGCCCGGAATGACAGCGTCATAGGCGTCCCGCCAGAAATCCCGCCACTGCGGATCCACCTTGACGTTTATCCGCATCTGCCCCTCATACGCATAAGTCCACAGAAACGCCTTTTTATTCTTTTTATGACGAACCAGTACCCAGTTATCATCACGAAACGGCGTATCCAGATAAACATCCGCAAACGTCATGCCAAACGCAAGCGCCTCTTTTCTCGTCGTCACGCTTTTGCCCTCCTGTCCATTGAGAACAGCTGAATCACCGCAATCAGCAAAATGCTGGCGGCTGCCAGAACGACGGTTACCGTAACGAATTGCGGATCTTCCGGTTTCATCCAGGAAAATGCCGGCATTTCCACACGCAGCACCGCCATGAGGTTTGCGCCCATATGCGCCAGGAACGCCCCATAAAAATGTCCTGCCTTTTCCATAAACCATGCCAGAAGAATCCCCAGAACCCCTGCATAAATAAACTGCACCAGGTTCATGTGGATGACTCCGAACAGCAATGCGGAAATCATAATCGCCAGAATCCGGCTGATACGCTCCCGTTTCCTTCCATGTTCCGTCTTCTCCTCGTTGTCAGATATCATCATGTCGCAAAGCCTTCCATAGACTACGCCACGGTAAAGCAGCTCTTCCAAAAACGGGGTCAAAAGACATGCGCCCAGCAATTCAAAGAGGATGCCGCCCGCAAAAAACTTCTGGTTGACCTGCTGGTAGCCTTGCGAAATTTCCTCCAGACCGCTTAAAATCAGGAGGTTATTCAAAGTCACTCCCGCAGCCGCTCCGGCCAAAAACATCAGGATGCCGTTTAGGGCTCTCTTTGCCATGGACTTCCTGCTGATTTCTATATCCATATGCTCCCAGAATACCGTGGGCTCATTTTTATCTTTCTGATAATAATGTGCAATAAACGGGATTGTCACCGCCACCGACGCCGTCTGAAGCGCCATATACTGTTCCTCTGGATCCGCCCCCAGAAATACCGCCAGCATGGTAAACAACGACATGCTTAAATTTGTCGCCACAAAATATATAAATATGGGATAAATTACATTCCAGGATTTAAAAATTGGGCTGTTCATCCTGTCTCTTGGATTCATTTCCTACCGCTCCTCCTTCGGCTCCCCTATGCCGTTCTCATCTTTTTGTTCCCCTGCTGCCTGAACTTTCTTTTCATCTTCCGGCTTATCCAGCACCTCTTCCCCGCTGGTCTCATCCTCTATTTCTGCCTGAATCTGCCTCAGTTTCGCATCCTGCGCAATTGCACGCATAATCCGATTGATATCCGCCGGCGAAAACATATCAATTGCCCGCACCAGGTCATCAATATTTTCACGGTTAAATACCAGGACGCCGCCACCTTCAAGTTCCACGGTTATGCACTGCCTGATATCCGATACATTTCCCAGGCAAAGGCGGTTATGCTCGTAATCGCACTGGAAGGTCACGCCCTTATATTCTATGATGCCGTTCTCATTTGCCATTGCAGAATACGGCGCCCGCCTGTCGTTGCCCAGCAGTTTCTGAATCATCTCGTCACTCACCATATCGTCAATGGTATCCCTGATATCCGGCTGTTTGGGCACACTGTCCATACCATCATTCGCACCCATGCTGTCAACTTTCATGAAACGCATCGTACGGAAACATCCATTGTCCATCAGCACCTGCTCTTCAAACTGTCTTTCCTTCTTCTCCCCCTGTCCCAGAATGTAGGATTCATGCTGTTCTTTCTGCTTATCCAGTGCCTCTTCCTCGCGCTCCTTCAAATCTGCCCTGTATTCCTCGATAGCGTCATCTACTTTATCCAGCAATTTGTCCCATTCGTCGTCCGTAAACTCATCAATTGTTTTGGGCGCGCCCTTTCTCATCTCCGGTTTCATCTTCTTTGCATACTCAGCAACTGCCTGAGAGAAATAACCGTTTCCATAGCCACCTTTTAAACTGTCTAACATCTTTGTGCCTCCTTTTATGACATCCGTCTCAACAGGTTCCTGCGCTTTTCATCAAAAAGCAACTCTTTATTATACCGAAAATATCGTTCACATTCACACTCCTGAAGAAAGCTGACACAGTATGAATTGGAATTTAATTCTGTAAGGAACATCACCATCTCCTGGCTGTTGCCAAAAGCTCCTTCCAGAAAATCAAATACACATTCTACTACCTGGGATGCTTCACGCTGGCCTTTTTCATAAGTTTCCTGCTCCTGTTCGAATAAGCCTTTTACCTTTTCAAAAGCCTCTTCTCCTGTACGGATACTTTTCAACCGCAGCTCCTGTAAAAAGCGCTCCAGCGCCCCCAATGTTCTCTGATATATCTTTTCCTCTTCACGGCTTATCAATTCTGCCTTTTTCCTGTTTGTATATTCTAAATTAAATTTATCATATACATTGGAAAACAACTGCTGTCCATCCAGGCCTTCCGTGGCGGCTGTCAGTTGCTTGTACTCCGTCAGAACCGTAAACAACATCTCCATATATTTTTCGGTCTCTACCGATGATTTCAACACCTCATTGACCCTCGAAATCAAAAGTCCAAGCACGCCAAGACGCTCATCAAAGGAGGCGTGCGCAACTTTTTTCAGGAGAATCTCATCCAGATTTCCCCTCAAAATCTCCTCAATCTGATAATCAGTACGGTATTTCCTGTACAGCTCCAGATAATTTGCAAAATCTTTGGCAATTTTCGGAAACTGAATGTACTGAACCACGACCTCCCGATCCACCGTCTTGCCAAGTTTCTCATAGACCTGAATCAGCGTTGATAAGTCTTCCCAGCCTCTGGGCGTGGCAAAATTCCTGCCGTCAACCGTCGTCTCCATCTGATAGAAGTTCTGCTTGCGTGTATTCAGATAAGAAACGACCGCCCCATGCAGCCCTTGCTGATACGCATATTCTTTCCAGACCTCAAAATCCGGCTCTACCTCAATCTTCTTCACCCTGTCCATCGTGACCACGTCAAATTCGCGGACAGACTTGTTATATTCCGGCGGATTGCCCGCCGCCACAATCACCCAGCCCTGGGGAATCTTGTGGTTGCCAAAGGATTTGCACTGCAAGAACTGCAGCATCGCAGGCGCAAGTGTCTCCGAGACGCAGTTAATCTCGTCCAGAAACAGAATTCCCTCTGACAATCCGGTCCGCTCCATTTTTTCGTAGATCGATGCCACAATCTCACTCATCGTGTATTCCGTCACATCAAACTCCTGGTCCCCATACTGCCTTTTGGAGATAAACGGAAGCCCAATCGCACTCTGCCTGGTATGATGCGTAATCGTATACGATACCAGCCCTATTTCACACTCTCTGGCAATCTGCTCCATGATCTGCGTCTTGCCGATGCCCGGTGAACCCAGCAGCAAAATCGGACGCTGGCGCACAGAGGGAATTTCATACATGCCATATTCATCCTTTAACAGATACGCTTCGATCGTATTTTTAATTTCTTCCCTGGTTCTCTTTATATTCATGACTGCCTCCAAACTCAACGTACAATATCAACAAGCCCGCCCAAATCCCGCTCGTCCAGAATCAACTTCATAGCCCAGGGCGGCACGTCCACATCCAGATAATCCTCGCGGAAAAATACAAACGCAGTTTCATAGGGCGGTTTTTTCAGCGGAAATGTCCCATAGCCATCCGTAAAATAAATCAACCCCCGTAATTTATAAAAAACTTTTTTCGCAAGCAATGTCTGTACGTACGTAAATGCCGGGCGAAAATCGGTTCCTCCCATCCCCTGCACCTGAAAATCCTCCATATATTGCTGAAGCTGCTTTTGATTCTCAATCACGACATCCGACTGTACGCGCTCGTCGCACTGGATAATATGGATGCAAAACCTGCGATAGAAGGATTCGGACTGACTGAGGATGCTGTAAGTCTCCTCCAGAAATTTTTGCACGAGCGACGCCTTACAGGACATAGAGGTATCAATCACAATCACAAAATCTTCGATTTTGTTCGTTTCCCTCGTCTCCAAATGTTCAATCAACGGCATATTGCCATATAAATCCATGCCATAATGGTAGAAAATATAGTCAAAGCTGTCCAAATCTACCTGCATTTCCTCTTTCAGCACACAGAATTTCTTCAGAAACGTCCGATAATCGTATCTTTCACGGTTTTCCACGCGCAATTGCTCCCGCAACCCTTTGGAATCCTCTGCCGCCTCTTTGGAAAATATCTCCAGCTCCGTCTCCATCTTATCCCGAATATCCTGCCACTGGTTCTGCTGTTCCATCGGCATATCGGGGGTCTTTGCCCCCTGCTCCCAGAGAAAATGCTCGTCCACAATAAATTCCTGTATCAGGCGCGCCACTACGCGGATATCCGGCTGAGATTCCTTAAGCAGACAGAAAACTGCTTCGGCGTTGAGCACCGGCATCTTCTTCTCAAGCCCCTGGTAAACAGCCCGCCGATAAGGTTTGGATGGATTTCTCAGGCAGCGGTATGGAAGGCTGTCAATCACTGACTCCACCGCGATATCACAGGCGAGATTCCATATCTGCAAATCCTCCGCTCCCCTGGGATTCCACACATGCCCCATCAGGCAATGGAGGATACTGTGCAAATAGCAGCGGTTTGCCTGCGTACCGCTCATCCGGTAGAGCTCCATAAGGAATTCCGGGTTAAATTTCAACACGCTCCCATCTGTCGCCGTCCGCGCCAATTCCATAGAAGGCTCAAAAATCAGGCTGGAAAGCGCCACATCCAGAAACCGCATATTCAAATACAATTCATTTCGGCAATCCGACAAAATTTCCTTACAAATATCTGTTTTTTCCAGCAGCAGCTCCTCAAACATACGTCCATCCCTCTATCCCTGTCTTGCCATGAACTTTCCCATTTCCCGCCTTATCTATGTGTCCCAGCCATAAAACCTACAAAGAAAACTTCTTTTTCTTCGCTGGAAACCTGCGATATTTTATATCCATCATCATGCTGACAATCTGCGGTTTTTCAGACTGTTTTGCATTCTCCAAAAGCGTTTCCATCTGCGTCGGAGCATCCACAAAGCATTCCGCCAGCCAGCGCAGCTCCTCCATGCGCTCCTCTTCCATAAGAACTGAAGACGTTTCCTCCAAATTCTTCCGCAGCCAGTCTGCATATTCCTCCCCCACAGCAGGCAATAGCATATAAGGGTACATAAGCCTTGCCAACACAATTTCTATATTAGTTATCAAATCCACATTATATTTCCCATTTGCAAAAAGCTTATCGTATTCCTCATAAATCACCTGCGTATTGCGAAATGCATTGCGGTACTGGATACCCATTCCATGCGTCTGCGTGGAAATGATTCTTGCCGGCGTATTTTCTACTGCCTCCTCAAAAAATTCCGGATAAACCAACCGGCAAAATACCGCTCCCTGCTTCCCATAGAAATCCACCGTCACCCTCTGCTTCAAATCCTGCAAAAGTTCCCTCAGGCAAGAACTTCCATCCAGGCAATGCATATCCAGCCGGGAAAGGTTCTCACACCCGGTAAACGCCCCCGCTCCCATATAGGCAAGGTTGCTGTAACAAGATAACTTTTGAAAATGGAGGCAATTATAAAAAATATAACGTCCGAGCCGCTGAATCGTCTGCGGCAGATACAATTCTTCCAGCTTATCCCCACAGATACAAGGCAAATCCCCATTATTTACCGGCTCGTCCTCCATCTCTTCCGCAAACGCATAGGCGCTTATCTCTGTCACAGCATATCCATCCAGTTCCTCCGGTATCACGACGCTCCCGCTGCTGCCATAACAGCGCAGGATGCAGATTCCATGCTCCCTCTTCTCATATGCGAAATAAGCATCTCTTCCCTCAGCCATAATTTTCTCCAATATCTGTCATTTTGCCTCGTTTCGGATTTCCGCCAATACCTGTCATCTTGCCTCGTTTCGGATTTCCGCCAATACCTGTCATCTTGCCTCGTTTCGGATTTCCGCCAACATCTGCCGTACCGTTTTCCCTTTCAGGGGATGCCGCAGATAAGGCGCAAGCTCTGCCAGTGGCTTTAACACAAATTCACGGTTCTCCATATCTGGATGTGGAATCTGCAGCTCTTCCCTGTCCACAATGCAATCATCATAAAAAATAATGTCCAGATCCAGCGTCCTGGGCCCCCAGTGCATCTTCCGCTCCCGATGCGCCTCCTGTTCCACTTCGTGAAGGACATCCAGCAGTTCTTCCGGCAACAGGAGCGTGCGCAGTTCCAGCATTCCATTCAAAAACTCCGGCTGCTCTTTTACGCCGTATGGTTCTGTGCCAATAAGCCGGGATATGCGCTGCACAACACAGTCTTCCCGGCGATCCAGTGACTCTGCGCCCTGCCGGATATACTTCTCCCGGTCTCCCAGATTGGAGCCGAGTGCAATATAAGCAAGGTGCCAGCTGCGCGTAATCTCCACGGACACAGCCTCCAAGGGAAGTCCGATTGGCGCCCACGGCTTTAATATCTCAAGCGTAATTGCCTGCATCCTGGGAAAGCGCAAAAGAACGGCCCGCGCCATCTGCTCCGCCGCCGCCTCAATCAGCTGAAATGTATGCTCCGTCATATAATTTGTCATGAAATGCGAGACTTCTCCATAGTGGACTGACTTTGTTAAATCATCCTTTAATCCCGCCTCCCTCGTGGGTACATACAGGGTGGCATTGATGATAAATTTCTGCCCCAGACGATTCTCCTCCGGAAACACCCCATGCCTGCCAAATACTTCCAGATTTTTAATATGAATCTTATCCGTCTCCATCGCCATCACGCTCTCCATCCCTCCTGCACCGCCTCTGCCATCTGAACCGCGCGCTTATTCTGCAGAACGTCATGTACGCGCACAAACGCACATCCGGCTGTCACGCCAAACACTGTCGTCACCAGCGTTCCCTCCAGCCGTTCTTCTACCGGCAAGTCCAGCGTAATGCCGATGACAGATTTGCGCGAAGTCCCAAGAAGAACCGGAAATCCCAATTCCTTAAGCTCCTTCAATTTACAAATAACCTCCAGATTATGCTCATACGTCTTGGCAAATCCCACGCCGGGATCCAGAATAATTTTATCTTCCGCAATTCCCGCATCTCTGGCAATTTTAACCGTTTCCTTAAGGTCTGATTTGACATCCTCCATAAAATTCTGGTACTGCATATTATCCCGATTATGCATCAGGCAGCAGGCAGCTTTCGACTCTGCAATCACCTTTGCAAGCCTGGAATCATACTTCAAACCCCAGATATCATTTACCATATCCGCCCCTGCCTGCAATGCTGCAAGCGCCACCTCGGTCTTATAGGTATCAATCGAAACCGGAATATCAAATCTTTCTTTTATTAATTCAATTATCGGCGCCGTCCTGTTGATTTCTTCTTCCTCCGTTATCTTCTGATAACCGGGCCTTGTCGATTCCCCGCCAATATCAATCAGGTCTGCGCCCTCCTCTATCATCTTCTCCGCCTGTCTCAGCGCCGCATCCCTGTTATTAAATCTGCCGCCATCTGAAAAGGAATCCGGCGTGAGATTTAAAATTCCCATAATATATGTTTTCTCTGCCACATCAAACCAGCGGCTGCCAATCTGCATCCTGGATATTTTCTGCATATTTCACCTCTCTCAAACCTATCTTCTGCCCTTCCTGCCAATCTCGCAATTCACCTTTTAGCGCCCCATCATCCGGAAAAATTCATCCAGAAGATGCTGATCCTTCGCAAACGCTCCTCTTGTCTCCACGGTAACTGTCTGCGTCCCGGGCTTTTTCACCCCACGCATCGTCATGCACATATGCTCCGCCTCCAGCATCACCACGGCTCCCTTCGGTTTCAGGTACGTCATCAGCGCGTCTGCAATCTGTGCCGTCAGCTGCTCCTGAATCTGCGGACGGCGCGCATAAATTTCCACCGTCCGGGCCAGTTTGCTAAGTCCCACCACTTTCCCGTCCGGCAGGTAGGCGACATGCGCTTTCCCATAGAAAGGCAGCAAATGGTGTTCACAGACAGAATAAAAGACAATGTCTTTTTCCAGCACGATTCCACGCCCTGATGTATCAAATGTCTTGCCAAGGAGCTTATCTGGCGTCTTTCCCATTCCTTCAAAAAGCTCCTCGTACATCCGGGCAATCCTGTCCGGCGTCTCACGCAGCCCCTCTCTTTCACTTTCCTCTCCAATCCCCTCCAGCAAAAGGGTAACCGCCTGCCTGATTTTTTCCTTATCTATCATTTTCTGTTTTCTCCTTAACAGTTTCTCGCAGTTCCCTCAGGTAGGACAGGGAACCAAATGCAAGTATCATGGTTCTGTCGTCTGCCCTTGAAAGCGCCCGGTCTACCGCCTGTTCCACGGTCAGACAATTTGTCACCTGTCCATGGTACTTTCCCGCTTCAGCCGCCAATGCCTGTCCATTCATGGCTCTTGGATGATCCGGTGTGACCGTATACGCCTGATCTGCCAGTGGGAGCATAATCTTCAACATTTCCTGATGCTCTTTATCTGCAAGTACCCCTATTATATAAATTATTTTGTAATTTGTAAAACCCCTTTTTATAGTTTCTGATAATTTTAAAGCCGCATCGGCATTGTGCGCGCCATCCATCACAAACAGCGGATGTCTGCATAATATGGAAAACCTTCCTTCCCATTTGGCGCATAAAAGCCCCTTGCGAACATGATCCTCACGGATATCGAACCCAATTTTCTTTAATATCTTTGCCGTCTCTATGGCGCAGACCGCGTTTTCTATCTGATAATTCCCCAGCAGAGAGAGCACAATTTCCTGCGTATCTTCAGAAAGATAACCTTCCGCCGCAGAAAAAGACGTGTCCCTGAACTCCTTCAGAGAATAACAAAATGTTTGCCGCATGTCATTCCCATCCGGACAATACCGTACATGATCTGCCTTACCGGATTCGCTGTAGACCAAAACAGCATGTTTTTCCCGGCATACCTCCTCCAATACAGCCCGAATCTTTTGCTGTTCCGGCTTCATTGCCACAACATAAGAGCCCTCTTTGATAATTCCAGCTTTGGTACGGGCAATCTGTGTCAAATCGCCGCCCAGAAATTTCATATGATCCATGCTGATGGACGTCAGCACACAGACGAGCGGGTCTGCAATGATATTGGTGGCATCCGTTTCGCCGCCCATCCCGGTCTCCAGAATTACCACTTCACAGTCTCGACGGTAGAACCAGAGAAATGACGCCGCCGTCTCTACCTCAAACACGGTGGGCTGTGCCATTCCTCTCGCAACCATGCGCTCACACGCCATGCGCACTTCAGATATTACCTTCACAAACTCATCCACACAAATAGGCTCTCCGTTTATCTGGTACTGCTCCATACGGTCAAAAACAGCCGGAGAAGTGTACTTGCCTGCACGGATTCCAGCCTGCTGAAGAATAGATGACAGCATGGCACACACCGAGCCCTTTCCATTCGTTCCAGCCACATGGATGAACCGAAGTTTATCCTGCACATTTCCAAGCTCATCCATCAGGTTATGCATGTTTTCCAGTCCCAGAATACTGCCGCTCTTTGCAATTTCTTCTAAATAGTCCCATACCTCATGTTCTGTCATTTTACCTCTAAAAAGCCCTGTGTGGCTTGCCCACACAGAGCTTTCTCTCCTCCTTATCCGCGAAATACCACGCTATCATATCCACAAATCGTTCTGCAAGACATGCATATCTGGCATCCTGTTATAACAGGGAATCTACAACAATTCCCTTAATTTCTTCTTCCAGCAGTTTCTGCTCTTCCAGAATCTGCTGGGTATTGCGTACCACTTCCTGATGTGCGTCCAACAGCTCCTGAACCTCCATATTGTCTGGAACCGGCTTTCTGTTTGCCGCCCTTTTCTTGATCTCCTCCAGATCTTCCTCGACTTCTTTTGCCTTCTTCTCCTGTTCGGCGCGCGCTGCTGCCCGCTCGACGTCCTGCTTGACTTCCTCTTCCTTCTTCTCCTTGGCCTCCTCGACAACGTCTTTCAGGTCCTCATCAATCTTATCGACGGCTTCCTTTTTGAGCATCCCAATAATCTCATCACTGGCTGCCTCCAATGTCTTATCCGCTGCCTTTTCTGCATCTACCATGCCGTGATGCTTGAGCACTTCCAGTTTCACCGCCTTAATCCCCCTCGTAGCCGTCTTGATAATGTCATGGGCGTCCTCATACTGTTTCCGCCAGTGCTTTTCCTCCTGATTCAATTCCGAGAGGCGCGTCTTATATTCTTCATTCTCCTTATCGGAATACAATTCTCCCAGTTCTTCTTTTTGTTTCCCGATATCCTGTAACGCCGTATGAGCCTCCTCTGCTGCCGCCTTGCTAGTCTTAATGGAATCACGGCACTCTTCTAAGACGTCATCCACCATCTGATCCGATTTAAACTGATCCTTAATGAACTGCATGGCGTCTTCCATCGCCTTTTTCTTCTTCTCTGCAATAGAGTCCTGTACAAGATTGAGCTCAGAACCTTTGACCGCACTATTTTTGACCCTGGCCTTGCCCTGTTTCCCTTCCTGTGACATGCCTTCCTTATTCTCTACCTGCTCTCTGTTGTTTGTATTCACAACTGTATCTGTACCCGCTATTCCATTTATCTTCATAAGCTCTCTCCTTTGCACAAAAAACTTCCCGTTATCTATAGTAAATATCGGCTTTTTATGTCATTTCTTTATCTTTTTTATGCAAACTCTTCTGATCATCCATATGGGAGATAACCATCAGCGCAATCTTAAACAGCATGGCGTCCTCAAACGTACGGATATCAAGCCCCAATGCTTTTTCTATACGTTCCAGACGGTAGACCAGCGTATTGCGGTGTACGTAGAGCTGTCTCGCCGTCTCTGAGATATTCAGGTTGTTCTCAAAGAATTTATTGATCGTTATCATGGTCTCCTCATCATAAATATCCGGTATTTTCTCTCCAAATATCTCCTTTAAGAACATTTCACAAAGGCTGACCGGAAGCTGATAAATCAAACGCCCGATGCCGAGGTTTCCATAGAAAACCGTATCCCTATCCATATAGAAAATACGTCCAACCTCCAACGCCAGTTTCGCCTCCTGATAGGAACGTGCGATATCCGGCAGCAAATCTACCCGATTGCCATATCCTACCCTCACCTTGACCATCGCCTCCGCATGAAGGTTGTCCACCAAAGTGCGGGCCATTTTCCCAAGTTCTTCCTCCGACTCGATATCCCTGACGTCTTTCACCAGGACGACAGAATTTTCGTCTACCTCCGTCACGAAATCTCTCGATGCCGTCACAAAAAGGTTCCTTATGGTCTCAATCACCACGCTGTCCTTTTTGCCGGACACCTCAATCACAAACACCACCCTTGGCGCCGCATCAATATGCAGTTTCTTTGCCTTGTTATAAATATCCACCACCAGCATATTGCCCAGCAAGACATTCTGAATAAAACTGTTTCGATCCGTCTGTTCCCGATACGCACAGGCAAGATTACGTATCTGGCAGGCTGCAAGGCGTCCAATCATATAAGTCTCTTCATTGCCGGCATGGACTAACAGAACGTATTCCAGTTCATTTTCGATCATAATCTTAAAAAAATGACAGCCCAGAATCCTCTGGCTCTCCGCCATGGAATCTGCAAAACTGCAGACTGCCTCCTTCCTGTCCTCCCCAGACTCACAGGTTGCCGCCAGCAACTCTCCCCTGTCACTGTACAGTTCGAGTTCCACTCTGGAAATCTCCCTGATTTCCTCCAAAGTAACTTGCAATTTATGATTTGATATCATGGATACCTCTCTTATCGTGTTTAAGATTTATTTGAATCTTTATAACATTATACCATATAAGTTTCATTCAGAAAAGAGAATGTCCCTGCCCTGAGGCGAAACATTCTCTTTCTCTTTGTTATGCCACCTGCTGTTTCACAGAAGATAATCAGTGGGTAATTGTCAATTCTGTTTCTTTGTCAAATACATGAACCTTCTCAACATCCATCGCAAGCTTAATCGAATCTCCAAGGCGCGCGGTAGTTCTGGAATCAACCTTCGCCGTCATGCTGGAACCGTTGATATTATAATACAGCAATACTTCGGAGCCAAGCAGCTCGTATCCGGTAACCTTCGTGTTAAATGTGCTGTCCTTGAAATTATCAAGCGCTACCGGGGAATCATCAATATCATCCGGACGAATGCCCAGTACCACGGTCTTGCCGTTGTAACCGCCGTCAATCAGTTTCTTGCCTTTTGCAGCCGGCAATACAATGCTGTTCTCGCCAAATGCCAGAGAAACGGTATCGCCCTGAACCTTACAGGTTGCATCCAGGAAATTCATCTGCGGGGAACCGATAAATCCGGCAACAAATAAATTATCCGGCTCGTTGTACAATTTCTGCGGAGAATCTACCTGCTGAATAATGCCATCCTTGAGGACAACAATTCTCGTTCCCAGCGTCATAGCCTCTACCTGGTCATGCGTTACATAAATGATGGTTGCGCCCAGTCTCTGATGCAGGGAAGCAATCTCAGCACGCATCTGCACACGCAGCTTTGCATCCAGGTTCGACAGCGGCTCATCCATCAAAAATACCTTAGGCTCACGCACAATCGCACGTCCCATAGCCACACGCTGTCTCTGACCGCCGGACAAAGCCTTCGGCTTACGGTCTAACAGTTTATCCAAATCAAGAATCTTGGCAGCCTCTTCCACTTTCTTCTTAATCTCTGCTTTCGGAACTTTCCTCAGTTTCAAACCAAACGCCATATTGTCAAATACGGTCATATGCGGATACAATGCGTAGTTCTGGAATACCATCGCAATGTCCCTGTCTTTCGGTTCCACATCGTTTACACGCTTGCCGTCAATCGTAAGCTCGCCGGAAGAGATTTCCTCCAGACCTGCCACCATTCGGAGAGTTGTGGACTTTCCACATCCGGAAGGACCTACAAAAATGATAAATTCCTTATCCTCAATCTCCAGGTTAAAATCCTTAACTGCCTCAAATCCGTTTGGATATACTTTACAAATGTTCTTTAATGATAAACTTGCCATTTTACCAATTACCTCCTGTGATTTCTCTTTCTCTGCTTCGCAGAAATTTATAAAAATATAGTACCAGATTTCCCGCAATAATACCACCTAACAACCTACCAAAAACGAATCCATATTCTTGTTAGATACGCCCAGAATAAACACGGCTATTTCCATTCTTCGTCAATTTAACGAAAATTACACATTTCTTCTATACAAAATAACGTATAGCTGCCCATAACGGTTCCGCCTGTTTGCTACATATAGGCTGAACTATTACGCTGCTCCGGCATTTTTGCATGATTCGGGTTGTAAATTCCAGACACTTTAGTTATAATAAGAAAAAAACATTTAGAGGAGGACCTATTATCATGGGCAAGAAACGTAACATTATTGTAGGACAGTCAGGAGGCCCCACTTCCGTAATCAATTCGAGTCTGGCGGGCGTATATAAGACCGCTAAAGAAAGAGGATTCGATAAAGTATATGGTATGCTGCACGGCGTACAGGGTTTATTGGATGAACAGTATGTGGATTTATCCACCCAGATTCATTCGGACATCGACATCGAACTGTTAAAGCGTACCCCATCTGCTTTTCTTGGCTCCTGCCGTTACAAACTGCCGGAAATCCACGAGAATCCGGAAATCTACGAGAAACTTTTTGAAATCATGGACAAGCTGGATATTGAGACTTTTATCTATATCGGCGGAAACGATTCCATGGACACCATCAAGAAATTATCCGACTACGCAATCGTCAAAGGACATTCCCAGAAATTCCTTGGCGTACCTAAGACCATAGACAATGACCTGGCATTGACCGACCATACGCCTGGATTCGGAAGCGCTGCAAAATATATCGCTGCCTCCACCAAAGAGATTATCCGCGACGCCCTGGGCCTTACCTATAACAAAGAAATGATTACGATTATTGAAGTTATGGGACGTAATGCCGGATGGCTGACAGGCGCTACCGCCCTCGCCAAGACCGAGGAGTGCGAAGGACCGGACGCTATCTATCTGCCGGAGGCCACCTTTGACATTGACAAATTCTTACAGACCGTCAAAAGCTTGTTAGAGAAGAAAAAATCTATCGTCATTGCTGTTTCCGAGGGCATTAAGCTTGCCGATGGAAGATATGTATGTGAGCTGTCCGGCGGCGGAGAGTATGTAGACGCTTTCGGCCACAAACAGCTTCAGGGTACTGCCGCATATCTGGCAAGTTTCCTGGGTGCAGAGATTGGCTGCAAGACCCGCAGCGTTGAGTTCTCCACACTTCAGAGAAGCGCATCACACATGGCTTCCCGTGTAGACATTGACGAAGCATTCATGGTAGGCGGCGCTGCTGTCAAAGCGGCAGACGAAGGCGACACTGGCAAGATGGTTGTTATTGACCGTATTTCCGATGATCCTTATCAGAGTGCAGCCGGCATCTACGATGTACACCGGATTGCCAACCACGAAAAGGTAGTTCCGCGCAACTGGATGAATAAAGACGGCAACTATGTGACCGATGAATTTATCAACTATATTGAACCGTTGATTCAGGGAGATTACCAGCCGTTCATGGTAAATGGCCTTCCACAGCATCTGGTTCTTCGCAAGAACTAATCATATCGGATGATATAAAAGTACCAGGCTCCAACAAAGGAACCTGGTACTTTTATGTTCATCCATTATGTAATTTCAGCAAACCATTTCATAACGTTCAACGGAAATTTATTTCACACCGGTGGTTCCAAAACCGCCCCGGTTCTTATTTTCCAGTGAATCTGTCTCCTCAAATACAATATGCGGCTGGTTTTCCATAATGCGGAACTGGCAAATCCTGTCATTCCTGTGGATAACCGTGTCCCTGGTGGCATACACTGGCATGTACCACATGTCCTCATTCCCACAGTAACTTCCGTCTATCACGCCACAGCTGTTCACCTGAAGGATGCCATAATTCTTAAACGTAGAGCTTCTCGGTACAACATGCGCCTCATACCCTTTCGGCAACTGCATTGCCACACCCAGCGGAATCAACCTGAACTCTCCGGTCTTAAGCTCAACCGTCTCACTGGCACGCAAGTCAATCCAGTCCGACTTGCCATCAATATAAGCGAGCCTGTCAATTTCCTGTGTAAAATACTTTATCCTGATTGTTTCCATTCCTGTCTCCTGATTCAAGTTACTGGCCCAACAGATTCATCACAACCGGTGTGTAATGCAAGCCCTGATAAGCGTAGTAAGCATCGTTCTGTTTGTCCTCTTCCTTCTCCTGCTCTGCTTTTACCTCTTCCTGCTCTGCCTGCTGCAGTTTGATATACATATCAATGAATTTCAGATAATCCTCGTAAGAGAAAAGCTGCTCCAAAATACTCTGATAATAAGTATCTTCTACTTCCTGCACAGATGCTGCAGCCATGCTGCCATCTGTATTGATATTATAGGACGCATTCGGCACTTCCACGCCGCCGTTCATATATCCAGTCACCTTGACCACATAATTCTGCGTCTCCTCGAAGGGGGGAATCCCGCCATATTTTGCAACATTATTGCTACCGGCATTGTACGCGGCAAGCGCAAGGCTGACATTTCCATCATACTTCTCCAGCATTTGGCTGATATATTTCGTTCCGCCCATAATATTCTGGTAGGGGTCGTAAGAATCTGTAACGCCAAGCTCACGCGCCGTAGCCGGCATCAGCTGCATAATTCCCTGCGCCCCTGCGCCGGAAGTAGCATTGGGGTTAAAATCAGATTCCGCTTTCGCAATTGCCTTAATCAAGTTCTTCGGTACATTGTACTTCTCTGCCGCCTGTGCAAAAATCTCTTCCAGAGACGCTGTCGTCTGCAGATAAGAAGAGAAATCCTCTCCCTGCACCGCAGTTGTCGTTGTCTGAGTTCCGGTACTGTCCGTACCCTGTATCGCATTTACTCTCATATGAAATGACTCCCTTTCTATAGTTTTATTCCAGCTAACAAATCTGCAAGGCTCGTAGATGCATTTTCGTTGGAAATATACTGCTCTGTCTCTTCCGTCTTCTCCACATCTACCATTTCTTCTTCCAATGCCTTCATGCTGAGACTCACCTTGTTGTCATTCGTGTTCAATATCTTGACCTTCACCTTCTGGCCTGTGCTAAGAACCTCCGAAGGCTTTCCTATCCTTCTCTGGGAAATCTGGGAAATATGTACCAGTCCACTGATTCCATCCCCCAAATCCACAAACGCGCCGTAAGGCATCAGTGATTCCACGGTTCCCTCAAGCACTGTTCCCGGTACCATCCGCGCAATCTTACGGTCATGCTCTTCCTGTTTCTTCTCCTTTAAGATAACTTTTACGGAAAGCACCAGTTTCTTTTTCGATTCCTCTACGGTAATCACCCTTGCCTGCACTTCACGTCCCAGCCAGTCCTCGGTAGCCTCCACATAAGACAAATCAAGCTGGGATGCCGGAATAAAACCACGAATTCCTTCCACATATGCAACAACGCCGCTGGGAACAATTCCCGCTATCTTTACAGAAAGCTCTGTCTTCTCCTCAAAATATGTATGTAACTTCTCCCAGGCAAGCACATCATTGGCTTCTTTCTTAGACAACTGGATATTGCCTTGTCCATCATCAAGTTTCACGACCGTACCCTCGATGACATCCCCCGGATGCACATCTTCCATCACATGGAAATTCGGGTCATTACTCAGATCTTCCACTTTGATGACGCCCTGCGTATAATATTTCAAATCCAATGTTACTTCTTCCTCTGTCACGCCGAGCACGACTCCTGAAATGATATCGCCTTCCTTAATTTCACGGAAGGATGCTTCTAACTCTTCTTTGTAATCTTCCATAGATTCTGCCATAATCAACGCTCCTTTTCCATATCTGCATAATTATTATTATTTTAACAGAAAAGATGGAAAAATACTAGCTTTTTTTCTGATTTGCCTTATTTTGAAATTTTTCTTCCTCCACAATAAAGCGTTCATGCATGGCCTTTCCGATTTCGCCCTTTTCATCTTTCGCTGTGACAGTAAATGATAATTTCCTTCCATCCACCTTTTCCAGCAATGATTCACAGCATACCTTCATGCCGACAGGCGTGGGGGCAAGATGGTCCAGTTCCAGCCGGATCCCTACGGTTCCCATCCCTGAATCAAGCTCCCCCGCTACGCTCTTCCATGCCGTCTCTTCCATCAAGGCCGCCATACGGGGTGTGGCAAACACCTCCAAAGTACCGCTTTTATAAACTTTTGCCGTGTCTTCTGTGGTTACGGTTATTTCCTGATAACCTTTTATTCCTGATCGCAACATATTAAATCTCCTTTATATTTTATTATCCATCTGTAAACATTCATTCCCGCCAAATAAATACCGCTGTTTCTTCCTTCTCAGATCTGATATTCCCTATACAATTTCTCCTGATACTCTTTATCTTCAATACTTCTTTTAAGGTCATCAAGTCGATTCTCTTCCAGCAATTTCCTGTTCAGCAAATTAAGGCGTTCCCTTTCCTGCTCTATTCCCTGTTCCAACCCCTGCTCTATTCCAAACTGCATCCCTTTCTCCATTGCAATCTCCATAATATTCATTCGAACTTCCTCCCATTCCTCGCTCTCTTTTACTTCCCTTACAATTCCATCCAATTCGACGATTCTCGCATCTTTTAAAGAAATCCCCGGATTATCCAAATTGCTTTCTCGCATATATTGTAACAGACTTATCAATTCTTGGGAACCATTTTTACTGGCCATATTCAGAAAAATTTTGGTCGTGCCGTCCTCAAGATATAACCCCTGAATCTCCTCACACTGTTCTTTAAAAGTATAGCACGCCAGATCCCGTCCCCAGATATCTTCTTGCGTAATAAATATAATGACAGATGAGGGAAGCTCCCGATATTTAGTATCTTTACCAGACTTTAAAAGCGGCGTGTCCATCAACGCCTGATAATACCGCGAACGCTTGGGAATATTATCACTTTTGCTGTCATTTTGCATTTCCATGTCAAACAACCGATCTCCCTTGTCCTTTGCCCATGCATCCAGACGAATTGCACGTTTTCCGTTCTTATTCAATATCACCTGCTCTACCTTCACTTCCTCCAATTCAAGCTCAGGTTCTTCTAAAATAATACTTAGTACACACTCGTAGGCACGCTTATTCTTCATTACTGAAAGAAACAACGCAAAATCACTCAGATTAAGCGGAAACTCCTCGGGAATCATGCTGATTATTTTTTCTTTGTTGTATTTGTCCATAGACAATCCTCCTCATTATGAAATTTTTGAAAGCTAAGATTCTTACGGGAATACCGTATGACCAGGATAAGACCTGTTAGAAATGTATTAGAAATCTTGCTCAGTTTTACTTTAACACACCCAGGGAGGCCTGTAAAGATAAAACTCCATAATTTCAAAATCCCCGGCGGGCATTTTACCATGCCCACCGGGGATAAATTTTATGTCAGCGCCACTCCGCGCCTATTTTACTTTCACGGTAATGGTTGCCTTCGCCTTGCTATTGCTTGACGCCGTAACCGTAATCTTGGCTGTTCCCTTCTTCTTCGCCGTAATTTTTCCGTCCGCTGAGACAGATGCAATCTTTGGCTTATTTGACTTATACTTGAATTTGGAACAGGTTGTGCCCTTCGGTACGCTCGCCTTAATCTGGAAGGTCTTCTTCGCTTTCAGGCTTACGGATTTCTTCTTCACCGTCACCTTGTTCGGGATTCCCTTTACCGTCACCTTGCAGACTGCCTTTGCACCGCCCGGCACTGTCGCTGTGATCTCCGCGCTACCTTGGGATTTGGCTGTAACCACGCCCGTCTTCGGGTCTACCGCTGCCACATTGGCGTTGCTGCTGGCATAGGTAATCTTGGATGTCTCACTGTCAAGGTCGGCTTCTGCAACCAGTTTCTCACTCGTCTTTAAGCCATCAACTGCCTTCGTACAGATTGTCACAGTTTCTTCCTCGAAATTTACAGAAGAGGCATTCATGACCGGCACTTCAACCCGCTTGTTTGCCAGCAGCTTATCTGCACGCACTGCTAACTGGTCAAGTTTCTTGCTGGATACTGCGGTCTTGGCCTGGGTCATAACAGTCCGCATCTGCTCCTTTATGCCGTCTGTATACTCATTACCCACTATCGCCTGCTCCAATTTTGCCTGTTTCTCATCAAACTTCCTGGAATCCACCTTGATATAGTCGATTTCATGCCAGTTATCCACAGTCTTATCTGAATTATAGGCGTCTATCATCGCATTATACTCTTTTACGGTAATCGGGATCATGCCCCCATGTGTTCCAACATCGCCGCCAGTACGCCCATATGTTCCCTTTGCCGCCTTCTTAATACTGTTTGGTTCAGACAAATCCGTCGTCAGATAAGGTTCATAACGAATACTCATGTCTCCATAATTGTCAATCATGACGCACCATTCGTCCCGATCAATAAATTTAAATAAGGTCGGTCCCTCATACCCAAGAGTCTGTGATTCAATTCCTTTCTGCTGAATATACTCAAAATGATCTGCGACAGCCTCATCCTTAAACCAGTTCCATACAATTTCTGCCCGCGTAAGACCATCGTTTTCAGTCGGTATGTTGCTAAGATCCGCCAATGTGCCGTATGTTTTGCCTTCAAGGGTAAACGGCGTAATTTCCTTGGCGTCCGTAGCGTCATAGGCAGCCTGGTTCTCATTTCCCTCAAACTCAGGAGCAAGCACTGTATCCGCCTTCATCAATTGTACATGGTTGTCTGTCTCATCCTTCACCAACCGGAACAACGTGCCATAAGGATTGTCTCCATCCGCCACCCACAGCTGAGAAGTATCAATGTTGCCATAACCGTCATGATTAGGTTTCTTATCACTAGGACGTTTCTTAACTTTCCAATTCTCAAAGAACGGCTCCTGCTCTGCAAGCTTTGTCTCACCAAACTCTATGAAATCCTTCGTCTCATTACAATAGAGGCGGTCTCTGGTGTTGCCATCGACAGTCGTACGCGCTGACCAATAGACGAGGTAATTGTCCTTCACTGGATTGTAGATTGCCTCCGGCGCCCACGCCATACATGCGCCAACTTCCGTTCCCACATCAATGTAACGCCTCGTCCAGTGAACCCAGTCCTCGGTCTCCCAGACGAACAGATACCTGCTACCCTTATCCCATGTTGTCATTGTTCCCCAGTTGCCAACCGTATTTGTCGTCCGGTTACCGCCATATTTCTCAGCCATTGTATTCAAATCCGTGGCAAGAAGCCATACTTTATTGGAATCTTCCTCCCTGCACCCACGAATCAGATAAGGGTCGCGGACACCCTGATCCACGCCTTCAAAAGGAAATAATACGGAGGCGTCACCGGTTGTGGTCTGCTCAATATCTGTACCTTCCACAACCTTATAATTCAAGCTCTTACCACCATAACTCTCAATCGAATCAGCATAATCCATCCCCGTCTCAAATATCGGGTTGCAACCGTTTAACGCCGTCCAGTTCATTCCATCCTCACTGAGGAAGAAATGGATTTGCTGCACATCCCTCCAACCGTCTACGTTCTTATCAGCAAAACACACATACACATACCCTGCATAGGAATCGTCCGTTAATCCTGCACGTATCGTCAATGGAAAGTTTTTCTCAATTTTGCCATCGTCTGTGCCTTCAATGCCATCCGGTACCGTTATTGTAGCCTTCAGTGTGAATTTATAATCTTTCTCGCCCGCAAGCGGCCTTGTAATCTTTAACTTGCTGCCCTCTACCTTCACATATTTCTCATCCTTCGCTTGCACGCTGTATGTAATCTGTGCCCCGTCAACTCCGTTAATCTCGTTAGGCAGTTCCAAATCTCCGGTCAAAAGCTGGTTGATGTTTGATTCACGAATAACCAATCCGCTTTTGACAGTATCTGCACTTACCGCCGCCCTGGCTTCAAGGGCAGTCGTTGGCATCGCGCCAACCACCATTCCCATTGCCAGGCAGGCCGCAAGCAAAGTATTTATCACTCTACGTTTCATCATCATTCCTCCTGCCACATCCATTTACTTTTTAATCTTAATTGTCTTTGTCATGGTAATTTTACCAACTTTTGCAGTTACCTTTACCTTACCAGTCTTCTTTGCCGTCAATTTTCCACTGGAAGATATCTTTGCCAGTTTCTTGCCCTTCTTATCCAGGGACCATTTTACCTTTCCAGAGATCCCACTTACTTTTAACTTGGTGGATTTCTTAACTTTCAGCGTATTTGCTCCCGTAATGTCGCCAACCTTAATGGCAACCACCCTGTTAATGCTCTTTCCACCCATAGCCACTTTGACATAGACTTTTCCGTTTCCTGCTGATTTGGCGATAACTTTTCCATCCTTATTAACGGAAACTGCTCCGGTGGCACGATAAGACATTGTTACATCTTTAGCGGTGATGCCGCTGGGAAGCGTAAAGTCTATGGTTGTCGTCTTACCCTTTGCCAGAGAACTCTCTTTGGCGGATGCCTTAACGCTGCCAAGATCCACGTCAACCTTAACCAGAGTATAATACTCCTGTGCAAAACCATCGTATTTTGCTTCTATTCTAGTGGTAACCACCGCATAACCGACATTCTTACCCGTAACGTTGCCATTTGCATCTACGTCGGCAATATCCTTATCCCCAGACTCATAGCTAATATTTACCATATTCTTTATGTTAGCCGGCACATCCTTTGCCTTTACAGATTTTGCCTGTTTCGGTAGCAAGTCCATAGATGCCGGTGCAGGATTAAACGCGTCTCCCAAGGCATCAAACGGATCTATGTATTCTGTCGGAAACTCTATTTTTGCCAAAGCCTTATTGATATCGCCGACTGCCTTGTCAATCTCTGTCTGACCCTTTGCAACCGCCGCGCTTTCCGCCACCTTCTGAAGATCTTTTTTGGTTGCTTCCGTACAATAACCACCGTTAATTGCATCGTTAAGCCTTGACATTGCCGTGGTTAACTCAGAACGATCCGCCGGTTTTACGGTCACCGTAAATGTTTTCTCTGCCACCAAAGTTCCAGAAACCGTCCTCGCCGTCAGCGTTACCGGCGTATCATTTGCGGCATTAATAACTTTTCCTTCTGCTGTGATAATATTCGGCTGATTGGATGTCCAGGAAATCGGCAAATCGCCATGATTTTTTACCAGATCCAAATCATATCTTACGGAATCTTTCGATTCATTCCTTCCAAGCATACCCTCCAGCAAGATCGCACTGTCAAATTCTGCCTGAAACTGCGCCTGATACGGAGCCTGAACCTCTGCATCGGTCAAAACTCCGTCATAAATCTTAAATGTCTGAATCTTGCCGGTAAAGTTCGGATCCGGCCAGCAAGATTTGCCAATATAACCAAGAATCTCATTCTTACACCCATCTTCAATAACGTCGTCCACGATGCTGTAGCCGCTCGCAAGGCTATCATTGCCCGCCGCGTCCGTAATCGGCACGCCGTCAATATAAAGCTTAATCGTTCCCCGGTCAAACACCAGGTCAGCCGTATAGAACTGCTCGTTATTTAACACACGCGCGGTAGCAAACAATTTCTCCTCACTGGCGTTCTTGATGCCCGCCCTTACAACATTGCTACTGAGACTAAACCTCGGACAATAGAACAAATAATTTGTTCCTTGTGTTTTGGGATTGGAGCCAAAACAGAACAGCCAGGATGTATCGTCGTCAACATTATTTCTAGAATACTTCGCCTCAATTGTAAACTGCTCCTTATTTGTCAGGCTCTCCATAATGCTCGTTGGGAATTCTACCCATGCATCTTTCCCACCCACATTTTTAAGCTCCATCGCCCCATCGGCAAATGCAATCTTATTTGCTCCCTGGACGGTTGCGTGATGACTGTCGGACACCTTATTCTTTATTTTCCCGTCCACTGCTTGCGAGAAATCATAATCCACCACCAGCCCAGGTGCCTCCGCCTTTACCGGAACCACATTACCGGTAAAGACCGTAGTTGCCGCCATTACACAAGCAAGCAACCCGCTTACTACCTTCTTAAGTCTCATGTTTTTCTCCTTCCATTACTTCTTGATTTTAATTGTCTTTGTCATGGTAATTTTTCCGACTTTTGCAGTTACTTTCACTTTACCTGCCTTCTTTGCCGTCAATTTTCCACTGGAAGAAATCTTTGCCAGCTTCTTACCCTTTTTGTCCAAAGACCATTTTGCCTTACCGGAAATTCCGGCCACTTTTAACTTAATGGATTTCTTAGCCTTTACCGTATTTGCTCCAGTGATGTCGCCAACTTTAACGACTACTGTTCTGGTAATGCTCTTTCCACCCATAGCTACCCTGACATAAACTTTTCCATTTCCTGCTGATTTGGCGGTAATCTTTCCTGCCTTGTTGACAGAAACAGCTCCAGCCGCACGATATGTAATCGCCGCATTTTGGGCGCTGACGCCAGCAGGGAGTGTAAGATTCAACGTTGTCGTCTTGCCTTTTGCCAGAGAACCTGCACTGGCAGATGCCCTTACGCTGTTTAAATCCACATCAACCTTAACCAGCGTATCATATTCCTGTGCATAGCCATCGTATTTCGCCTCTATTCTGGTGGTAATCATTGCATATCCCACATTTCCGGCTGTGACATTGCCGTTCGCATCTACGGTCGCAACATCCGTATCCTGGGATTTATAGCTAATGTTCACCGTTCCCTTTACAGATGATGGTATATCCTTCACCTTTACAGACGATACCTGTTTGGGCAACAAATTCAAAGACGCCGGAGCCGGATTGAAATTCTCCCCCAGCACGCCAAACGGATCTACATATTCTGCGGCAAACTCTGCCTTAGCCAGAGCCTTGTTGATATCGCTGACTGCCTTGTCAATTTCTGTCTGGCTCTTCGCTGCCGCCGCAGCGTCCGCCGCTGCCTGAAGGTCTTTTCTGGATTCCCCGGTGCAATATCCTCCATTCAACGCATCGGCAACCCTTGTAACTGCCACATTCAGTGCAGAACGATCGGCAGGTTTCACCGTCACGGTAAATGTTTTCTCTGCTGCCAGAGTTCCCGATTCCGTTCTGGCTGTCAATGTTACCAACGTATCCGTTGCCGGATTGATAACTTTTCCCTCCGACGTAACGACTGCCTCGTTCCCGGACGTCCAGGCCACCGGCAGGTCTCCATATGCTTTCGTCAGGTTCAGGTCGTATTTTACGGCATTCCCCGCTTCGTTCTTTCCAAGTATGCTTTCCGGCGTCATTGCATTCTCAAACTCTGTCTGAAATTTCTCCTGATATGGCGCCTGAACCTCCGCATCTGTCAGAACGCCGTCAAAAATCTTAAAAGAAGAAAGTTTACCATTGAAGTTTGTGTCCCCGCTCCAGACAGATTTGCCGATATATCCGAGCACGTCATTTTTACACCCGTTTGCAATGACGTCGTCTACGATACTGTAACCGCTCGCCAGACTGGGATTGCCATCCTTGTCCTGAATCGGTACGCCGTCAATGTAGAGCTTAACCGTTCCTCCGTCAAATACCAGGTCAACCGTATAGAACTGCTCATCCGTCAATGTACGGGAAGTATTAAACAACTTCTCGGTAGCATTATTCTTGATTCCCGCCCTTACGGAACCATTCTCAAATTTCGGACAATAGAACATATAATTTGCTCCTGACCCCTGTGGATTGGAACCGAAACAGAACAGCCAGGAATGTATACCTGTCGTCGCACTTCTAGAATACCTTGTCTCAATCGTAAATTTCTCCTTATCTGTCAAATCATCCATAATGCTCATCGGCAGTTCCACATATGCTGTTTCATTTTTAAGCTCCATCACGCCGGTTTCCGCATCAAAAGATACATTGTCGATTTCATTCTGGATAACGGCATCGTTGTGGTTCCCCGACTTATCTGCTATCTTACCGTTTTCCGACTTAGAGAAATCATAATCCACTGCCAGTTTGTGTCCCTCTTCGCCTGCCGCCTCTGCGGTAGCAGCATTTCCGCTAAATACCGTAGCTGCTGCCAGCACACATGCAAGCAATCCGCTTACTGTCTTTTTAAATCTCACGTTAATTTCTCCCTTCCATGTAGAAATTATATTTTCGTCCGGCCATTAAGCCATTGCTTTTATTTTCCCTTCTTAATCTTCATGGTCTTCTTGTATCCGGTACTGCTCTTCAGCAGTTTCTTGACTGCCTTATATCGCTCAGACGATACCTTGATGGTCGCCTTCTTATGGATGCCCTTAATCGCATTCTTGCTGATAGAGGTTACATTGTTGCCCATCGTAATCGTTTTCAGTTTCTTCTTGTTAAAGAATGCTTTGCTTCCGATTTCATTGACCTTAAAATTGTAACCATCAATCGCTACCATATCCGGTATCTTCACAGCGGCCTTGTTGCCTTTCATTCCGGTCACCGTCACCGTACCATTCGTTCCATCCGTATTCTCCTCGTCCACCATCGTAACCTTATAGCTCAGATTGCCAATGGTGCGGCTTGTGTTCTTCGCCGGGAGCGGTTTTGCCGCATCCACGTCGCCTCTTGTAATAGGAGATGGATTTGCAAGAACCGTAATCGGAATCTCCTTCGTATAAGAATTTCCAAACTCATTGTATGTAATCTTAAGTTTCTGCTCTCCTGACCTCGCCGTATCAATCTGGGTGGCATCCGTCTTAAATGCAAACTTATCTTTAATGATCCTTGTTGTACCGTTCTCGTATTTTACAACAAGGCGGATATCGTTCAGGCTAAACGGGGAACCCTGCCGGTAAGTCCGCGTCGTCTTCTGCGCTGCCACCGAAGTGATATCCGACATCTTCGGCTTTCCATTGGACACGTGAAACGTACATGACTCTGCGTCCGTGCCATCGCTCAATATCAACGCACCATCCTTGGATGTCAGGTAATATCCCGGATATTTCACGCTCTCAAAGGTAACGCCCTCTCCTGAAAATCCCTTCAGCGTGCGGTATGTCATGCTGTCAGACTCTGCCGTAATGCCCTTGCTGTCCGCCTTTGAGCTCGTACCATTGACTGTGTTGGCATCGTGTTCCAGCGTAACCTTATAGCTGTCCCCATCCTGCACTGCCCGCAGGTAGGTTCCCGGCTTGTTGTAAGACTCAATCGTCACATAGGCCTCATTCTCCTTATCCGACTTGCCAGGCTCAATCTCCCACATCCGGTCTGCTTTGGCTGCGTTTGCATCCATCATCACTTTTTTGGGATTTAAGCCTTTCTTGCCTACCGAATACTCTGCATCATCCCGGCTGTTGTTAAATGCTTCATGGGCAATCGGCGTCCCTTCCGAATCCTCAATCCGACTTGCGATTCCGGTAAGCCCTGTGGATGTCTCCTGAATATACTGAATGGAGCCGTCCTCATGAAAGAACACCTCTTCCACGCAAGTCACACGCCTCTGTCCGGTTCCTGCTGCAAGCGAACCGTTATGGTAAATAAAATAAGTATGTCCCTGGAAATTAAATATAGCCGGATGGTTGGTGTCCGAAGTCGCCGTCGGCTCCATAATCACGCCTCCATGCGTCCACTTGTTGCTGGTGATATCCGTAGATCTGGCGTATCCCATCTCCTCACGCCAGTGAGTCGCATAGAACAGGTAATAATCTCCAAAATAATTACCGTCGGCGTCCTGTCTACGGTAAAGATACGGCGCCTCTGTAAAGGTAACCATGTCGCTCATATTCTTATCACATGCCGCAATCTCCGGAATTCCGGAAATATCCTGATACCAGAGGTCATTGTCTATTCCCTGCGTTATCTTGCCATCGCCATCCTGGTCTTTGACACTGATATCCTCACCATCAATCTCCAGCTCGCACATCCACGGATAGGTATTGCCCCAACCCATATAGACATGCTCCTTACCGTCTTTGCTGTACCTTGCTTCCTCAATCCAGGCGGTAGGATCGATATCTTCCCATCCGAAAGAATCCGGATGAAGCTTATTGGCATTGTATTTCTCCTTGACCGTCTTGCCGTCTTCCAATACATAATCCTGCACCCTCGTGTCATTGGGGCTGATTAAGATACCCCTGTCCACAAAAGGTCCCAGCGGCGATTCCGAGACTGCCGCTCCCACACATTTACCTGTTCCCGGTTTCTCCGCACAGTACAACAAATAATACATGTCATGATACTTGATGACCTGCGCAGCCCAAGCAGAGACATTATCCGCCCAGGAAACGTTCTTCATGTTCATGATTTCGCCATGAAAATCCCACTTCTTCATGTCCTTCGTGGAATAACAGTAGTAGTTCGGCATGTTATAACTGCCGGCGCTTCCTTGGTCATCATGGCCCACGTACAGGTAAACGGTATCCCCATCTACCAGAATTGACGGGTCTCCTGCATAGAGAAGGTCGCCATTCTCGTCAAATCCGGCGACCGGGTTCCCCTGCGTGCTCTTCTCAAGCACAATTTCCTCCGGTTCAGCCCGCCCTACGGGCGCAGCTTTGGCTGTCATTGGCATCGAAACGGCGGTTCCTAACAACAAAAAACCTGCCATAATGCCAGACAGAAATTTCTTTTTCATATGATGCATCCCTTTCCTTGGCGCCGCAGCGCCTTATTTTTGTATTGCTATTATCTCATTTTTACCATAAAAAATCAATATAATATCTTCTCCTATTGGTTAGTTTTTTTTAGATTAATGGTTTTTATTTTACTGTCTTTGTGCATTTTTCACGGATTTACGGTATGATTTCTATTATTTTTATTAATATCCAGAATATTTTATTTTTTCTTATCATTTCATATTTTCTATTGACTTTTCCTCTTTTCCCCTTAATAATATATCTTGTTTATTAACTATAAGAAATCTTAATAAGAGGATACTGCCATGAGTAAACGATTGATTGATTTGCAGCACATTACAAAATCCTTTGACGGACAGATGGTGCTGGACGATTTAAATTTATATATCAGGGAAAATGAATTTCTCACACTGCTTGGTCCTTCCGGCTGCGGCAAGACGACTACGCTGCGGATTATCGGCGGTTTTGAGACGCCCGATGCAGGAAACGTTATCTTCGACGGCAAGGATATTACAAACCTTGCGCCCAATGAAAGGCAGCTCAATACGGTATTTCAGAAATATGCATTGTTTCCCCATATGTCCATCGCGGAAAACATTGCATTTGGCCTGAAAATCCGCAAAAAAAGCAAAGCATATATTGAAGACAAGATTCGCTATGCACTGAAACTGGTCAATCTGGACGGATTTGAAAACCGCACGGTGGATTCTCTGAGTGGCGGACAGCAGCAGCGGATTGCCATTGCCCGCGCCATCGTCAATGAGCCAAAAGTGCTCCTTCTAGATGAGCCTCTGGGCGCGTTGGACTTAAAACTGCGCCAGGATATGCAGTACGAGCTGATCCGGCTGAAAAATGAACTTGGCATCACCTTTGTCTATGTGACGCACGACCAGGAAGAGGCGCTGACGATGTCCGACACGGTCGTCGTCATGAACCAGGGCTATATCCAGCAGATTGGCACGCCCGAGGATATTTACAATGAGCCCATCAACGCTTTTGTGGCTGATTTTATCGGGGAAAGCAATATCATAGACGGCATCATGCTTGAGGACCGCCTGGTGCGGATACTCGACGTGAACTTCCCCTGCGTAGACGAAGGGTTTGGAAACCATACCCCTGTGGACGTGGTTATACGTCCGGAGGATGTAGAGCTTGTGGAGCCTGAAGACGGCATGATACAGGGAGACGTCACATCCCTGATCTTTAAAGGCGTACACTGGGAGACAGAGGTGCTTGCAAACGGCTACGAATGGCTGGTACACACGACGCAGATGCACCCGGTAGGCTCTCATGTCGGAATCCGGGTCGTTCCCTTCAATATCCAGATCATGAACAAACCGGAATCAAACGATGAAAAGGCGGTGGACATAGATGCGTAATTTAAAACGCCAGTTTCTGGCAGGTCCTTATATTTTATGGATGGCAGGTTTCATTCTGCTGCCGACATTGATGATACTGTACTATGCGTTTACCACCACCAGCGGTGATTTTTCGCTTTTGAACGTCTCATCCATTACTTTTTCCGTGCATTTTAAATCTCTCATGCTCTCGCTGAAACTTGCCTTAACCTGCACGGTGTTCTGCCTGATTTTATCCTATCCTCTGGCAATGATTTTGAACAATCTCAAAACCAAAAGCCAGGGGTTGATTGTATTTATTTTTATTCTGCCTATGTGGATGAATTTCATGCTCCGCATCCTCGCATGGCGGATGCTTTTATCCAACAACGGCGTCATCAACTCCGTGCTTGACTTTATCGGACTGCCGGGACTTGATATCTTAAACACTCCCACAGCCGTCGTCTTTTGCATGGTGTATGACTTCCTTCCCTTCATGGTTCTGCCAGTTTATAATGCCATGGCGCGTATTCAGCCGGATATCATCGAGGCTGCAAAGGATCTGGGTGCGGGAAATCTCACGATTTTCTTTCGCATCATCCTTCCCCTGACCATGTCGGGCGTCATCAGCGGCATCATCATGGTATTTGTCCCTGCGCTTACCTCTTTCGCCATCTCAGACCTTCTGGGGGGCGGCAAGGTGCTTTTGATTGGAAATGTGATTGAGCAGGCATTCATGCAGGAATATAACTGGAACCTGGGCTCCGGCCTGTCCGTCGTGCTGATGGTTTTCGTCATCGCCAGCATGGCGCTGATGAATTCACATGGTGATGAGGGAGGAGGTACTTTCGCATGATAAAAAAATCCGCGGAACGAATCTACCTGTTTTTGATTTTTTTGTTTTTATATCTTCCCATTGTTGTATTGATTGTGCTGTCTTTCAACGACTCCAAAGCAAAGGTAGTCTGGGGCGGCTTTACGGTTCGCTGGTACAAAGAACTGTTTTCCAACACTGCCATCATGGAGGCATTTTCCACGACAATTTTTGTCTCGCTGGCCTCTGCGCTGCTTGCCACGATACTTGGGACGCTTGCAGCGCTCGGCATCGACGCCATGAAAAAACGCGGCAAGACCATCATGCTCGGCGCGACAAATATCCCATTGCTGAATGCGGACATCGTTACCGGAATCTCCATGATGCTGTTATTTGTGCGCTTTACCAGGCTCGGGCTTGGTACTGTGTTAATCGCGCACATTACCTTCAACATCCCCTATGTGATTTTAAATGTCCTTCCCAAATTAAAACAGAGCAGCCGCACGACCTACGAGGCGGCATTGGATTTGGGCGCAACGCCTTTGTATGCGTTTTACAAAATAACCTGGCCGCAGATACTGCCCGGCGTGCTCTCCGGTTTTCTGATGGCAATGACGATGTCGCTGGACGACTTTTCCGTCACCTATTTTACCAAGGGCGCAGGCATCAACACGCTTTCCACCATGATTTATACGGAAATGCGCAAGGGCATCCGTCCGGAAATGTATGCCCTGTCAACGATTCTTTTTTTAATCGCGCTGATCCTTTTGCTTTTTATCAACTTCCGCCCCGACGTGCGCAGGGAACGTCAGGATTAAGACGCCCGAAAGGAGGCTCCAATGAAAAAAACATTACTGCTTTGTTTCATGATACTGGCTGTTTTCAGCCTCTTCCACGGATGCGGGAAAGACGATCCCAATACGCTCACCATCCTGAACTATGGAAAATACATCGAGCCGAAGGTCTTGGATATGTTTGAGGCAGAGACAGGCATTAAAGTAGAATATGAAGAATACATTACCCCGGAAAATATGTACACGAAGTACAAAGCAGGCGCAATAGACTACGACCTGATCTGTACCTCAGATTATATGATAGAAAAACTGATCGGCGAAAATGAGGTTCTGGAATTGCATTACAGCCGGATTCCCCTTGTGAAGAATTTAGACCCTTCCTATTTCGACTTTTCGAAATCCTTCGATCCGCAAAACAAATACACGCTTCCTTATTTTTTTGGAACTGTGGGGATCCTCTACAACCGGGAAATGGTGGATGAGTCAAAGGTAAGCTCCTGGCAGGTTCTGTGGGACGAATCATACTCCGGTAAAATTATCATGGCAGATTCTGTCCGTGATTCCTTTATGGTTGCCGAAAAAATCCTTGGCTATTCCCTGAACACCACAGACGATGACAGGCTGCGTGAGGCACAAAAGCTTCTCATTGAGCAGAAACCACTCGTCTACTCCTATCTTGTGGACGAGGCGCAGGACGAGATGATTGCGGAAAATGCCGCTATGGCTGTCGTATACTCCGGAGAGGCCGGGCTGGCGCTGGAATACAATGACAACCTCGCTTTCTCCGTGCCGGAAGAAGGATCCAATATGTGGATTGACTCGTGGTTTATGCCTAAGAGCGCAAGACACACGGAAAATGCAGAAAAATTCCTCAATTTTCTCTGCCGGGAAGATATTGCCGCCCTGAATTTTGACTACGTGTATTATGCAACGCCCAACACGAAAGTAAAAGAATCCCTGGACGAGGAACTTCAGGAAAATTCCACTATTTTTCCACCGCAGGAAATCCTTAACAACTGCGAAGTTTTAAAATCTCTGGACGATGAGGCGGCAATGCGCTACAACCTGTACTGGAAAGAAATTAAATCTGCCGGTTAAATTTTGCTTGCCATCCCCTGCAAAACGTGCTACACTAAAGTCCACACATTTTCGTGTGGACTTTTCCTGCTACTGCCAGCACAGCGCAGGAGGTATCTATGAATCATCATTCATCAAAACAACCCGTAGCCGACAACCTGTCCTACGAGACATTCAAGCAGCAATTACTTGCTGATCTTCACGCGTCCTTTCCAGAGAATACCCGGATTTCGATTGATTCCTTTTCCCACAACAACCGGTTCTCTGTAGATGGACTGACAATTTTGGAATCCGGAAATAATATTTCCCCTACCATTTACCTGGAGCCCTATTTTAAGCGGTATGAACAGGGGACGTCCTATCCGGAGATCACACGTCAAATCTGCGAATATTACAACGAGCACCGTTTCACCCACAGCGTTGACACGTCCTTTTTTACGTGCCTGGAACATGTGCGTCCACAGATTGTATACAAGCTGGTAAACTACGACAAAAACAGGGAACTTCTCGAAGAAATTCCCCATTTTACCTATCTTGACCTTGCAATTGTATTCTATTATCTGGTACCGGACAACACGAAAGGCAATGCGAGCATTCTCATCTACAACAGCCACCTCGCTTACTGGAACATCTCGAAAGACATGCTTCTGCTCCTTGCCGGACAGAATACGCCACAGCTTCTTCCCTGGCGTTACGATTCCATGATGTCGCTGTTATTCCCCTCGCAAAATGAGCTCCTGGGAGAAAATCACCAGGAAACACCGGACATACCGGGCAGTGAGACGCTTCCCATGCATATCCTTACAAACAACCGGCGTTTTCTGGGCGCCTGCTGCATCCTCTATCCCAACGCATTAAAAGAGATCTCTGAGGATTTGAAGGATAACCTGATCCTTCTGCCCAGCAGCATCCATGAATTCATCGTGGTTCCGGCATCATTTACCGACAACGCACAGTTTCTTCGTGATATCGTCTGTGAAGTGAACCTTACCGGAGTCTTGCCAGAGGAAGTGCTCTCCGATTCCATTTATTATTATGAGCGCGAAACAGACAACGTATCGCTGCTGCTACCCTAACAGCTCCCGGTATAATTCTTCGTATTTGCCTGCAGAACATTGCCAGGAATGATCCGCCTTCATGCAGCGTTTCATCATCATGCGCCACTCTTTGGGATGGCTGGTAAACACCTCATAGGCATAGCGGATAATCATCAACATCTCACTGGCGTCATAGTTGGCAAAGCTGAATCCTGTTCCGGTCTGCCAGATCTCATTGTACGCCTCCACGGTATCCTTAAGCCCGCCCGTCTCCCGGACAATGGGAACCGTGCCATAGCGCATACTGATTAACTGGCTCAGGCCGCAGGGTTCAAACTGCGACGGCATCAAAAACGCATCTGCCCCGCCATAAATCTTATGCGCAAGCTCCTCACGGTAGCCAATGGTAGCAGAAACGCGCCCTGCGTATTTCCAGCCAAAGTAACGAAATGAATCCTGAAAACGGTCTTCTCCCGTCCCCAGAATCGCCACCTGGACATTCATGGTATTTAACATTTCTTCCATGATCTCATTTACCAGGGCAAACCCCTTCTGCTCTGTCAGGCGTGAAACAACACCGATCAACATCGCAGAACCATCCTGCTTAAGCCCCAGCTCACGCTGCAATGATTTCTTGTTCTTCTTTTTACCGGCAATGCTTTTTATCCCAAATGGCGCTGAAAGCATCTCATCTGTCATGGGGTCGTAATCCTCATTGTCAATCCCATTGACGATTCCCGACAGTTTCCCGGATGCCTGCCGCATCACACCATCCAGTCCCTCTCCGCCTGCCAGGGACTGGATTTCCTGCGCATACGTCTCACTGACGGTCGTGACACGATCTGCATATAAAATTCCCGCCTTGAGAAAATTAGTCTCATGATAGGCCTCCATCGCCTTATAACGGCAATCTGCAGGAAGGTCCCGGCAATTCTCAATATCATCAATCCGCCATCTGCCCTGGAATTTCTGATTATGAATCGTCAGGATCGTCTTTATCTTCCTGTAATAATTGTCATTTCCATAAAATTCCTTCAGGAATACTGGAACCAGCGCCGCCTGCCAGTCATGGCAGTGAATAATGTCCGGACAAAACTTTATCCTGGGCAGACATGCCAGAACTGCCCTGGAAAAGAATGCAAATTTATTTACATCCTGAAAAATCTGGTTGTAAGGACTGTCCCCTGCAAAATAATGTTCATTGTCAAGGAAATAGTAAGTTATTCCATCGACCTTTACTTTGTCAATCCCTATGTACTCTTTCCCTCTCGGCATATCCGCGTAAAATTCTGTCACATGCGACAGTTTCTGTGTCTCCTGCCAGGAAATACACATATATTTCGGCAAAATAATTCTCACATCAAATTTTCTGCTATCCAGGTATTTTGGCAGGGCGCCCACCACATCGGCAAGGCCGCCTGTCTTGATAAAAGGATTTCCCTCGGAAGCTGCAAAGAGTATTTTTTTCATATGTAAACCTCCAAACTTATCCCGCATTCCTGCGGGTATTTTACTCTCTCAACTTATATTCTAACCGAATTTTGTCTGCAATTAAAGCTATAAATTCAGAATTTGTCGGTTTTCCTTTTCCATTGTGGATCGTATATCCAAACAGCTCGTCAATCGTATCCATTTTCCCACGGCTCCAGGCTACTTCTATTGCATGGCGAATTGCCCGTTCTACACGGCTTGGCGTAGTCTGGTACTTCTTTGCGATTCCCGGATAGAGGATTTTTGTAATCGAATTGAGCATTTCCATATCGGTAACCGACATGATAATTGCCTCCCTCAGATATTGGTAACCCTTAATATGTGCCGGAACGCCAATCTCATGAATAATATTGGTTACGTCGCTCTCAAGATTCCTGCCCTCCAACTCCTGATTCTTCTCATAGGCGTTGACCTTACGCACCTCATTTATCCTCCGTTTCTCCAAATTTCGCACGTGTTTGATTCGCCGGAGCACCACATCATTGTCAAACGGTTTCATAATATAGTAGTCTGCACCCAGTGAAAACGCGTCTTCTGTAACTTTTTCCTGTCCAATTGCAGTAATCATGATAAATGCCGGGTGTTTTTTCATATTCTTGTCATTTCGAATCTTGTCCATCACCGTCAATCCGTCTAATTTCGGCATAACAATGTCTAAAAGAACTACATCCGGCTCCTTATTGCGAATCAGTTCATATGCCTCTTCTCCATCTTTAGCCGTACCTACCACCTGAAGCTCCTCATCGCTTCTAACGATTTCTCCCAGTGCCTGCAACATGCTCTCGTTATCGTCTGCAATCGCTACATTTAATTTTTCCACGTTATATCCTCCTAATAATTTACTTTTTCCCTCAAAAATTTCTTCGATAAGATTACATCATAAAACAGCATTTTATGATTCTCATTCGCTGCTCGTCAAATATGTATGCATATTTTTCTCGCTAATGCTCATTATATCATATCTCAAACTTCCTTCAAGGAGAAGATTTCTCTAGATTTCGACATGAATCAATCGCTGCCCCCTTTTCAGCGCGAAAATTGTCACGTTTGAAACCATTTTCCATCTCAACCCCATTATAATAATAGTATAATTGTATTTTATGTCGAAATGTGTCGATTTAAATGCGAAAAAAATGAAACAAAAAAAGAACAAAGTGGCATTTCCACCTTGTTCTCAAACGTTAAAATGGTTCTTCCTGCGTATTATCTCTCTGCTTATGAAACCCCGGAGAGCTTATCAATAGCAAAAGAAGCAGCAGGTTGAAAGTAAATATCTTTCCCTTTATTGCTTTCATACATAAAATCTTTTAACGGCTTACTCGTATATTTTGAAAAATCACCGTATATGGCAAATCTCACACCATAATTGATAAATTTCTGCAATATCTCCCCCGCAAGACAAGTGCTTAGGACAAAGAAATCATTTACAACAGCCTCCTTGTTCAGGGCAATGTTTGTACAACCTGTTTCGTATTTTACCGTCATAACTAAATCTAACGCAGACTGGACATCTGTAATCAGCAGTTCATCACTGCTCACAACTGCAATCTCTGTATTATTTTTCCTCATAACTTCTATTTTCATCTTTTACCTCCATCAGGATATGCCTCAAATTATCCGTAGCGTAATTGTCTGGCTCCTGTTTTCTTTTGCGATTCCCTCCGCCTATTCGAATAAATTGTCAATCAAATGGTCAACCATGAATTCAAA
>CAJUOE010000158.1 GCA_910587895.1 uncultured Lachnospiraceae bacterium
AGCAGCTTTGACCATATCTTCGAAGCGTTTAGGTTCATTTAAAGCGTCAGTTGTTTTAGCAGCCGAAACAAGTTCGTTGTATTCAGCACTATCATCATATCCCACCATGGAAATATCCCTGCCAAGCCGGAGATTATGTTCCTTGAGATATTTCAGCACTCCGATACTCGTCAGATTGTTGGCCGAGAAGATGGCGGTGGGCGGATCCTTCAGCTTCATCAGCTTCTGCATCCCCTCATAGGATTCCTCTTTCTGAAACTTGCCTTCCACCACATATTCCTCCCGGTACGGGATCCCGTGAGCATCCAGCGCCTGGCGGTAACCTTCCAGACGCGCCCGGCCGGGCTTCGTGGTCTGCGGACCCATGATCTGGGCAATCTTCGTATGCCCGTTTTTGATCAGCGCCTCCACCGCGTTGTAGGCGCCCTCTATGTCGTCCGAAAACACTCCGTCAAAATTCGTGTTGTACGCCTCCCGGTCGATCATCACCACCGGAATCGGAAGCCGCAGGAGATAGGACCGGTTCACTGTATCATTTTCCACCACCGGAACCATGAGCAGACCGCGGAGCCTCTGTTCCTGTGAAGTCTGCAGGAACCGAAGCTCTTTTTTCACATCCTCATTGGTATTGAACAAAAAGGAATTGTATCCGCATTCATCCGCAGCGGCGCTGACGCCCTCTGCCAGCGCTGCAAAAAACGGGTTGTCTATATTGGGCACGATAAGTCCCACATTATTGATCAGACTCTCATTGCTCAGGCTTCTGGCAAACGCGTTGGGGACAAATTTACTTTCCTCCACAATCCGCAGAATCCGCTGCCTGGTCTCCTCTTTCACCAGCCCGTTATTGTTGAGCACTCTGGACACGGTCGAGGGCGACACCTTTGCAAGTTTTGCAATATCGTTTATTGTCATTTTGCTGTCCTTCCGTGTTATGCAAACGCTTTCATTCCGTGATGTTATTGATATAATACCACTATCACGTCGATATGTCAATAAATTATTTTATACTAAGCACCGATTGGATTTGCAGTAAATAGATATGCCCATTTAGGCCGCATTATTTACTCCTTCCGGGAATGAAAATGTGTTACCATCTACTGCCCTGATGTCATGATACAATTGGACTCCCTTGCCAATCAGCCTGTCAATCTTTGCTTTATTGCTTCCGGATGTGCTACAAATGGTAGAGTCAATTTTTTCCCGGAAGTTTGTAAAGTCGCCATAGTATTTTGAGCGCAGTTCACCCTTGACAAATTTCCAGACGCGCTCAATCAGGTTAAGGTTTGGGCTGTATGGCGGTATGTACTCGAGCGATATCCCCAGCTTTTTGGCGAGTTCCTGTACGGCTGCGCATTTCTGGTATCTCGCATTGTCAAGTACCAGGTGCACCGGCAGACTTTTATATTCGGAAGCGATCTGGCGCAGCATGGCACACACTTCCGTGGCTGTTATATAAGTGTCATTGGTAATTGTGTGGACTTTCTTGGAAACGTAATCTAAGGCCCCGAGCACATTATAACGCTGGCGCCCGGAAAATGTCCTGACGAACCGCCGCGTTTTCCCGTATATGTGCCCAAGAAAGTCGCATCCCATGACAAAATGTGAGGCGTCAAGGAAAAGCAGGGCGATGTCCCCAGAGGCTGCTTTCTCCATCAGCGGCTTAAGGGCAGATTCAAAATAGCTGTTTTGCTTCCCGATATCAGCCTTTGCCGGAAGGGAGCCGCATTTCAGCCATTTGATGCCGTTTTTTTTAGAAGCCTACCTACAGATGTCCTGGACATTTTGATATGGAATTTTTCCAAAACCATATCTGCAATCTCCTGGCGCGTATGATAGTTATTGGCCTCTATCTCGGCAAGTATCTGTCCCTCCAGCCCTGATACCTTTGCAGGACGCCCACCGCCATAATGAAACATCATTATTTCAGAAACATCCATCACAGACAGCTGCTTATGAAGTGTCCAAAGGCTCCTTTCGGATAACCCCGTCAGCCCGACGGCAGTTTTAACGGGAACACCTATTGCAAGCAGGATGATGGCAACAAGCCTTTTGGCCAAAGTTTCAGGCAAAAAGATTTTTAGGAATTCCACTGCCTGGTTCAGGATGCCTGCGGCGTGTCCCTGTAATTTTATTTCGAGTATTTTACTATCTGTATTTGATTTTTTACTCATACCATATATCTCCAAATATTCCTATATTTGGATTATCGGCTTTTTGTATGAAAACTAAAGTATAAACTGCAAATCTAATCGGTGTTTAGTATAA
>CAJUOE010000159.1 GCA_910587895.1 uncultured Lachnospiraceae bacterium
AAAATTGTACCTGCCGCTACGGATTCTCCGGCGGAACCGATGGTCTGTACCATGTTGTTTTCCAGAATGGAATCCCTTCCTAAAATAACGCGGATGATTCCCATGGATAATACCGCGGCCGGAATGGATGCCGATACCGTCATTCCCACGCGGAGACCCAGGTACGCGTTTGCTCCGCCAAACAGAACTGCCAGGAAAATTCCAAGTATGATGGAAGTTGCCGTAAACTCAGGAAGTGTCTTGTTGGCGGGAACAAATGGTTTGAATTCTTTGTTCTCATTCATTGTATTTACTCTCCTTTGCTTTGTTATGTAAGTATTTTAACAAAATTGTAATAAGTTGTCCACTTATTTAAACTTGGGATTGTAAAATAAGAAAAAAATCAGTACAATAGGAGATATACAATTTAGAAGGAGTGGAGAAAATTATGGAGAAACAAAAAAGAAACTCATTTTCAGGTTCCATCGGCTTTGTGCTTGCCGCTGCCGGAAGCGCTGTAGGGCTTGGAAATATCTGGAGGTTCCCCTATCTGGCAGCCAAGGATGGCGGAGGGCTGTATCTGTTCATTTATTTGATCCTGGCGGTCACCTTTGGTTTCACGCTGCTGGTGACGGAGATTGCGATTGGCAGGAAGACGAAACAGAGCCCGCTGACGGCTTATGGCAAGCTTCAGTCAAAGTGGGGATTTTTAGGCGTGCTTGCCTGCCTGGTTCCGGTCATTATCCTGCCCTATTACTGTGCAATCGGCGGCTGGGTGCTGAAATATTTTATTGCTTTCCTTACCGGGGAAGGTATGCAGGCAGCGGAAGACGGATATTTTACCGGATTTATCTCAGAGGAGGTATCTCCGATTGTGCTTCTGGTGATATTCCTTGCCGTGGTATCCATTGTCATTATCCTTGGCGTAAATAAAGGAATTGAGACTTTTTCCAAGGTGCTGATGCCGGTATTGATTCTGCTTGTGGTGGGGATTGCCGTGTTCTCCCTGACCATTTCCCATACGGATGCACAGGGCGTTACCAGAACGGGACTGGAAGGATTTAAGATTTATGTGGTGCCTGATTTCAGCGGGCTTACGGTAAAAGGATTTTTCACCGTGCTTCTTGACGCCATGGGACAGCTGTTTTTCAGCCTCAGCGTTGCCATGGGAATTATGGTGGCGTACGGATCCTATGTGAAGGATGAGGACAATCTGGTGCGCTCCATCAACCAGATTGAGATTTTCGATACCGTCGTGGCATTTCTTGCCGGTGTCATGATTATTCCGGCGGTATTTACTTTCATGGGAAGAGAGGGCATGGAGGCGTCCGGCCCCAGCCTGATGTTCGTATCCCTGCCCAAGGTATTTGCCGCTATGGGCAAGGTGGGAAATGTTGTTGGCTGCCTGTTCTTTGCCATGGTGTTGTTTGCGGCCTTGACGAGCGCAATCTCTGTCATGGAGGCGGTGGTGTCAAGCCTGATGGATAAGTTTCATCTGTCGAGGCTTAAGGCGTCCCTGATTGAGATGGGTATTGCGCTTGTGGGCGGAATTGCAGTCTGCCTGGGCTATAACAAATGGTACTTTGAGTTTCAGCTGCCCAACGGCGCGACAGCGCAGATTCTTGATATCATGGATTATCTGAGCAACAACCTGTTCATGCCGCTGGTGGCAATCGGAACCTGTATCCTGATTGGCTGGATCTTAAAGCCCAAAACGATTATTGACGAGGTGGAAAAGGGTGGACAGAAATTCGGCAGGCGCGGGCTGTACGTGGTGATGGTGAAATATATTGCGCCGGTATTGCTGTTTGTCCTGCTCTTGAAATCAGTAGGAATTCTGACGATTATTTAGTGATGAAGGGAGTGCTGCCCGGTTGGCAGCAGCGAAAAATATATGAAGGTAGTAATCTGCGATGACTGCATCAGGGATTTACATAATGTGGAGAAACTGCTGGAAAAGTACAGGGAATCAGTTGCAGGCATCCGTTTTGAGATAGAGAAATTTTCGGATGCCTGTATCTTATATGACAGGATTTCCGAAGGGAAACTGGCAGATATTTATGTACTGGACATGATTATGTCCGAGCGGTCGGGGATTGATATTGGCAGCCTGCTGCGCAGGGTCGGCAGTGAGGGGGTCATTATCTATCTTACTTCCTCGGATGATTTTGCACTGGAGGCGTATGGGGTACATGCGGCGCGCTATCTGTTGAAACCGGTCAGTGAAAAGGATTTTTTTGAGGCCATGGAATTTGCCTTGTCTTACAACAAAGTGAATGAGGAGATACTGTTTCCGGTTAAGACGAAGATGGGGACGGTTTCGGTGCCGTATTCCAAAATTGAATACATTGAAAATTATTCGCGGATGCTCAACGTTCATTTGATGGATGGGTCATCCATTAAGAGCATTTTCATACGGAAGTCATTTGACGAGGAGATAAGGCAGATTTCGGGGGACAAAAGTTTCCTGCGTGTACACAAATCATTCCTTATCAATATGAACCATATCAAAAAGCTGGAATATGGTAATATTCTGATGGAGAGCGGCAGGCGGATTCCGGTCAGCAAGACGAGGGCCGCCGACGTGAAGAAGGAGTATCTTCTGTTTATCTCGGAATGTTATCTGTAGGAGGCAGGAAATGATTTACAAAAATATATCTTATATGATAAGCCATATTTTTCTGATGCTGTTTATGTATCTGTTTATCTCGCACCGATATTCCAGAGCGAAAACGGCAGGAATTTGCGTGTCTTCTTTTCTGGCGTTGTCCATACTGGACTTGCTGAAACTTAACATTTTTCCGGACAGCCGTCTGTGTTATGGTGTAGTGACCGTGTTCCAGATATTGCTGACGCAGTTTACAGGCCTGTTTATTTCCAAAAAGAGGGACAGCCGTGTGCTGTTTATGGGGCTCAGTGCGTCCAATTATGTAATTGCCGGCAGCATTATGGCAACGATCCTGCATATATGGACAGGCAGCACCCTGATTTCGATGATCGGGAGCGTTGTCGTTCATGTGGTCATCCTGTTAATTTTATATTTTAGAATCCGCGAGATCGGAATCCGCTATCAGGACAGGGAGTCCATGAAAGGATGGTGGGAGCTTTGCCTGATCCCGGTGTTTTTCTATTGCGGGTTTTCCTGCCTGGTATTTTTCCCTTATACGCTGGACGATAATCCCCAGAATACACTGGCTGCGATTCTGTTTCTTCTGACGATGTTTATTTCCTATGTGGTGGTGCTGCGGTATCTGGAGAGTGAATCGAAACGCGCGGGGATTTACTGGAAAAATGTCTTTTTTGAGTCGTACATCAAGGGACTGGAAGGGCAGTATTACCTGCTGGAACGGGCGGAGCGGAATTTAAAGATACTGCGGCATGATATGCGTCATTATTCCGGGCTTATCAGCTCGCTCTTAGAACAGGGTGAGTATGAAGAGATAAGAAATCTGACGGAACATATCAAGAAGGTTGCAGATGAGAATAAGGTAATAAAATACTGCGATAATCTGATAACCAACTCCATCCTTTCCCATATGGCAGACAGAGCACGCGCTGCCGGCGTGGATGTACAGATGGAAACGACAGTGCCCAAAGAGCTGCCGTTCAATGACTATGAATTTGCCTCCGTGGTTGCCAATCTGCTTGAAAATGCGATAAGGTGCGTGGAAAAGTTTGAGCAGAAGGAAAAGTGCGTGAAAGCGAGGATTCAATGTGAGGAAGGGCATGTATTGGTTCATGTGCAGAATGAGTATGAGAGGGAAATTTTGCTGGATGAGCAGACGGGTCTGCCGCGCAGCAGGCAAAGAGATGGACATGGTCTGGGTATGCAGGGGGTACAGGCGTTTTCAAATAAAATAGGAGGAAATCTTGGATGTTACTGTGAGGACAACATTTTCCATATTATGCTTTTTGCGAAAATATAGGTGAATTTGCGAAAAAACGGGAATTAATAAAGGAAATACCTATGATATAATAGAAGTGAAAGCAATGAACAGTGCCAAAGACATAGGAACAGAGACATCAGGGAGCGCACTGCATTGCTTTCATTTTTAAAGAGTCTGAGAAAGAGATGAAGTTTATGCAGAAAACGTTTATCAAATACGTGGTAGTCATTCTGACGTCCGCAATCTTTTTGATTCTTGTTATCGATGTGCTGCTCAACAAACATACGCTGGAGAATCAGCAGTTTAACAGTTTTCAGGCTAAGATAGAGCAGGTGACACATACGCTGGAGAATAACCGCAGAGAGCTTGCGTTGCTGAAAAACAATCTGGATAAAGATTACCTTATCCGGGCTAAGGCAGCGTCTTACGTGGTGGACAAACAGGAGGAAGTCTCCATGGACGTCTCCAAAATGCAGTACCTTGCAGAACTGCTTGATGTGGATGAACTTCATATCATTGATGAAAATGGGATTATTGCCTCAGCTTCGGTTCCACAATATGTGGGGATCGACATGGCGGACGATAAACAGACGCGCCCGTTTCTGGATCTTTTAGACAGTGATAATGAGGATGCGTACCTGATTCAGGAGCCACAGCCCAATGCCGCCGAAGGGAAGGTCATGCAGTATGTGGGAGTGGCGAGGAAAGCTCAGAAAGGAGTTGTTCAGGTCGGATTTGAGCCCAAGAGACAGATGGAGGCGCAGTCAAGAAATACATATGATTATATTTTTTCCAGATTTCCTACCGATGAAGGGGAGGAATTATTTGTCGTTGACAGTGAGACGGGAAAAGTCTTAGGGCATTCAGAGGGAATACAGAGGGATTTTGCAGAGGAATACTATCAGCTCAGTTCGCTTTTGGCGTGCGAAAGAGGCGCATATCAGGCGGGGACAGACGGAAAACAAAGATATGTGGTAAGCCGTAAGTATGAAGATGTGTTAATTTGTGCGGTTCTGCCGGCAGAAGTTCTGTGGGGTAAACTTTTGTCGGATACGTTTCTCACATTTATATACCTGTTGCTGATTGAGACGGCGGTTGTCCTTTTATTGAATTACCTTGTCCGGCGGAAAGTGATTGACGGCATACATCAGATCAATGAGAACCTGTCGGCAATCACGAACGGCAATTTTGACACCACGGTATCCGTGGGCGGAAATCGCGAGTTCGAGGAGTTGAGCAGCGGCATCAATACGATGGTCACAAGCATCGTCAATATTTCCAACAGGATATCCGCGATTATTGAAATCAGCGGGATTCCCCTGGCGGCGTTCGAATATGAAAGCAGGATTAACCGTGTCTTTGTCACATCGGGACTGGGAGAACTGCTTGGCGTTTCCGAGAAGGAAGTTGCGGAATTTTGCAGGGATGCGGATGCGTTTGACGCGTGCATCCGGCGGATTACAGATCATTCGGTCGAAGGAGAAACGGACGTCTATCAAATCCACGATGAGAAATATGTGCGGATATATATGTCTGAGTCTGTGGAGGGAAAGCTTGGCGTAATCACGGACGTGACGGCAGGCATCATGGAGAAAAAGCGTATGCGCTATGAGAATACCCATGATCCGCTTACCGGGCTTTACAAATTCCAGCATTTTAAGCAGCTTGCAAAAGAAAAACTTCAGGGAATGGGCAAAGATGAGGTCTGTGCAGTCGTCATGCTGGATCTGGATTTCTTCAAGGGCATCAACGATACGTTCGGACATGATATGGGCGACCGTTACCTGCAGAGCTTTTCTGCTGTGATGAGCAGTATGCCGCACGAACATTTCCTCACGGCAAGGCGTTCCGGAGATGAATTCTGCATGATGATTTTCGGTTGCCGGGACAGGGAGGATGTAGTAGAATTAATAAAAGTGTTTTATGATAAATTAGCAGAGAGCTGCGTCGAATTGTCGGATACGGAGCGCAGGACAATCCGTGCATCTGCCGGTTTTGCGTGGACGGGTGACGCGGACGCAGAGATCGCAGAATTGCTTGGCCGGGCGGACGAGGCTCTTTATGAGATAAAGCGCGACACGAAGGGAACATTTGGAGAATATCAGGGGCAGGAAGGAGCGGTTGAGACATGAAATTTGCAATTTTAGCGCCGGGCGGCATTGCGCACAGCATGGCAAAGGCGGTAACAGAGCTTGCGCAGATAGAAAAGTATGCGGTGGCGTCCAGAGATTACGGACGTGCGGAAAAGTTTGCTGAACAATGGGGATTTGAGAAGGCGTATGGATCCTATGAAGAGATGGTGCAGGATCCCGAAGTGGAACTGGTCTATGTGGCGTCCCCGCATTCCCATCACTATGAACATGCCAGGCTTTGCATGGAACATGGCAAGCATGTGCTGGTGGAAAAGGCATTTACCGTAAATGCGAGGCAGGCACGGGAACTGATGGTGCTATCGGAGAAGAAGGGACTGCTTCTGGCGGAGGCAATCTGGACGCGTTACATGCCGAGCCGCAAAATGATAGATGACCTTCTGGCAGACGGGGTTCTCGGGAATGTGACATCCCTGACGGCGAACCTTGGCTATATCCTTTCGCATGTGGAGCGGATGCAGGAGCCGGCGCTGGCAGGCGGCGCGCTGCTGGATCTGGGCGTGTACCCGATTAACTTTGCCTTGATGGCGTTCCATGGAGTGATAAAGGAAGTAAATGCGACTGCCGTCATGTCTCCCAAAGGCGTGGACTGGATGAACAGCATCACACTTACCTTTGAGGACGGGAAAATGGCGGTGCTCCACAGCGACATGCTGGCGCAGACCGACCGGCAGGGCGTTATCAGCGGGGATAAAGGCTATCTGGAAGTACAGAATATCAATAACTGTGAGGAAATCCGGGTATATGACCTGGACAGGAAACTGACGGCGCGTTATCAGGTTCCCGCGCAGATAAATGGCTACGAATACGAGGTGTTATCCTGTGTCCGCGCGATAGAGGCAGGTAAGACAGAGTGTGAGGAGATGCCGCACAGTGAGATTCTGCGGGTCATGGAGCTGTTAGATAAAATCCGCGGGCAATGGGGAATGATGTTTCCCTGTGAATAAGAACAGAAATGAAACGAATCTATAAAACGCACGGTCTGCAATCGCCGTGCGTTTTTCTATCACAAATGTTATCCCTGGGTAAAACGCGAAAGGAACTGCCTGGTGCGTTCTTCTTTGGGATTTTCAAATACCTGTGCAGGATCCCCCTGTTCCAGAATACATCCATCGTCCATGAAAATCACATGGTTTGCCACATCGCGGGCAAACGCCATTTCGTGCGTGACAATCACCATCGTGGTATTCTGTTCGGCGAGTTCTTTCATGACTTTTAGAACTTCCCCGGTAAGCTCGGGGTCAAGCGCGGAAGTCGGTTCATCGAAACAGAGGATATCGGGCTGGAGCGCCAGCGCCCTTGCAATCGCCACGCGCTGGCATTGTCCTCCCGACAGCTGGTGTGGATAGTTCGTCATGCGGTCGCCAAGCCCCATCTGTTCCAGCAATGCTTTGGCCTGTCCCTCAATTTCTTCGTGAATTTTTTTGCGCTCTGTCTTGTAATTGGGCTGTTCCTTTGCCAGTAGCTCTTTTGCCAGCATAACGTTCTGAAGAGCCGTATACTGGGGGAACAGGTTGAAGGACTGAAAGACCAGTCCGAAATGCAGCCGTTTTTTACGGATTTGCGATTCCTGCTGTGTTTTGGGGTCTTCAGCGTCGAACAGAGTCTCGCCGTTTACGCGGATGACGCCTTTGTCCGGACGTTCCAGAAAGTTCAGGCACCGCAGCAGCGTGGTCTTTCCGCTGCCGGAAGAACCGATGATGGAGACGACCTGTCCTTTTTCCAGAGAGAAGCTGATGTCTTTTAGGACCTCCGTGCGGTCAAAATATTTTCGAATGTGTTCTACTTCCAAAATTGGCATTTGCCTTCCTCCTACTTAAAATAATCCAGTTTTTTCTCTAACCGCCCAAGGAGGACTGTCAGAATGCCGTTCCAGAGCAGATAATATACCGCGGTAAAAAACATCGGCCAGATGGCGCCGGAGATTCCCTGAGAACCCTTCATGAACGCCTGTCCTGCCCAGATAATCTCCTGTAAGGCGATAATACGCGCCAGTGAGGTGTCTTTTACGAGCGTGATGATTTCGTTTGACATGGGCGGAACAATCCGCTTAATCATCTGTAACAGCGTGATTTTAAAGAAAATCTGTCCCTTCGTCATTCCGAGCACCAGCCCGGCTTCTTCCTGCCCCACCGGTACCCCCTGGATGCCGCCGCGGTAAATTTCCGAGAAATAGCAGGCATAATTTAAAATGAAAGAAACAGAAGCGGCAAAAAAGCGTCCGGTTTCGCCGCCGCCCCAGATAGGATTATGCAGTACCAGCCCGGGGAAATAATAGATGATTAAAAGCTGAATCATCAGGGGGGTTCCCCTGATAATCCAGACAATGAATTTTGTAAAGTAACTTAACGGCCGGAAACGGGACATAGAGCCAAAGGCGATAATCAGTCCCAGCGGAAACGCGCCGATCAGCGTTACAAAGAATAATTTTAATGTCTGCAGAAAGCCGATGTTCAATGCTTTCAGGACGATAGGAAGTTGTTCCAGAATCTGTTCCATAAGTGTTCCTGCCTTCTTTTGCTGTGATATTCCGGTATTTTGGATACGCGTCCTACTGTTCGATGACAGCAGCCTGAACGCCGTATTTCTCTGCACATTCCGTCATGCTGCCGTCCTTATAGCTGGAGGCAAAGAAGTCGTTCAATGCGCCGGCCAGGTCAGATCCTTTGCGGAATCCAACGCCGTACTTTTCGCTGTTCAATCCAACCGTATAAGTCAGGTCAGCGTAGCTGGTGCCTTCCCCTACCATGGCAGCGGCCATCAGAGAGTCGATGACAGCAGCGTCAGAAGTTCCGGCTGCGACTTCCATCAGCGCGTCTGCCTGCGCCTTTACGGCTGTATAATTCAATTCCAGTGCGGATACCTCTTTCTCCCCTGCGCTTCCTGCCTCTACAGCGAACGTAAGGTCAGACAGGCTGTCCGTATCCTGGTACTGGTCTGCTTTGTCCTTGGGCACGATGACAATCTGCGCATTGTTGCAGTATGCATTGGAACACTCCATAGCGCTTGTCACCTCATCGGTGAGCGTCATGCCATTCCATACGCAGTCGATGGTCTTGCCTTCCAGCTCCATAATCTTGTTGTCCCAGTCAATTTCCACGAATTCAGCGGTAACGCCGAGGCTCTCAGCGAAAGCTTTTGCCATGTCTGCGTCAAATCCAATCCAGTCGCCGTTCTCGTCCTTGTAATCCATGGGCTCAAAATCTGTGATGCCGACAACCAGCGTTCCTTTTTCTTTGACATATGCCAGATCGCCGTCTTTGGCGGAGCCGGACGTCTCGGAATCGGATTTTCCGCAGGCAGCCAGTGACAATGTCATAGCGAATGTCAACATAAGTACAAGTATCTTCTTCATAATGTATATTCTCCCTTTCCTTGATAATGTGGATAAATGTGCCAAAACGGACACATTTCCTGATATGAAAGCTACGCCAATATACTAACAAGCTAGCATATTAAAGTCAAGTGTTTTAAAAATTCTTATAGGGATTTATGGAAAAAGGGTATGGAAGAAACGAAAGATATCCGCTATAATGGGAATTAAGTTGTTGGAAATATATCGGGAAAGGGAAAATGGTAAATGCAATGATGAGGAAACACACGAAACGCACGGGATCAGACCG
>CAJUOE010000160.1 GCA_910587895.1 uncultured Lachnospiraceae bacterium
AAAGCGGACAGAAAATTTTGTCCGGGCGTACCTTGAAAATTGAATATGTAAATACATACGGGACGTGTGGGATATGCGGAGCCGCTATGCGGACACGCCAAGAGCTGCCTGCTTCCATTTTTATATGGAAGTGCATACGAGGGAATACTGAAATCTGGTATTGAAGTTAAGGCAGTGAGCGATGAATGTCTGGCAAAAAGTGTAGCAGTTACATGAGGCAATGAGGCATATCTTTGATAATGATACTTCCGATTATTCGGTCAATATAGAATGACGGTGCGATACCGATGTGGACAGTGTAATGAGCTGTCACCCGTATGTGTTTTTTTAATATCTTCCAATAAAAGCATATCCTAATTATTGGCTGTGTTTTTATTGGCAGATATGCCAAAACCATAGCAAGAGAAAAGGAACAATCTTTAGGAAAGAGGTGGAGAATGGAGGCAAAAGTTAAAAAGAAAGATTTTATCAGATATGACGAAGGGGCGGAGAGGTATTCAATGAGCAAGCACAGTTTTATGAAACTGGCGCAGGAAGCCCATGCGGTATATAAGATAAACCGTATTACCCTTGTGAGTGTGCCGATTTTTGAAGAATATCTGGAAACTTTTCGTGTGTAGATTTGGTCAGAAAAGAGGAAACAAATTATTGTATATCAAAAAATGATTGACTTTTTGATATACAAGTAGTATGATGTTAGTGAGATTATGAAAGGTAGGTGATGGCGGGTGGCAAGAACGGGTAGACCGAGATTGGAAAATCCGAGGAGTGAAGGTGTTTTTATCCGCCTCACAAAAGACGAGCATACAGATATAACAGAGTATGCCAGCAATCATAATCTGACCATAACACAGACGCTCGTTCAGGGATTTAACAAGCTGCGTGAGCAGGAGAAAAAAGAAAAGAGCGAGTAATGGCATTTGTGACCTCTTTCTGTTAAAAAGGAAGGTGGTGCATTATGTCAAAATCACGGAAAGATTTAAAAGGCAGAGTATTAAGGAAGGGTGAGAGCCAAAGGAAAAGCGACAAAAGGTATATCTACCAATACACTGATCCAAGCGGAAAAAGACACGTTGTATATGCAAATGACTTGATGGAGTTGCGGGAAAAGGAAAAAGCCCTTGTCCGTGACCAGCTTGACGGTCTGGAAAGCTATTGCAGCGGAAAGACAACATTAAACTACGCTTTTGACAGGTACATATCAACAAAGTATGACTTAAAGGAACACACAAGGGTAAATTACAAATATATGTATGACCATTATGTTAGGGATACATTCGGAAAAAGGATTATCAGCGATATAAAATATTCCGATGTGCGTTTCTTTTACTATTCACTGTTGAATGAAATGGGATTGCAGCCGAATACGCTGGATAATATCCATACCGTACTGCACCCTACCTTTCAGATGGCGGTCAGAGATGATGTGATACGCAATAATCCCGCAAGTGGTGTAATGGCGGAGATAAAGAAGAAAGACGGGAAGAACAAAGGCATCAGACACGCACTTACGTTGGAACAGCAGAGGGCATTTCTGAACTACATATCTGAAAGCCCGGTGTACTGCCATTGGTTGCCATTGTTCACAGCTCTTTTCGGAACCGGATGCCGCATTGGAGAAATGATAGGTTTGCGTTGGGAAGATTTAGACTATGATAATAAGACCATTAGTATCAACCATGCAGCGATTTACCGGGTAATGGAGAATGGAAAGAGCGAATTTCATATCTCTACACCCAAAACTGAAGCTGGGGTGCGTATCATACCGATGATGGAAGCTGTTGAAAAGGCTTTTCGGAATGAGTATGAAGCACAGAAAGAAAGTGGTTTTAATGTGCAGGTTGTTGATGGAATGAGCGGATTTATCTTCTGTAACAAGGACGGCATTATCCATAAGCCGAGTGTGATCAACCATGCAATCAAACGAATATACGAAGCCTACAATGCCGAAGAAATCATTAAGGCAAAACGGGAGAGCAGACGCCCGGTATTGATTCCCCATTTTTCGTGCCACCACATCAGGCATACGTTTTGTACGAGATTTTGTGAAAATGAAACAAACCTCAAAGTGATCCAGAGTATCATGGGACACGCAAATATTGAAACTACGATGGATATATATGCGGAGGCAACGGAAACAAAGAAAAGGGAAGCAATCAAAGCCCTGGAAAAGAATAGTGATATTTTTTAGGAAGAAGTCCTTGAGAGGGGCGATTCCTAAAACGTACCTGACATCAAAAGAAAGAAAGTACATCAAAAAGACATCAAATTTATGGACTTTGGTGGACTAATATGGATTGGTGTTATATAATGAAAACCGAGGATTTAAGCGTAGTTGCTCTTGTTTGGACTAATGTGGATTAACTGCGTGACTGTTCCCGACGATGAAAAGTCTGGAAAGAAAATCCTCCGACCATACCGGAAACGTCCACAAAGCGGCAGAGAAAGCCGGGCATGAGGAGCGAAAAAGCAGCATTTCCCGAAAGCAGGCATGGGAGCTGCTGAAAGAATATAATAAAGAGCCTTTTCATCGCCAGCATGCGTTGACGGTGGAAGGTGTTATGCGCTGGTATGCTAAGGAATTGGGGTATGAAAAGGAAGAAGAGTTCTGGGGATTTAAGGAGGTGGTACGAATGCCGAATATCAAATCGCAAAAGGACCGGGTCGTTCAGGCCAAAAAGGAGACCCTGCACAAC